>JAEEHB010000034.1 GCA_016280595.1 Clostridiaceae bacterium | reverse complement strand
GCGCCGGGGAGTTTAAGCACCTGAATAAAAGAGAGTTTTTTATTCTCTTCGCCCTTGGAATCATCGCTTTTGTTTGCGTATTTTTTCCACAGCGGGATTGCGGCTATAAGGATTGCCGCGAGCACAAACTGGATAAACGAAACGGTCCTGTAGCCGCCCCGCCATCCCCAGCGTGTGGAGATGGAAAGGCCCATAATATAAGGGCTGATTACCGCGCCGAGCCCCCAGCAGAAGTGAAGCCAGCTCATGTGGCGCGATGAAAGATTGAGGGCGACATAATTGTTGAGGCAGGCATCTATCGCGCCCGCGCCGAAGCCGTAAGGTACGGCAATCAGGCACAGCATCCAGAAGTGTGCCGAGAAGGAAAAGCCGAGCATTGAAACGGCGGTGAGAAGCACGCTGAAGGCGGTCACCTTGCCGGTGCCGAATTTCCTTATAAGATTATCGGAGAGCAGAGCGGATATTATGGTAAAAAGAAAAATAATAGAAGTTATAATTGCCGCGGCGGATATAGGGGCGTTCATCTCCGCGCGCATAACGGGCCAGCCCGAGCCGAGCAGTGAATCGGGCAGACCGAGGCTGATAAATGCAAGGTATATAAGCGCAATCAGTAAACTCATTTCATTCTCTCCGTGATTATTCAGCGTATATTATATCACATACGGCAGAGCGCCGCAACGAAAAAGAAGCAGAAAAAACACTTTATTTTTTCCGAATAATGTTGTATCATATACGGAGAATACGATTTTGGAAAAATGAGGGATAAATATGGAAAAAATCAAACTCATCATCGGCGGCGAATACTACAACATAAACACCGATGACGATCCTGAATATTTGGAGCAGCTCGGCAAAGAACTTGACGGCAAAATCAATGCCCTCGTTCAGTCAAACTCCAGAGTCTCCGTAACCCAGGCGGCAGTGCTCACCGCTCTCGAATACATTGATTTATATAAGAAGAGCGAAAGAGACTGCGATAACCTGCGCACTCAGATTCAGGCCTACCTTGAAGACGCCGCGAGAAACAGAACCGACGCGGAACTCGCAAGAAGAGAAGTTGCCGCGCTCAAAAAAGAACTTGAAGCGCTGGGCGGTCTGAAGTGAAAGCGGAAATACTCGCCCCCGCGGGAGGTATGCCCGCGCTCACGGCGGCTGTACGCTGCGGAGCGGATGCGGTTTACTTCGGCGGTAAAGCCTTCAACGCACGCAGAAACGCCGAAAACTTCGGGCACGAAGAGACCGCCGCGGCAGTGCGTTACTGCCACGAAAGAGGCGTAAAAGTTTACCTCACCCTCAACACGCTTGTAACCGACACCGAACTCGAAAAAGCGTATGAAGAAATAAAGCAGGCGGCTCTCTCGGGAGTTGACGCGCTGATAGTGCAGGATCTGGGTATAGCGGCGCTCGCAAGAGAAGTGTGCCCCGAAATGCCTCTTCACGCCTCCACCCAGATGAGCGTGCAGACAGAATTCGGCATTAACCTGCTTAAGGAACTCGGCTTTGTGAGAGCGGTGCTCCCCAGAGAACTGACAAAAGATGAAATAAAAAAGATTGCCGCCGGCACAGATATTGACCTTGAGCATTTCGTTCACGGCGCTCAGTGTATGTGCCTTTCGGGGCAGTGCCTTATGAGCAGCGTGATAGGCGGCAGAAGCGGAAACAGAGGCCTTTGCGCCCAACCCTGCCGTCTGCCCTTCGGTGTGAACGGCAAAGGCGGATATAACCTGAGCCTCAAGGATTTATCACTCGTTCACAAGGTGAAAGAACTTGAAAGCGAAGGTATCTCATCCCTTAAGATAGAAGGCAGAATGAAGAGGCCCGAATATGTGGCGGCCGCAGTAAAGGTGTGCAGAAACGCCCTTGACGGCAAAGAGGACAGAGAACTTGAATCTGCGCTCGAATCCGTATTTTCACGCTCGGGTTTCACCACGGGCTATTATGACGGAAAACGCGGTAAAGATATGTTCGGCATACGCACGAAGCAGGATGTGATAAACGCCTCCTCCGTGCTCAAAGATCTGGAAAAACTTTACGAAAAAGAATATCAGAAATTTACGGCGGATATGCTTCTGAAAGTAACGGCGGAGGAAGCAGCGCTTACCGCCTCATCTCAGGGCAAATTCTTCACCGCCGTTTCGCCCGAAAAACCCGCGCCTGCGGTGAGCAGAAGTCTGACGGATGAAGAAGCACAGGCAAGGCTCGGCAAACTCGGCGGCACACAGTATGCTCCCGGCGAAATAAAATGTGAAATTGAGCCCGGATTATACCTTTCGGCAGCCTCGCTCAATGCTCTGCGCAGGGATGCACTCGCGGGACTTACGGAAAAAATCGCCGAAACTCCGGAAAAGTTTGTAAAGCCGTTTAACTTTACAAAGAGCGTCAAAACAACATCTTCTCCGGCGCTTCATATACACTACTTTTCCGAATCACAGATAACAAAAATACCGCAAAACGCGGCAAGAATCATAATTCCGCCGGAAACGGGCGAAGAAACGGTGAAAAAACTTGTTTCATCCGGCGCCGAAATCGCGGCGGAAGTGCCGGTAAATGTTTTTTTAAATTCGGATTATTATCTTGAAAGGCTTGCTGTTCTTAAGAATACAGGCGTTTCGCTCGCCTGGTGCTGTAACCTTGACGGCATCGCATTGGCGAAAAAAGCCGGTATGGATTTTGCCTGCGGAATAGGTACAAACGCCATGAATACCCTCTCGCTCAGAGAATATTCCGCCCTGGGAGCCAAAGATACGCTCATCTCACCCGAAACGGGCATAAGAGACGCCGCAGGGCTCGGGAATGACGTCTGTAAAGGCGTATTACTTTACGGAAACCTGCCTGTTATGGTCACAAGAAACTGCCCCGTTGCCAACGAAATCTCCTGCAAAGAGTGCGGGAAAGAGAGCTGCCTGGTTGACAGGACGGGGGCGCGCTTCCCGGTCAGGTGCAAAAACGGCTGCAGTTTCATTTTCAACTCCCTGCCGGTATGCAATTTTGACAGAAAAAACGAATTTCCATTCGATTATCATCTTCTCTACTTCACCGTTGAAAGCGGTGAGGAATGCGAAGATATAATCGAAAAATACAACAGAGGAATAAACACGGAAAAATATACAAGAGGACTTTATTTCAGAGAGTTGCTTTAACTGTTATGAGATTACCAGGAAGAAAGAGAAAACATCCACCCGAAAAAAGAGGAAGAAACGACTTTTATCCTTCGCTGTGCCGCGCTCTCAATGAAGCGGGGCTGTCAACGGACGGCATTCTGTTTTCCGTAGGCGGCGATATGGATAATGAACAGTGCCTGTGCGATGCCCGTATTTTCTTTGATGAAAAAGGGCTGTATATCGTGACGGGCGAGGAGAAACTTGCCAAAATCAAGAAAAACCATACACCGGTTGAACCCGAATTCACGCTTGGCTGTGTTAAGAGTATTCCCCTTTCCGATATTGATTATCTGGAAACTGAGAGTTACCTTTCCACGGGCAGGCTTATTCTTTATAAGGACGGGGAGGCAGAGCCGCTTGTATGGTTTTCTCTGGGTAAACTCGGCGATTTCGCCGACTTCGTAAGAGTATTCAATACATATAAGGATACGGGAAATATCGAAATTCCGGAAAGGCCCGACGATCACGGCGTATGCAAGCGCTGCGGCGCCCCCTGCCCTCCCGGCAAGGATTTCTGCAGAAAGCATTCCAAAAACTCCGCCACCGCTGTGCGTCTTATCAAGTTTTTCGGCGGCCACGTGCCGCAGATTGCGACAATAGTGCTCGTTATGGTCGCATCAGCGGGCGTGCAGGTGCTTGTGCCGCAGATAAGCACAAGAAGTCTTTACGACAACGTGCTTTCAAATCCAGACTCTCTTCCGCAGGCTGAGCTTCTCAAGGCGCTCGGCGTGCTTGTGCTCGGAATTATCGGAGTGCGCATTCTCAATGTGGTGCTCACGATGATTCAGCAGTATATGTCCGCAACGATTATGCCGAAGGTAATGTATGACATCAAGGTGAAAATATTTGAAGCGATGCAGCGCCTTTCGGTAAACTTCTATTCTTCAAAGCAGACCGGCTCGCTGATGAACAGGGTTATGAGGGACGCTACAAACATCTACTGGTTTTTCACCGACGGCATACCGAGAATAATCATCGACGGCGCAACTGTAATCGGCGTGCTTATTCTTATGCTCAAGATGAACTGGCGGCTCTCGCTCTTTGCCCTGCTCTCCGCTCCCCTGCTGATTGTGACGCTCGTATTCGGCGACAGATTCTTCCGCAGGATGCACCACAAGGTCTGGGTTTTCCACTCAAGAATCGGCTCCGTGCTTTCCGATAACATCAACGGCCAGAGAGTTATCAAGGCTTTTGCCAAAGAGGATGACGAACTTGACCGCTTCAGCAATATGAGCATGGATGTAAGAAACGCCGAAGTGAAACTCAATGTTACGGAGGCAACGCTGTTTCCGATTATGGAAATACTCGCGATGCTGCTTTCAACTGCCGTGCTCGGCTACGGAGGTGTACTTGTTGCGCGCGGCACAATGACGGCGGGCACTCTGCTGAGTTTCATTGTCTACCTTGAAATGCTCAAGGAGCCCTTCGGCTTCCTTGCCTGGGTCACCAACTGGTGGTCAAGATGCGCGGACGCCGCAACAAGAGTGTTTGAAATCTGCGACGCGGAGCCCGAAATCACCGAAAAAGAAAATGCAATACCCCTTGACAATCTCAGGGGCGACATTGAAATAAACGAACTTGAATTTGAATATGAGCCCGCAAGGCCCGTTATCAAAAAACTCTCGCTTGAAGTGAAGGCGGGAGATATGCTCGGTATAGTGGGCAAAACGGGCGCCGGCAAAACGACCATAGCAAACCTTATTTCAAGGCTCTACGATGCAAAAGAGGGCAGCATAAAAATCGACGGCTATGATGTGAAAGACGTGAAACTCGCCGACATACGCAGAAACATAGGCCTCGTTTCGCAGGATATATATCTGTTTGCCGGAAGTATTGCGGATAACATCAGATACGCAAAGCCCGACGCTTCAATGGATGAGGTGATTGCCGCATCCAAAGCCGCTTTCGCCCACGATTATATTATGAAACTGCCCGACGCTTACGAAACAAGAATAGGCGCGGGAGGTCAGAGACTCTCGGGCGGCGAAAAGCAGAGGATATCAATCGCAAGGACGATAATTCAGAATCCCAAGATTCTTATCCTTGACGAAGCGACAGCCGCGATGGACACCGAAACCGAGAGAAACATACAGAATTCACTCGCGAAACTGTCAAAGGGGCGCACGACAATCGCAATCGCCCACAGGCTCTCGACTCTGAGAGACGCCGATTACCTGGCGGTAATTGACGAGGGCACGATAGTCGAATACGGCACCTTTGCCGAACTGATCGAAAAGAAAGGCGAGTTCTTCAGGCTATACAAGATTCAGTCCGAAGCGCTCAAGACCATAGCGATAGGCGCCGATTCGTGCACAAATAACGGCGAAGAGGAGGAGCAGAGCAATGAACAAAACGCAGAATAACGAACAGCAGACCATCTCCCCCGATACTCTCAAGGCGGAATATTTATCTCCGGATTCCTGCAGCTTTTTCAGAACAGAGAAGGGCTTCCTGGGAGCCGTAATTAACGGCACGGAATACAAAAGAGTGGTGCTCGCAAGGGCTCTGCCGCTCTCTTTCCCCGATGACTATGTCTGCATATCCGATATTGATAAGAAAGAACTCGGCATCATAGAGCATATTTCGGATTTTTCAGAAGAAAATCAAAAACTCATCAATGAAGAACTTTCGCAGAGATATTTCAGCCCCGTCATCACCGAAATTCTTTCAATCCGCGAAAAATTCGGCAACTTCTATTTTGACGTGATGCTCGGCGACTTAAAGAGAAACTTCACCGTGAAGGATCTTACCAAAAACATACGCTACCACGAAAAGGGCTTTGACCTGATTGATGTTGACGGCAACAGATACAGGATTTTGGATTTCGACTCCATACCCAAAAAGAGCCGCAGAAAACTCGAGCCCTACCTTTATTGATAAACAACTACCGGATGTAAGGAGGTGAATTACCTTGCTCACTCAGGCGAAATTTGATATTGCCCCCTCGGGAGAAATATGCACCGGAACACTGCTTTTCAGCGACGGCACAGTGACCGCTTCGCTCGGCGGCAAAACTCTGTTTGAAGCGTCAATTGACGGAATTGAAGAACTTGTGATACGCCCTTACGTCGGCTGCGGCACGCTTGAACTTGTGCCCGTTAACTCCCCTGCCGATATGTGCGAGAGCCTTGAAGTATGCAGATTTTCAATGGGATGCGTTGAAGAAATCGGCGAATTCTGCAAGGTAATCAACCACTACATAAGCACGGGCGAAGAAACCGAGATTTCGAAAGAAGGCTTCAGGGTATGCCCCAAATGCGGCAGACACTATGCAAAAGGTCTGAACACCTGCCTTTTCTGCGTGGAAAAGGGCTACCTCGCAAAGAAACTGCTGTCCCTCGCGAAGCCTTACACGGGCGTGCTGCTGTTTGCATCGTTCTTTGTAATTCTTTCATCAATCTGCTCGGCAATTCTGCCGGTACTCAACGCAAGGCTCATTGACGATTATCTTTATAACAATACTCTTCCGCACGCGGACAAAACACGCGGTATTGCGATTGTCGCCGCGCTGATGGCGGGCACACAGATTCTCAGCAAAGTATTCAATATATTCAGCAAACGCAAGGCAAACATCGCGAGCGGCGACCTTTCAAACGACCTGAGGGTGCTCGTGTATGACAAGGTACAGCGCCTCTCCGCCTCCTCAATGTCGCAGAAAACGTCGGGCGACCTTATGAAGAGGGTGAGCAATGACACCGACAAAGTCAAGCGTTTCATAGTTGAGCAGGGAATGTACGCACTCGAAAAACTGCTTATGTTCATAGTGATTCTTATTATCTTGCTGAGCATCAGCCCCCTGCTGACACTCGTGGTGCTTATACCCGTGCCGCTTGTTACTTACGCAATTCACAAATTCTGGTCAACGGTCAAGGTGAGATATCAGAAGCAGTGGCGCTGCGAATCGAGAGAAAACTCAATTCTACACGATATAGTAAGAGGTATAAGAGTTGTAAAAACCTTCGGCAGCGAGGAGCGCGAAATCAAAAAATTTTCAGCCGCTTCAAGGAAGGTTGCTAAGGTGAGCACAAGCAACGAGCACCTGTGGGCAATAGCCTTTCCGATTCTGTCGTTTGTTATGGGAATAGGCGAATTCTTTGTAATCTATTTCGGCGGCAGGATGGTAATCACCGGCTCCATAAGCGCGGGCCAGCTGCTTGAATTCACTCTTTTCCTTGCCTATATCTATCAGCCGCTCAGATGGATGAGCAGCCTTCCGCAGAGGCTCGGCGACGTTGCCGCTTCACTTATCAAGATATTTGAAATTGTTGACGAAAAGCACGATGTGGAAGACGCGGAAGACCCGAAACCCGCCGTGCTTGACGGAGACCTTGTGATATCCTCCCTGCGCTTCGGCTACAAGGCGTATGAGCCCGTGCTCAAGGACATTGATTTAACGGTTAAGCAGGGCGAAATGATAGGTCTGGTCGGTCACTCCGGAGCGGGCAAGAGCACGCTTATTAACCTTATTATGCGCCTGTATGACGCGGACTCCGGCTCTATCACAATAGGCGGCACGGATATAAGGGATATGAATCAGCACGATTTCAGAGAGCAGCTCGGCGTGGTATTTCAGGAGAATTTCCTCTTTACCGGCACGATATATGAAAACATCGCTTACGCAAGGCCGGACGCTCAGCCGGGCGAAATAATAGCGGCGGCAAAGGCGGCAAACGCCCACTCCTTCATTATGGCTGCGCCTGACGGCTACAACACCGTTGTGGGTGAAGACGGCCACAATCTTTCGGGCGGCGAGAGGCAGAGAATTTCAATCGCGCGCGCGGTGCTCAGGAATCCGAAAATACTGATACTCGATGAAGCAACGAGCGCACTCGACCCCGAGACCGAGGAGCAGATTCAGCAGGCCCTCGCAAGGCTCATAAAGGGCAGAACAACTTTCGCAATCGCCCACCGCCTTTCAACTCTGAGAAACGCCGACAGGCTCGTGGTTATGGAAAAAGGCAGAATAGCCGAAACGGGCACCCACCGTGAACTGCTGCAGCAAAACGGAATCTACGCAAGGCTTGTTATGGCACAGAGAAGCACATCGAAACTCAGTAAAGACGAATAAAACAATTTGCAAAGAAGGAGCGTTTCGCTCCGCTTGTATAAAAAGAGGACCGCAAGTTCAAAACTTGCAGTCCTCTTTTACTTTTTTGTTTGTTTTTCGCCGTTTATTCGCCGACCGCATCCGCGTCGAGTTCGTCTTTCATCTGGTTAACTTCATTCGCTATCGCCGCGCGTCTCTCATAAAGTTCCGCATACATTCTTTCCTTCTTTCCACCGCTCAGGTCATAGAAGAGTTTGGGCACGATGGAAAGTATGCTTGTGATAACGGGAAGAATGGTGCACATCCAGAAGAGTGAATACTCGGTCTTTTCGGACTGACCGCCGAAGCCCGCGCCTTCCACATAGCCTACCTTGTGGAGAATTGCGGCTTTGATGGTATTGCCGAAGGTGTTGATAAGTTTTCTGGGCAGTTCTTTTGCTACGCCCGTAAGGCCTTCGTTTCTGTAGCCGTTTTTCCATTCGCCGTAGTCGATGGATTCGTTTCGCATCTCTTCGGGAATAACAGACCTTATGCCCCAGAAGAACATCCAGATTGTTTCACGCAGCATAAATGCCGGTATCATGGCGCCGAGTTTCTTGTAGTTCTTGTTGATTGAACCTATCAGGAAAACACCGACCATGAGGAAGTCGTTGATATGCGAGCCGAAAACCCAGAGGGTCTTGGTGGAGAATTTCTTTCTTGCCCAGGGAACATAAGAATAGGAAATCGGGGAAACTATCGCGCCCGGGATGCCGACTATGGTGGACATCGTGGCAAGGCCGAGAACGTTGATGTAGTAATAGTTTACGCCGGAGCCGATGCTGAAAGCGCCGAGGAATTCGGAAAGGGTTATGAGCAGCAGCGGCTTGTTTGTGAGTATTGATTTGAAACTCGCCTTGATACTCGGTTTGTCAACAGTCTGATTGACTCTCTCTTTTGCTATGAAGGCAAACGCAATCGCGAAAGCGCCGCTCACAATGCTGCAGAAAACGCCTGCGGAAATGTAGAGCGAAGGCATCTTGATTTTGAGTTTGCCGTGGTTTACGAGGTCAATCAGCACGCCCATTATGATTTCGGGACCCTTTTCAACGAAACCGGAGAGCAGGTTTGCTTCGGTGATAAGCCTGGTTCTGTCAATGATATTGGGGGTAATCGTTGCGAGCATACCGGTCCTTGCGATACCCTTGGTGGAATCGGCGAGATTCTGAATCAGACTGAAAAGCAGAAAGAATATCAGTTTGCCGATATCGTATTTGCCCATACCGCCGATTGTGACGGGCATGGTCCAGTAAAGGGTATAGAGCACGAGGCCGGGGATTGCGTAAATGATAAGCCAGGGCTTGAATTTGCCCCATCTTGTCCTTGTTTTGTCAACAATGGCGGCAAGGAAAATGTCGTTGACCATATCCCACAGACCGACCACAAAACTGACAATACTCTGGAATCTGAGCCCTATCTTGACAATATCGGTGATAAAAATATCACTGTATTTGTTGATATTGAAGGACTGCGCTATGTCGTAAAGAATATAAGCCGCGGTTTCTTTGGTGCCTACATACCGTCTGTCTTTATGCGCCGCCTGAAGACCGGCGGTTTCGTTTGTGTTTTCTTCGCGAACCGCTTCGGAAGTCATAGGCTTTTCTCCCCTTTCGCAACCTGTATTATCCGTGTAATTTTAACATAAGCACTATATATTTTCAATATAAAAGTACGTTTTTGTGTGTTTTCAACTATAAATACAATTATTATTGTGCAAACATACAAGCGGGCAAAAGGGCGGAATTGTTGACTTTTTTTCGCCTAATTGATATAATTTTTTTATAAAATTTGAAAGGAGACTTTACCTATGGGCCTTATAAGAGCAGCCGCCGGCGCATTAGGCGGAACACTTGCCGATCAGTGGAAGGAATTTTTCTATTGCGAGGCTATGCCCAAAGATGTACTTATGACGAGAGGCACCAAGCAGATTACCTCCCGTTCCTCCAACACCAAAGGCAATGACAACATTATTTCAAACGGCTCCGGCATCGCCGTTGCAGACGGCCAGTGCATGATTATCGTTGAGCAGGGCAAGATCGTTGAGGTCTGCGCAGAGCCCGGCGAATTCATCTATAACACATCCACCGAGCCCTCAATCTTCACCGGCAATCTCAAGGAATCAATCAAAGAGACTTTCAAAATAGTCGGCAGAAGATTCACCTACGGCGGTGACACCGGCAAAGACCAGAGAGTTTATTACTTCAACACCAAGGAACTCGTTGATAATAAATTCGGCACCGCGAATCCCATCCCCTTCAGAGTTGTTGATTCCAAAATCGGCCTTGACATCGATGTATCCATAAGATGCAGCGGCGTTTATTCCTACAGAATCGCCGATCCCCTTCTTTTCTACACCAATGTCTGCGGCAACGTAACCACAGAATACAAGAGAGACGAACTTGACACTCAGCTCAAAACCGAATTCGTCAGCGCTCTTCAGCCCGCTTTCGGTCAGCTCAGCGATCTTGAAATCCGTCCCAACCAGATAGTAACCCACACCACCGACCTCGAAAATGCGATGAACCAGGTTCTTTCGCAGAAGTGGGGCGAAATCAGGGGCCTTGAAGTTGTTTCCGTGGCTCTCGGCTCCGTCACTCTTCCCGAAGAGGATCAGGAACGCATCAAGCAGATTCAGGCAACTGCCGTTTACAAGGATCCCACCATGGGCGCAGCGGCAATCACCGGCGCAACAGCCGACGCAATGAGAGCAGCGGCATCCAACGAATCCGGCGCAATGAACGGCTTTGTAGGCATGGGTATGGCTATGAATGCAGGCGGAGCGATGAACGCCGCCAACCTTTACGCTATGGGTCAGCAGCAGAACGCAAATCCCGCGGCACCCGCAGCACCCGCGGCAGCCGGCTGGAAATGCTCCTGCGGCGCAACAGCCACAGGCAACTTCTGCCCCGAATGCGGCGCAAAGAAGCCCGACGACGAAGGCTGGAAATGCTCCTGCGGCGCTGTGAACAAAGGCAAATTCTGCGCTAACTGCGGAGCAAAGAGACCTGCCGGCGCACCCGTTTACAAGTGCGACAAATGCGGCTGGACTCCCGAAGATCCCCACAATCCTCCCAAATTCTGCCCCGAGTGCGGAGACGCTTTTGACGAAAACGACGCTCAGTAATCAGCAGGCAAATAACTGCCGTACAGGTGCGCCTGTACGGCAGAATGTTTTATCAAGGAGATTTTCCGATGGCAGAAATTCAAGAATACAAGTGCCCTAACTGCGGCGGCGCGCTCGCGTTTGACAGCGGCATTCAGAAAATGAAATGCCCCTACTGCGACACCGAGTTTGAGATGGAGGCTCTGGCGGCCTTTGACCTCACGCTCGACAAACCGCAGGATAATATGCAGTGGGATGTGCCTGCGGGCTCCGAATGGGATGAGGGCGAAGCGAGCAATCTGCGCTCTTATGTATGCAAAAGCTGCGGAGGAGAAATAATAGGCGACGAAAACACAGCCGCCACCTCCTGCCCCTACTGCGGAAACCCCGTAGTGATGATGGATCAGTTCAGCGGTATGCTCAAGCCCGATTATGTTATTCCTTTCCAGCTTGACAAAGAAGCCGCAAAGGCGGGCCTTATGCATCACCTTGAGGGCAAAAAACTTGTTCCCTCCGTATTCAAAGATCAGAATCACATTGACGAAATCAAGGGCATATATGTTCCCTTCTGGCTTTTCGATGCCGATGCCGAGGCGGACATAAAATACAAAGCCACCAAAACGAGGGTGTGGGAAGACGCTCTCAATATCTACACCGAAACTTCCCATTACGGCATCAACCGCAGCGGCACGCTCTCTTTCACGAATGTGCCCGTTGACGGCTCAAAAAATATCGACGATACGCTGATGGAGTCCATAGAGCCTTATGATTTCAGCAAAGCGGTTGATTTTCAGACGGCTTACCTTGCGGGCTTCCTTGCAGATAAATATGATGTGGATGCCGAAGAATCGGCGGTGAGAGCTAACGAAAGAATAAAGGCGAGCACCGAAGAAGCCTTCAAATCCACAGTAAGCAACTACGCCTCGGTGGAAGTTGAGAGCAGCACAATCAATCTTTCAAACAGCAGGGCAAAATATACCCTTTGCCCCGTATGGCTCCTCAACACCACCTGGAACAATCAGAAATACACCTTCGCCATGAACGGTCAGACCGGCAAATTCGTCGGCGACTTGCCTATGGACAAGGCGAAATACGGCAAATACTTCGCGGCAATCGCCGCAGGTGTTGCGGCCGCTTCATTTCTGATTCAGTTCCTGTTTCTGAGATAAGGGGGCGTGTGATATGAAGAAAGTATGCAGAATTCTCGCCCTTGTCTTTGCGGCTGTATTCGTTGTTTCACTTGCGATAAGCGCGGCCGCCTATTCCGACAAACTCAGTGACGGCGCAAATCTTCTCTCGGGCGACGAAAAGACTCAGCTTGCCTCCTACCTTGAAGAACTCAGCGAAAAATGCGGCGTGAATATAATCGTGGTAACCGTTGACGATATGCAGGACTACGGCTACTACGATATGATGACTTTTGCCGATGATTATATTGACAACGGCGAATACGGCAGCGATGCCGTAGCGCTCGCAATTTCAATGGCTGACAGGGATTACTGGATATCCACCTGCGGCGTATGCCTTGAATACATAACCGACGCGGGCATCGAGAGAATAGAAGAAACTATGCTCCCCTACCTGAGCGGCGGCGATTACTACAAGGCTTTTGCCGCGTTCGCTTACGAATCAAGTGAACTGATTGAGTCGGGCGCAAACGGCGATATCTATGATATCTGGATTGAGGGTGAAGGCGACGAAAACGAACTCCCGATTCCGGAGGTCGAAAAGAGTTTCCCCGCAGGGCGCTCATCTGTAATCAGCGCTATTCTCGGCGTTATCTCGGGCGCGCTCGGCACTTCACCCATGAAGAGCAAACTCAAGAGCGTAGGCATCAAGAGCAACGCGAGAGAGTATGCTGTTTCCGATTCGCTCAATATTGCAAATCAGGATGATATATTCCTTTACTCTAATGTTTCCGCAATGCCCAAGCCCAAAGATACGCATAAAGATTCCGGCGGCTCGGGAAGCTCGGGAGGTCACTTCGGCGGCACGAGCATCCACGTTTCCGGAGGCGGCATAAGCCACGGTGGCGGCGGCGGTAAATTCTGATTACGGGGATACCGGGAGGGGTAAATAAATGAAAACAATCAAAAGAACGATATCGCTTCTGCTTACCTTTGCCCTGCTCTTTACTCTTGCGGCAACGGCGGCGGCACAGCAGGCGGAAACAGACTACCTGCTTATGGGTGACTCGATTGCCCAGGGCTTCGGAGTGAAAAACCCCGAAGAGGCGTCATACGGAGCGATAGTCGCAAACACTAACGGATACAACTATTACAACATCGGCCGATCCGCGAGGACAACCGAGGGCCTGCTCATTCAGGTGACCGAAAACGAATACGCACGCTCCCTCATAAAAGACGCGGAGATAATCAGCCTCTCAATCGGCGGCAACGATTATTTCACCGACGAGGGCGTTGTAGGCATAGCGGTAGGCCTTGTGGCAGGCATCGAAACGCCGAGATACAAGCAGCTCACCGCAAATATGATTGAGAATTTCGCAAAAATCATTGACGAAATCAAAGCACTCAACCCCGATGCCGTAATCCTTGCGCAGACGGTGCTCTGCTCGTGGTACGGGCTGCTCGGCGGCGCATACAAGCACGGCACAAACACCGTGAACGATATGATATACGGCTACCTCGAAGAACATCCCGGCGCGTATGAAATAGTTGATGTGGCAACTGCGATGAACGGGCACAGAGAATATATCGCCCGCGATTCGGTGCACCCCAATGCCGAAGGCAACATAGTGATAGCCCGCCTCGTCCTTCAGAAACTGAAGGAACTCGGACTCGGCGAAAACACGGAGCCTGTCCTGATTGCAGAAGGCATTGAGTATGACTACTATGTTGAGGAATACGGCGAAGCCGCAGGCAAATTCATCGGCTTCATAGTCCGCCTCGCCACAGGCCACAATCCGTTCTGATAATTACAACAAAGTTTCAAGGCTGTAAGCATAACGCTTACAGCCTTTTATTAATGCAGAATTAAGAATGCAGAACGCAGAATTGAGGGGAGCGCTGCTCCGATTGTAATGCTCCGCATTAACCACACCCGCCCCTTCGGGGCACCCTCTCCATAATTGTAGAGGGCCAATGCTCACGCATATCCTGTTTGGCGGGCGGATGATATCCGCCCCTACGGAATGCCCATTTATCAAAAACAAGTATTTATCTTGCTTCCTCAATGGCACTTAGGGAGGAGAAGAGACGAGCGAAAACGGAGCATTTGCGAATGAAGACAGTATCAAGATACGGCAAAGGACGGAAAGAGTCGAGAACAAAAAATATAAACTATTCCTTATGTAAATTTGATTGAATAAAAAACGAGGACCGCAAATCAAAAACTTGCAGTCCTCTTCTTCTTTTTTTTGTTCGTTTTTCGCCGTTTATTCTACGACCGGTCAGATGTTTTCTACTGTGAAATCGATCATAATTCCTTTGCGGTCAATTTCGATTTTCTTGTACTTCACCCCCGCCGCGTCAAACATTCTCTTCGACGCTCTGTTGCCGGGCGTGCCGTCATATTTATCGGAAAGATAGATGACCTCTTTTATGCCGCACTGAATAACCGCTTTGGCGCATTCGTTGCAGGGGAAAAGCGCAACATAAATCTTGCAGCCTTCGAGGTTTGTGCCGCGCGCGTTGAGAATTGCGTTAAGCTCCGCGTGGCAGACATAGGGATACTTTGTATTGTATTCTTCACCCGCTCTGTCCCAGGGAAACTCGTCGTCGCTGCAGCCCATGGGGAAACCGTTGTAGCCCATTGACATAATGCGGTTTTTGTCATTCACGATGCAGGCGCCGACACGGGTGTTGGGGTCTTTGCTGCGGTAAGACGAAAGCATCGCGATACCCATAAAATATTCGTCCCAGGAAATATAATCTTTTCTCTTAGGCATTGATACTGCCCTCCCAAATGATTGACTTCCCGATTATTCTACCATATCCGCATTTTGTTTTCAATATTTTTATTCGGCATTATTGTTTTCGCTTTGTGCAGTTTCCTGTGATTTCTCTGCTGAGGCGGTAACACCCTGTGAATATCTTGCTACCGCTTTTTTCGGCAGAACGAGAGCAATCGCCGCGCAGCCGATTACGGCGATAACCGTTTCGGGCAGCATATAGCCGCCGTTATAGGTTACGGAATAAATGACCGAGCCTTTTGTAATGCCGTGAACAAGCGAATCAAGGTTGGTAAATCCGCCGTTACCCTGCGTATATTCGCTCCATACGGTTATTCCGCTGATGAAGTGGCAGACAAATCTGAGCGCGTTTGTCACGACCGCTCCGGCCGTCAGTTTTGCGACGGTGCTTCCCTTCCTGTTTCTGAAAAGTCCTCCTAAGCCTAAAACACCGAAAGCGAGGATGTAGTCAAAAAGGGCAACCACGGCATAGGAAACGGGGCCCTTTACCCAGGCGAAGTTTTTAAGCCCCATAAACAGTTCAAACAGGCCGAGCAGGAAAGAGGCGGGCAGGGCTGCCTTAAAGCCTCTTCTGTAAGAGAGCACTATCAGCGGCACGCTGGCGAAAAGCGTGACTCCTCCGCCCTGAATCCATGTGGGCCAGGGGATGAATTCACTTACGGTGTAAAGCGTCGCGGAGAGCGCGAGCATGATTGCCGACTCGGCAAGCACGAAAGTTTTAGATTCGTTTTTCATATTAATTCCTCCGTTTGTAATATGTAAAAATAAAAGCACCCGGCTGTTTTCCGGGTGCTTTGATAATCAGTGATACTCTGTTCCTACGCCCGAATTACCGGGATCAGGTTCATGGGTATAATCTCAGCCGAATAATCAGCACCCCTTAAGTATTGAGTTTTATTTTCCGGCTTTTGCCTCGTCCGTGTCGCGGTAAAACTGCGTTTTGGGGTCCGGGTGAGTCATAGTCTGCCAGAGATTGTCAGCTATGGGCTTCCATTCCGCGGCAAATTTATCGCACTTGGAGCAGAGGGTGTTTACATCTTCCTTCTGGATAAGGTCTGTAGACTGCGCTCCGGTGTCGGCGATAATCTTACGCAGGCAGTCCGGATTTTCGAGCATCGGGCAGGGCCTGAGGTGATTGTCGTTGAACGGCTGGTTATGATAGTAAGCCATAAACAGCGGGCTGTGGAGACCTTCGAGTATGGTTTTGTTTCTTATGTTGGAGTCCGAATAATGAACGAAAACGCAGGGCTCCATATCGCCTTCGGAGTTGATGTGGAAATAGTTTCTGCCGCCTGCTATGCAGCCGCCCACATATTCCGCGTCATTCTGGAAATCGAGGAAAAACAGGGGCTTGCCCGTTTTTGAATCCCTGACTTTTCTGAGCCAGGTGTACATATGCGCTCTTTGGTCCGGGCGCGGAATCAGGTCCGCGTCGCCCATATGGCCTACGGGCATATAGTTGAAATAGAAGGCGAATCTTACGCCCTTTTCTATCATATAATCGAGAAATTCGTCGCTCGTCACTTCGCTGACATTTTTGCTCGTGTAGCAAACGGAAATGCCGAAAAAGATGCCGTGCTCCCTGAGCAGGTCCATAGCCCTGATTGCGTGCTCATAGGCGCCCTGTCCTCTTCGCTCGTCGTTGCTTTCGGGTGTGCCCTCAATACTCACGGCGAAGGTGAGGTTGCCTACTTCTTTAACCTCTTCACAGAGTTTCTCATCTATGAGAGTGGAGTTGGTGTAAGCGAGGAAAGCGCAGTTGGGGTTTTCGCGGCAGAGGGTGAGAATATCGTTCTTTCTGATGAGGGGCTCGCCGCCCGTAAACATATATACATGAGTGCCGATTTTCGTACCCTGGTCAACTATGCTGCGCATTTCATCGAGCGAGAGATTTGATTTGTGGCCGTATTCCGCGCTCCAGCAGCCCTTGCAGTTCATATTGCAGGCGCTGGTGGGATCGAGAAGCATAATGAACGGAATATTGCACTTGTATTTTTCTCTGTTGGCGCGCACCGCTTTTGTGCCTGCAACACCTGCCCCGAGCCCGAGAGCCATAAGAAGTTTTTTGATGTAACCGCCGTCACACTCGTTGATGATTCTTTCGGCATAGCCGTACCAGACGCTGCCAGGGTCGCTCACGGCATTGCGGAAAGCCTCAAAATTCTTCTTCGGGAAAGTATTGCCCAGAAACTTCTCGCCGAGGTTGATAAGTTTTATTATATTTTCGGAAGGATTTTTCTTAACGTAGCCGTACATTCTGTCAAAAGTCAGACTGCCCAGCGCGCGCTGATACTTTTCCTTTGCAGTAATCATAACGGTTTTCTCTTTCTTTTGAAATCCATACTTACTTGATTATGTATTATATCACAAAATAATATAAAATCAACCTCCATTTTTTGCCCTGAAGAGATGCTTTTTTTCTTGATAAAATCACGGCGCGGGAGTATAATTGTAATAATAGAAACAAATAACCTTTTTCTTCCCGGAAAAAGTCAAGGAGAATAAAAGTGAAAGAGAAATTTATGCGATTCAGGCATTCATTCGGCCTGGCAATAAGAATAATCATCGCCGTGGCGGTTATAACGGTGATTCTGGTCAAATTCAAGGATTTGCAGAATATCGACGTGCGCGCCCTCATTGAAAATGCGGGCTCAATACCCAAGGCCGTGGCGGTTGTGCTCGGCGTATATGCCGTAAAAGGCGCGGTGCTCGTGGTGCCCGCCTCGCTGGTTTACATAGCGGTCGGTATGTCGCTGAAACTCTGGCTCGCCCTCACGGTCAATACAGTCGGCATCATAATCGAGGTCAGCGTAACCTATCTGCTCGGTCTTATTCTCGGCGGGCCCTTTGTAGTAAAGAAAATCAAGAGCATCAAGAGCGGCAAAAAAATACTGGATATTTACGAAAAACACGAAAAATCGAGCATATTCATAATGCGTATAGCCGGGCTTCCGATTGACTTCTGCTCGCTGTTTTTCGGCGCAATGAGAGTAAGGTATCTCCCCTACCTCGGCATGTCGCTCGCAGGTATACTGCCCAGAGTAATTCTTTTCACGATTCTCGGCGACAAGGTGTATGACCTTGTGCCAATGAAATATGTTGTGGCGGTCGGTGCGGCAATCGTGGTGGCGGCGCTCATCTTCTGGATTATCAGATACACCGTGAAGACAGTAAACTCCGAGGAGGAATTCGGCAAACCCGCCTACACTCCCCTTTGCGAAGAGAAGAGAGCGGTTATACTTGACACCGACATAGGCCCCGACTGCGACGACGCGGGCGCTATGGCGATAATGTTTGAAATGCTTGAAAAATACGGCATCAGACTGCTCGGAATACTCAACTGCACCTCAAACATTTACGGCAACGCGACCATCAGGGCGATAAGCGAATACTACGGTTATGACGAAATTCCCGTGGGCTCTCACAAGGGCGCGGCAGTGCTTCCGGATAATTCAAAATACAGCAAAGAAATCACAAAAAAATACTGTAAATACGAGAGCAGCGCCTGCGCTTCGCAGGATGCCGCTGACCTCTGCCTTGACCTGCTCGCGAATGCCCCCGACGGCGGAGTAACCATTATCACGCTCGGCACTTTCACAAACATAGCCGCCGCACTGAGAAAAGACGCGAATCTCTTTAACAAAAAGGTTCACTCCATTGTTGCAATGGCAGGCAAATATCCTTCGGGCAAAGAATTCAACATCGAAACCGACCCCGTTTCGGCGGCTGCGGTGCTCGAAAAATACAGAAATCTCATGGTCTTTTCGCCTTACGATGTAGGCAAGAGCATAAAGACGGGCTTTGAGGAAGAGTGTGAAGGAAATCCCGTGTGCGACTGCTACCGTCTGCACTGCGGCAGTCAGGCGCCGTACCTCAACCCGAGTTTCGACCTGACGGCTGTGCAGTATGCGTTTGAAGGCGGCGGAGAATACTACGCGCTTTCAAAACCGATGAGCGTAAGCGTTGATATGAGCGGAGAATTCACCGCAAAGAAAGATAAATACTCACAGAAACATTTCATAATCAAAAAGGGCGAGGATGAGGATATTGCCGCATACCTCAACGAAATGCTCACCCGCAGAAAAACGGCGGCGGAAACGGAAACGGCGGAATAATGAGACTTCTTGTTTTTTCGGATTCACACGGCACGCCTTATTATTTCAGGCAGGCCCTTCTTATGCATAAAGAGGCTGACCGCATAATCTACCTCGGCGACGGCGAGAGAGACCTTGACTTTCTCACTTACGAAATAAACGGCAGACCGGTTACGGCGGTAAAAGGCAACTGCGATTTTTTATCGTCCCTGCCCGAAAACGAAATGCTGATAATCGGCGGCAAAAGAATTCTGTGCACTCACGGTTACCTTGAAAAGGTGAAATACGGCGAGGCTTATCTCATATCAAAAGCGCAGTCGCTCAAGGCGGACGCCGTGCTTTACGGCCACACGCACAAACAGACAAGCGGCTATGAAGACGGGCTCTACATAATGAATCCCGGCTCGATAGCCGAAGGATATTACGGAATGGTTGACATTATCGACAGCGGCATTGTTACTCTGACTTGCAGAGTGGAAAGGTGAAAAATGAACAAAGGACTTTACACGCACGCGAAAATCGCCACCTGCTGGTATAATTTCACGGAAGGCCTTGCCTACCTTGCGCTTCACAGACCCACCCCCAAAACCTGCGAATACAGCAAAATCGCCTACGGAAGCGAGAAGAAGCAGTATATAAATCTCTGCACAAGGAAAGACCTAAAAGCCGAGAAAAAGCCGCTGTTTATCTACATTCACGGCGGCGGCTGGATATCGGGAATTACCGAAATGCGCGACACCTATGTGGCAAACTGGGCTGAAAAAGGCTTTTTCACCGCCTCGATTTCCTACACCTACGCGCCCGGAAAAGTTTTTCCCGCACAGTTAAAAGAAATCTTTACCGCCATTGACCTGCTCTTTGACAAGGCGGACGAATACAATTTCGACACGGACAGAATCGTGCTCGCGGGCGAAAGCGCCGGCGGATACTACATACTCGAATGCGCCGCGCTCGCTAAAGACAAGAGCCTGTTTGACACGCTCGGCATAAATTTCAGGCACAGTGACGCCTTCGATGTGAAGGCGCTCGTGAGCCACTGCGGCTGTTTTGACCTCAAAAACCTGATTGACGAAAGCAAACCGCAGTCAAAGTTTTTTGATATAAATCTTATGGTCTGCTCATTTCTCGGAATGGACCCGGACGAAGCAAAAGCCTACCTCGAAACGCCCGAAGGAGCGCTCTCCTACCCCCGCGTGACAAAGGATTTTCCGCCCGCATTCATCGTAAGCGCGGCAAAGGATTACCTGCGCTTTGAGGCATACGACCTCGCGAAGCAGTATGAGGACGCCGGCATCAGATACGAAACATTTGAGGGCACGGGCATCATATCACTGCACGCCTGGACCATCGCAACAATAGTGAAAAAGGGCAGAGACTGCTTCAATAAGGCATACGATTTCGTTATGAGTATAATTTGACCTCCCGCGCCGAAAAACGCCGTGAACGGCGTTTTTTAAGCAAATCGGCGCATTTTTCAGCCAAACAACAGCATAAAACGCAAAACGGACTGCAATATTACAATTGCAGTCCTTTTTATTAATGCAGAATTAAGGGACGATTGGTTAATTCGCAATGCGCAATGCGAAATTCGCAATGAAGGGGCGCAAGCGACGATGATGATGCTCCGCATATCCTGTATTGCGGGCGGATGATATCCGGTCTCACCTGTCGGTTCGGTCGGTGCTTTCGTTACGCGAAGGTGTCCACCGGACACCCGCACCCCTACGGGGTGCGCATTTGTAAAAAGCAATTATTAATCTTGCTACCTGAGTGGCACTTAGGGAGGAGAAGAGACGAGCAAAAACGGCGTATTTTCGACTGAAGACAGTATCAAGATACGGCAAAGGCGAAAAGACGCCGAAAACAGACAAAACAATTATTCCCTATGAAAATCAGTACGAATAAAAAACAGAAGTGCGAGTTAAAAATCCGCACTTCTATATAACTTGTCTGTTTGTTTTTTGCCGTATATTCGCCGACCGAAGAAGATTACATTTTGTCGGGGACCGTGATACTGAACATATTGAGGATATTCGCCAGTACCGTCTTAACACTCAGACACAGACTCACCCTCGCCTGCATAAGACTCTCGTCATCGCAGTTTACCCTGTGCGCGTTATAGAACTTGTGGAAGAGAGTTGCAAGTTCAACCGCATAGCGCGTAATCTTTGCAGGGTCGTAATACTTTGCCGCCGAGATGATTTCATCGGTATATGAAGCGAGGTGGCGGATAAGTTCCTTCTCCTCATCCTCTTTGAGAAGCATAAGTTCTTTCAGCGTGCATTTTCTCGGCTGAATGTTATTCTCGGCGAGTTTCGCGAGGATGGAGCATATTCTTGCGTGCGCATACTGGCAGTAATAAACCGGGTTTTCGCTGTTTTGCGAAATTGCGAGGTCAAGGTCAAAATCTATCGGTGAGCCGGGCTCTCTGGTGTTGAAGAAAAACCTGACGGCATCTATGGGAATTTCGTCAAGCAGGTCGGTCAGGGTGATTGCCTTGCCGCTTCTCTTGCTCATCTTGACGGGCTTGCCGTCCTTGATAAGATTTACAAGCTGCATAAGCAGCACATCAAGACGGTCTCCGTCAAGACCTACGGCGTCAAGCGCGCCCTTCATCCTGGCAATATGGCCGTGATGGTCGGCGCCCCAAACATCTATCGCTCTGTCAAAGCCCCTTACCGCGAGTTTGTTACGGTGATAGGCTATATCGGCGGCAAAGTAGGTGGGATTACCGTTTTGCCTTATGAGCACTTCGTCTTTGAGTTCAAGTTTTTCAATATCGGCATCGGACTTGCCCTCTCTGCGGAGCCTTTCGGCGAGCACTTCGCTGTTTTTATACCAGAGCGCTCCGTCTTTTTCGTAAGTGAGACCTTTTTCCTTGAGAATATTGATAATTTCGTTTAATTCGCCGTCGTTATGAAGGGTGCTTTCGAGGAACCAAGTATCGTAATTGATACGGTATTTCTTCATATTCACCTTCATGTTTTCAATGTTTTTCGGCAGGGCGAAATCGATAAGAGCCTGTCTGCGCTCCTGCTCGGACACACTCATATATTTGTCGCCGTAAATACCGGCAAACTCTTTCGCTCTTTCGATTATATCATCGCCGTGATAACTGTCTTCGGGCAGTTCGGGGGCGTTTTCGCCGAGGAAAAGCTGCTGATATCTGATATCGAGCGAGAGACCGAATTTGTCAATCTGATTGCCCGCGTCATTCACATAAAACTCACGGCTTACTTCGTAGCCCGCGCATTCGAGCACACTCGCAAGGCAGTCGCCCAGAGCACCTCCCCTTGCGTTACCCATATGCATGGGACCCGTGGGGTTGGCGGAAACAAACTCAACATTGATTTTTCTGCCGCCGCCGTATGTGGATTTGCCGTAATCTTCCTTCTTTTCGAGGATATCCTCGATTATGCAGGCTCCGAATGTATCGTCAAGATAGAAATTCATAAAGCCGGGGCCCGCGATTTCAAACCTGCTGACAAAGGTATCTTCAAGCATCATTCTGTCCGCAAGAATCTGCGCGATGGCGCGCGGAGCCTTGTGAAGATCCCTCGCCCACGCCATTGCGGCGTTTGAGGAATAATCACCGTTTGCCCTGTTTGCGGGCACTTCGATAATGAAATCGCTGAGCGGGCAGGGCTCAAACTCGCCGTCGGCAACGGCTCTGCCGGCAGCATCCATAATTGCTGTTCTTATTTGTGTTATTGCCTGTTTAACCAATACTGACATCTTAATCTTCCTTTAATTCAACCGATATTTTCAATTCGTTTTCTGAGATTAAATCTCCCGAATTATCAAGTGTGTATGCAAGGTTCAGAGTGCCGCCGCTTTCGGACATATCCGAGAAAAGTGCGTTTGTGTACACTCCGATAAGGATTTCGCCGTAAGGCGTGTGATAGGCGCAGGAATTGCGCTTGCGGTTCTCAAAAATAATCGTTGTGCGGAAAACTCCGCTTCTTATCATCGTAACTCTTTTCTCCGTGAGCGTGATTACACAGCGGCAGTCATTCTCACCGTCAAGAATTTCGGTGTATTCGATTATTATCGCGCCGTCTTTTGCACCGATGCGGCAGGCGGTTCTGAGTTCGCCGCAGCCGGGCTCTTCGTCTCCGCCGGCAAAATGGCGGTCAATTACAGTTATATATCCGTCTCTCATTGTCTTTCAAGCGCATACTCAAAGAGCCTGTCAATCAGTTCGCCGTAAGGAATTCCGACTGCTCCGAACAGTTTGGGGAACATACTGATTGAGGTGAAGCCCGGTATGGTGTTAATTTCGTTGAACAGTATCTTTCCGTCGCTCTCGTGCATAAAGAAATCTACTCTTGAGAGCCCCGAGCAGCCGAGAGCCTTGTAGGTTTTCACGGCGAGGTCTCTGATTTCTTCTATCTTTTCAGCTGGGATTCTCGCGGGAATGTGAAGGGCGGAATTATCGTCAATGTATTTTGCGTCATAGTCGTAAAAATCGTTGCAGGGTACTATTTCGCCCACTGTTGACGCCACGGGGCGTGCGTTGCCCATAACGGCGCATTCAAGCTCGCGCCCTACGATGCATTCCTCAAGCACAATCTTTCTGTCATGCTCAAAAGCGGTTTTGCACGCCTCGGCGAATTCGGATGCGTTCTTTGCTTTTGAAATGCCTACGGATGAGCCGGCGTTTGCGGGCTTAACGAAAACGGGGTATCCGAGGTATTCTTCCGCCTTTTTCAGGCAGTCGGCAGGCGCGTCTGCGTATTCTTCTTTGGTATAAGCGAGCCACTTTGCCTGAGCGATACCGCTGAAATCGGCAACGGTGTTTGTGAACGCTTTATCCATACAGATTGCGGACGAGAGATGGTTGCAGCCTACATAGGGAATGCCGCTGAGTTCAAGCAGGCCCTGCATTGTGCCGTCCTCCCCGTTTTTGCCGTGAAGCACGGGGAATACGATATCTATTCTCTCGGTCTCTCCCGTTTCGAGGTGGATTATGCCGTGATGGGAGCGCACCGGGGAAATAACCGCTCTTTCGAGCAGAGATTCATCTTTAAGCCAGCCGCCTTCGGGGATGCTGTCCGCATCGCCCTTGTAAAGATAAAACTCGCCGTCCTTTGTGATGCCCATAGTGAGCACATCGTATTTGCCGGCAGGGATATTTTTGATTACGGATGACGCGGAAACGAGGGAAACATCGTGCTCGCTTGAAACTCCGCCGAAGAGAATGAGAACTTTCTTTTTCATAGTTTTCCACCGACTTTATTATTTGATAACGGCAAAATACGCCGCATATTATTTCAGTGTATATTATAACATATTCGGGTTTTTGTCAATATGCACCGCTTTGCAGAAGGCGGGAAAAAGCGGAAAAGCCTTTTTGCCTCCTTTACTTTATAAAATATATAAATATTTATAAAATTTTATGCGCGATATTTCTTTATTAGAACTATATTATAATGGTAGTATGTTATAATAGCATGAAATAACGCGCAGGCTCCGTGACACGATTCCCTTTCAGGGCGTATTACGGGACTGCCGGATATCAGGAGACGATAAAATGGCAGATATTTATAACCTCTTGCAGGACATTTACGAGGGCATGAAACCCACGCTCGAAAAGTGCGGCTTTTCCCCTCTCCTTCCAGACGGTCTCGGCAAAAATGAAGTGCCGCTGAGCATTGACTCCGGCAGATACTTTCTCACCTTTGCCGGCAGCGGCAAGGCGGTGCGCATTGAGCACTTCAACAACAAGATAGCGATTTACGGCGCGCTCAAAGAAGGCGAAATTCTTGACAGCGACTACTCCAAACTCACCGAAACTCTTTTCGACCCCGCCGAGGCAAACGAAAAAGACGTGCGCTATGTTGTCAACGATTTTTCTGATACCGTGATTGAAACCTTCGGCATCAAAGGAGCGAAGGCGCCTGTCAAATCAAAACTGCCCACGCCCGTTTCAAAGGCGGCTGTGCAGAGCGGCTCCTCATCTTATGACCCGAACACCCTCGCGAGCAGATTCACCACCATCTTCCCCGAGCTTCGCGCGGAATACAAGGCAAACATTGACAAGTACGGTCAGTTCCTGCCCGAGGATTTCTTCCTCAATCACGGCAACAAGGTTGTGCTTGACACCATAAAGCAAAACAACCCCACCGCGATGAAGCGTATGTTCAAACTCTTTAACGAAATATATGACGACGGCACCAACGAAACACAAAGTCTCATCTGTGTTACAATACTCGGCGCTGTGAACAACGACCAGGAGATGCTCGCAAACTGTGTGGACTATATGAGCCCCGAGCTCACGGGTCCCGTGATAAATGTCAATAAATATCTCGGCTCGAGAGACGGCAAGGGAGCGAGGATGAAACTTGACAATCCTCCCCCGTACAAGCCCAAAAAGAAGAAAAAGAAAAATAATCCCGCGTCAAGAATAGGAATGTGATTGTGAGGTTGGAACTTTGAGTAAGGATATCAAAAAAGACAAAGAAAAAGAAAACGAAGGCATACTGACCGAAATCGACCCCGAAGAGGCTGCGGAAATAGCCAAAGCGGAAAAGGATATCGAAGATTTCGAGTTCGGTGCCGAGATGAACACAGTTGTCACCGAAGATTACGATGCCAGCCAGATTCAGGTGCTCGAAGGCCTTGAGGCCGTGCGCAAAAGGCCCGGTATGTATATCGGCTCCACAGGTGAGAGCGGTCTTCATCACCTTGTATATGAGATAGTTGACAACTCCATTGACGAAGCGCTTGCAGGCTACTGCACGGAAATCGTTGTTGAAATTCAGGAAGACAACATTATCAGCGTTACCGACAACGGCAGAGGCATTCCCGTTGACACTCAGGACCAGACGGGCAAGAGCGCTCTCGAAGTTGTTTTCACCGTGCTTCACGCAGGCGGTAAATTCGGCGGCGGCGGATACAAAGTATCCGGCGGTCTTCACGGTGTTGGCGCCTCGGTCGTAAACGCCCTTTCCGAGTGGCTCGAGGTTGAGGTGCACAGAAACGGCAAAATTCATCAGATGAAATTCTCGCGCGGCGATATCACGCAGGAAATGAAGATAATCGGCGACACCGACCACACGGGCACTCACGTGAGATTCAAGCCCGACCCGGTTATGTTTACCGACACGCTCGAGTATAATTACGACACTCTGTTCAAGCGTATGCGCGAGGAGGCGTTCCTCAACGCGGGCCTTACAATCACCATAAAGGACCTGCGCTCGTCAAGCGCCGAAAAGCCGGAGAAGGACCGCAGCGCGACAATGTGCTACGAGGGCGGCATAAACGAATATGTCACCTTCCTCAACAAGCATAAGACGCCCATCCACGAAGATATAGTCTATCTTTCGGGCAAGAAGGATGACATCCTCGCAGAGCTCGCTTTCCAGTATAACGATTCATACGATAAAAAGATTGTCTCCTTTGCCAACAACGTGCGCACGCCCGAAGGCGGCATGCACGAAGACGGCTTCAAGAGAGCGCTGACAAACGCCATCAACAAATACGGCAAAAAAGCCAAAATCATCAAAGAGGGCGGCGTGAGCGGCGAAGACGTGCAGGAAGGTCTTGCCTGCGTTATTTCGGTTAAACTCACAAACGCTCAGTTTGAAGGCCAGACTAAGGCGAAACTCGGCAACCCCGAAGTGAGGACTCTCGTCAACTCAATAGTAGCCGAAGGTCTTGAACAGTATTTTGACGATAATCCGCAGGCGGCGAGAATGATTCTCGAAAAAGCGCTCAACGCCAACAGGGCGAGAGAAGCGGCGAGAAAAGCGAGAGAGACCGTAAGAAGAAAGAACGGCCTCGAAAGCGGACAGATGCCCGACAAACTGCTTGACTGCAATGAGAGAGACCCCTCTCTGTGCGAAATATACATCGTTGAGGGCGACTCCGCCGCGGGCTCCGCGAGCCAGGGCAGAGACTCCCGCTTCCAGGCGATACTGCCGATGTGGGGCAAGATGCTCAACGTTGAAAAGGCACGTCTTGACAAAGTTTACGGCAACGACAAACTCAGCCCGCTGATTGTTGCTTTCGGCTGCGGCATAGGCGAAGATTTCAACATTGAAAAACTGCGCTACCACAAGATAGTGATTATGTCGGATGCCGATGTCGACGGTGCTCACATCCGCACCCTGCTGCTCACCTTCTTCTTCAGATATATGAGACCTCTGATTGAGCACGGCTATGTTTACTCGGCCGTTCCCCCTCTTTACAAACTCACCAAGGGCAAAACCCAGAGAGTTGCCTACTCCGACGAAGAGAGAGATAAAGTCTCCGCAGAGATGAGAGGCGACAAGGCGGATACGAAAATCGATATCAGCCGTTTCAAAGGTCTCGGCGAAATGGATTACCACGAACTCTGGGATACCACAATGAATCCCGAAACGCGCACACTCAGAAGAATCACGCTCTCCGACGCAATCCTTGCGGACGAGATATTCACTCTGCTCATGGGCGAAGAAGTTGACCCGAGA
The DNA here is from genome assembly GCA_016280595.1 of Clostridiaceae bacterium. Lineage (GTDB taxonomy): Bacteria > Bacillota > Clostridia > Oscillospirales > Acutalibacteraceae > CAG-177. The sequence continues at coordinate 42,658 of JAEEHB010000034.1, read as the reverse complement.
CGCGAGTGGATAGAAGAAAACGCGAAATACGTTACTAATCTTGATATATAAGGAGGTGGCATTATGGCACATAAGAGAGATTACAAACCCGAAGATATTCTGTTTCCGAATCAGGTCATAACCACCTCGGATATCGTACCCGAAATGAAAGCCGCGCTGCTGGATTATGCCATGTCCGTCATAGTCGACAGAGCGCTCCCCGATGTGAGAGACGGCCTGAAACCCGTTCACCGCAGAATTCTCTACACGCTCTATGAGGATAACCTCACAAGCGACAAACCTTTCAAGAAAGCCGCCACCTGCGTAGGCGACGTGCTCGGTAAATATCATCCGCACGGCGATACTTCCGTTTATGACGCAATGGTACGTCTTGCTCAGGACTTCTCAATGAGATATATGCTCGTTGAAGGCCATGGCAACTTCGGCTCGGTTGACGGCGACCCCCCTGCCGCTTACAGATACACTGAAGCGAGGCTGAGCAAAATCAGCAACCATATGCTCGACGATATCGAGAAAGATACGGTTGACTGGGTGCCCAACTTTGACGAAAGCTGCAAAGAGCCCAAGGCGCTTCCCTCAAGATTTCCCAACCTTATCGTAAACGGCTCGCAGGGTATCGCGGTAGGTATGACCACAAGCATTCCGCCGCACAACCTCAGAGAGGCGATTGACGCGTGCATCTGCGTGCTCGAAAATCCGGATGCCACGCTTGACGATATGATGCAGTTCATAAAGGGCCCCGATTTCCCGACCAAAGGCATAATCATGGGCAGAGCCGGCATCAGAGCCGCTTACGCCACCGGCAGAGGCAAGGTGGTTATCAGAGCGAGGACTGAGTTTGAGGAATACGGCAGAGAAAACAGGACGAGAATCATCGTCACAGAACTCCCCTACCTTGTAAAGAAACGCGCGCTCATAAAGAAGATTGCCGAGCAGGTCAGAGACAAGCGCATTGACGGCATATCAGACCTTCGCGACGAGAGCGACAGAAACGGTATGCGCATAGTCATCGAACTCAAGAGAGACGCAAACGCGCAGGTTGTGCTCAACAAACTCTACAGCCAGACGGAGATGCAGTCCTCTTTCAGCATCATAATGCGCGCCCTTGTTGACGACCAGAAGCAGCCGAAGGTGCTCACTCTCAAAGAATACTTTGATGAGTATATCGCCTTCCAGAAGCAGGTTATACGCAGAAGGACCGATTTCCTTCTCAAGAAGGCGCTTGAAAGAGCCCACCTGCTCGAAGGTCTTATTATCGCGCAGGATAATATAGATGAAGTTATTCATATAATCCGCACAAGTTACGACGACGCGAAGCAGAAACTTATGGACCGCTTCTCGCTCGATGAAATTCAGGCTCAGGCCATCCTCGATATGCGTCTGAAAGCATTGCAGGGGCTTGACCACGAAAAACTCGAAAACGAATACAAGGAACTCGAAGAAAAGATTGCTTACTACCGCTCGCTTCTCTCCGACGAAACGATGCTCAAGGGCGTTCTTAAGGATGAACTCACCGCTATCAGAGACAAATACGGTGACGACAGAAGAACGGAGATAGTCGATGTCAGCGGCGAAGTGGATATCGAAGACCTGATTCCCGAAGAGGAATGCGTGTTCACCCTTACCGAAATGGGTTATATCAAGCGCACGCCCGCCTCGGAATACAGGCAGCAGAACAGAAACGGCAGAGGAAGCAGAGGCGTAAAGACCAGAGACGAAGACACGGTCAAATCGCTGTTCACCTGCTCCACTCACGATTTCATTATGTGCTTCACCAACCAGGGCAGAGCCTTCCGTATGAAGGGCTATGAAGTGCCCGAAGGCTCCAAGAACGCAAAAGGCACAAATGTTGTAAATGTGTTGCAGATTAATCCCGGCGAAAGAATTACGGCAATGATCAAAGTGCCGAACTTCGGCGAGGAAAATGTTTATCTCGTTATGCAGACAAAGAAGGGTGTCATCAAGAAGACCTCCCTCGACAATTTCAAGAATCTGCGTAAGGTCGGCATAAGAGCCATCAACCTCAACGAAGACGACGAACTCGGCTGGGTACGCCTTACGGACGGCGAACAGACTCTGTTTATAGGCACGAAATACGGCAGACTTCTCTACATTGATGAGAAGACCGTAAGAAATATGGGCAGAACAGCCGCAGGCGTGAGAGCAATCCGCCTCAAGGGCGAAGACGACTGCGTTGTCGGTATGGATGTCAAGACGGCGGACCATCCGGTTGTCACAATCACGGAAACCGGCAAAGGCAAACTGCTTGAAGGCGACAGACTGTTTGACACTCACGGCAGAGGCACCGCAGGTCAGCTCAATATGAAGGTTGACAAAACGGGCTTCGTTGTCAGCGTTCAGTCCGTAAATCCCGACGATGACCTTATGCTCATCACTCTCAACGGCGTTATCATAAGAATTCCCGTTGATTCGCTGAGTGTTCAGGGCAAATATGCCACGGGCACCAAGATAATCCGACTTGACGAGGGTGACAAGATTATCTCCGCAGTTTCCGTCACGAAGGCGGAGGAGGAAGAAATTCCCGAAGACGAAGAAGGCGCGGATACTTCCGCCGCGGAAGGCGAAGCACCCGCACAGGAAAACGAAGAAACACAGGCCCCCGACAGCAGTTCCGAGGAATAAACAGCCCTGAAACAATACAAGGAGGTACACAATGAATATAGCCCTTATAGCACACGACGCGAAAAAAGAACTTATGGTTCAGTTCTGCATCGCATACTGCGGCATACTCAGCAGGCACAATATTTTTGCCACAGGCACCACCGGCAAACTCGTTGCCGAGGCAACAGGCCTTGATATCACAAGGTTTTTCAGCGGCTCCCAGGGCGGAGACCAGCAGATTATTTCCAGAATTCAGTGCAACGAAGTGGACCTGCTTCTCCTTTTCAGAGACCCTCTCACCGCTAAACCTCACGAGCCCAACGAAGCCACTCTGCTTCGCCTTTGCGATGTGCATAACATCCCCGTTGCCACCAATATAGCAACGGCGGAGGCGATTATTCACTCGCTCGAAAGAGGCGACCTTGACTGGCGTAACTTAGTACACTCCAAATCAGGCAAAGAAGGATAAGAATATGGCTCTTTTGACAAAAGCCGTAAAAGGCACTCAGGATATGCTTCCCGAAGAAACCGGGAAGCAGAGATTCCTTGAAAATACTCTCTTTGACATAGCCGCCTCGTTCGGCTTCAGAGAGATACGCACGCCCGTGTTTGAGCACACCGAACTCTTTCAGAGAGGCGTGGGCGAAACAACGGATGTGGTGCAGAAAGAAATGTACACCTTCGATGACAAAGGCGGCAGGTCAATCACCCTGCGCCCCGAAGGCACGGCAGGCGCGGTAAGGTCTTTCCTTGAGCACGGCATGTTCAATGATGCTCTGCCCAAGAAACTCTGCTACCTGCTCAACTGCTACAGGTACGAAAAACCTCAGGCGGGCAGATGGAGGGAATTCCAGCAGTTCGGCGTTGAAACACTCGGCGCCGCCTCTCCCGCTGCGGACGCGGAAATCATTTCGCTCGCTTCGCATATATTCGAAGAACTTGACATAAGCGGCATCAGCCTCGAAATCAATTCCATAGGCTGCCCCGAATGCAGAAAGAACTATCACGCGGCTCTCAAAGAGTATTTTTCGGCGCATAAAGACAGTCTGTGTCAGACCTGCCTTGACCGTCTTGACAAAAACCCGATGAGAATTCTTGACTGCAAAAGCCCCGTGTGCAAAGAGATTGCCGCCGCGTCACCCGTTATCCTCGATTATCTGTGTGACGACTGCAAAGCGCATTTTGACGCGGTCAAAAACTACCTTGACGGCATGTGCATAGAATACGCCGTAAATCCGAGAATAGTCAGAGGCCTTGACTATTACACCCGCACCGTATTTGAGTTTATTTCAAGCGAAATCGGTGCTCAGGGCACAGTGTGCGGCGGCGGAAGATACGACGGACTGATTGAAGAACTCGGCGGCCCCGTAATACCCGCGCTCGGCTTCGGTCTCGGCACGGGCAGACTTAAACTCGTGATGGAATCGCAGGGCAAGGTCCTGCCCGATGACAGCGGCTGTGATATCTATATCGCTCCTATGGACACCGAAGCGGGAATCAGGGCTATGGCTCTTGTTTCCGAGCTGCGCTCAAACTTCGTCTCCGCGCAGACGGATATAGTGGGCAGGTCGCTCAAGGCACAGATGAAATATGCCGACAAAATCGGCGCGAGATATACGGCCGTTATAGGCAGCGATGAAATTGCTCAGGGCACGGTCAATGTCAAAAATATGCTCAGCGGCGAGAGCACTCCCGTTGCGCTTGAAGATTTTGACGAGGGCTTTATCAGACTCTGCGCTCAGGACGCCGCAAAAGGCATAGGCGTCGACCCCGAAAACGGAACCGGTTTTTCGGATATATTCGGACTTTGAAAGAAGGATAAACATAAATGGAAACTTTAACCGGATTAAAAAGAACCGACTACTGCGGCAATCTCAGAATTACGGATGCCGGCAGAGAAGTTACGGTAACGGGCTGGGTGCAGAGACAGAGAGACCTCGGCTCGCTCATATTCATAGACCTGCGTGACAGAACGGGTATAGTTCAGCTCGCTTTTGACGAAAGCACCGAAAAGGAAATCTTTGACAAGGCCTTTGCCGCAAGGAGCGAATTCGTGCTCGCCGCAAGGGGAAAAGTCAGGGAGCGCTCAAACAAAAACTCCGAAATTCCCACAGGCGATATTGAGATAGAAGTGCTCGAACTTCGCGTGCTCGCAAAGAGCGAAACTCCGCCCTTTGAAATTGCGGAAAACAGCCAGACTGCGGAACTTACCCGCCTCAAATACAGATATCTCGACCTCAGAAGGCCCGACCTTCAGAAGAATATCATAATGCGTCACAAAATCACGAAAATCACCCGTGATTACTTTGACGAAAACGGTTTCATCGAAATAGAAACCCCGATTTTAATCAAATCAACACCCGAGGGCGCCAGAGACTATCTTGTGCCTTCAAGAGTACACAAGGGCAAGTTTTACGCTCTGCCCCAGTCCCCTCAGCTTTACAAACAGCTTTCGATGGTCGCGGGCTTTGACAGATATATGCAGATTGCGAGATGCTTCCGCGATGAAGACCTCAGGGCGGACAGACAGCCCGAATTCACCCAGATAGACCTTGAAATGTCCTTTGTCGATATGGAGGATGTGCTTTCAATCGGCGAGGGCTATATGCAGAGAGTTTTCAAAGAGGCAATCGGTGTTGACATTCCCCTGCCCCTGCCCAGGCTCACTTATAAAGAGGCTATGGAGCGCTACGGCAGTGACAAGCCGGACACCAGATACGGCCTTGAAATCACCGACCTGAGCGATATAGTAAAGAGTTGCGGATTCGGAGTTTTCACGTCTGCCATAGAGGGCGGCGGCTCCGTGAGATGCATAAACGCAAAAGGCGCCTACTCCGTGCTCACCCGCAAGGAGATTGACAAACTCACCCTCGACGCAAAGGGTATAGGCGCAAAAGGTCTCGCCTATATCAGAATCGGTGAGGACGGCGAATACAATGCCTCCTTCTCGAAGTTCATGACCGAAGACGAGATGAAAGCGATTTTTGAAAAGGCAGGCGCGGAAAACGGCGATGTCATTCTTATAATAGGTGACAATAAAAATTCACTCGTTTTATCCGTTTTAGGTGCACTTCGCCAAATCGTTGCCAAGAGGCTTGACATAATACCCAAAGACAAATATAATCTGCTGTGGATAACCGAATTTCCGTTCTTTGACTGGGATGAGGAAGCGGGTCAGTTTGTTGCAATGCACCATCCTTTCACCGCTCCTATGGACGAATGCCTCGACTATCTCGAAACGGATAAAGCAAGCGTCAGGGCAAAGGCTTACGACCTTGTATTAAACGGCATCGAGCTCTCCTCAGGCTCAATCAGAATCACGGATCCCGCGCTTCAGGGCAGGATTTTCTCACTTCTCGGTCTTACCGACGAAGAGGCGCACGAAAAATTCGGATATCTGCTTGACGCATTCAAATACGGCGCTCCGCCTCACGGAGGCATGGGCATAGGCCTCGACCGTCTGATTATGCAGATGCTCGCGTGTGAATCGCTCAGGGATGTAATCGCATACCCCAAAGTGCAGAACGCAAGCGAACCTATGACAGACTGCCCCGCCGCCGTTGACGGCGTTCAGCTTTCGGATCTCGGTATAGCCTGTGTTGAGCAGGAAGCCGAAAGCGCCGAATAATCACGCAATACTATTGAAAGAAGGATATACACAAATGGCAAGAGTTTACAATTTTTCAGCCGGTCCCTCAATGCTCCCCGAGAGCGTGCTCAACAGAGCCGCCGAGGAAATGCTTGACTACAACGGCACAGGTCAGTCGGTGCTCGAAATGAGCCACCGTTCAAAGGCATATGAGCCCATCATTTACGGCGCACTTGACCTTTTCAGAGAAGTACTTAACGTACCCGAAAACTATAAAATCATTTTCTGCCAGGGCGGCGCATCCACTCAGTTTGCGGCTATCCCCCTCAACTTCCTCAACGGAAGCGGAAAAGCGGACTATGTGCTTTCAGGTCAGTTTTCAACCAAGGCCTACAAAGAGGCCACCAAATACGGCGACATCAAAGTAGTTGCCTCCTCAAAAGAGCAGAATTTCTCCTGCATTCCCGCTCTTGACAAGGCAAACTTCACCCCCGACGCCGACTACTTCTACATCTGCCAGAACAACACTATCTACGGCACCCGCTTCACCGAACTTCCCGACACGGGCAATGTTCCCCTTATCGCCGATGTTTCATCCTGCTTCCTTTCCGAGCCTATGGATGTTTCCAAATACGGCGTTATCTACGGCGGCGCGCAGAAGAACGTTGCTCCCGCAGGCCTTACCGTTGTAATAGTACGCGAGGATCTTCTCGGCCACGCGAGAGACTATACTCCCGTTATGCTCGACTACAAGACTCTTGCCGACAACGATTCAATGTATAACACTCCTCCCTGCTACTCAATCTATATGTGCAAACTCGTGCTCGAGTGGATAAAGAATCTCGGCGGTCTTGAGGCACTCAAACTCCGCAACGAAAAGAAAGCCGCCATTCTTTACAATTACCTTGACGGCAGTGAGATGTTCCATAACCCCGTAAACCCGAAGGACCGCTCTATGATGAACGTAACCTTCGTTACCGACAGCGACGAACTCAATGCGAAATTCGTAAAAGAGGCTGCCGACGCGGGATTTGTAAACCTCAAGGGCCACCGCTCCGTAGGCGGTATGAGAGCCAGCATCTACAACGCAATGCCCGTTGAAGGCGTTGAAAAACTTGTTGACTTCATGTCCGAATTCGAAAAGAACAACTGAGGAGGGTAAAAAATGTACGATATTCTTACTCTCAACAAAATATCAAAAATCGGCCTTGATAAACTTGACGGCGCAAAGTACGCCTGCTCCGACAGTGTAGCCGCTCCCGATGCGGTGCTCGTAAGGTCCGCCTCAATGCACGAGATGGCTCTGAGCGACAAGACCGTTGCCGTGGCAAGAGCCGGCGCGGGTGTCAATAACATCCCCGTTGCCGATTTTGCGGAAAAGGGCGTTGTTGTATTCAACACTCCCGGCGCAAACGCAAACGCGGTTAAAGAACTCGTTGTGTGCGCACTTTTCCTCTCCTCAAGAAAAATCGCCGATTCAATCGACTGGTGCAAAACCCTTAAGGGTGAAGGCGACAATGTAGGCAAACTTGTTGAAAAGGGCAAGTCCTCATTTGTAGGCCCCGAAATTCTCGGCAAGACTCTCGGCGTTGTCGGCATGGGCGCAATCGGCGCTCTCGTTGCCGGCGCGGCGCAGGCTCTCGGCATGAGTATAGTCGGCTATGATCCCTTCCTGAGCGCAGAGGCGGCAGACGCCTTCAGGGCAAAAGGTATGGAAATCACCGCCGATATGAACGACATATACGCAAAAGCCGATTACATCACCCTTCATCTGCCCCTCAATGATTCCACCAGAGGAATCGTGGGCAGCGAAACAATCGCTAAGATGAAAGACGGCGTACGCATCCTCAACTTTGCAAGAGGCGAACTGTGCGACAACGCTTCCCTTCTTGAAGCGCTTGACAGCGGCAAGGTTGCGGCTTATGTAACCGATTTCCCGACCGATGACCAGATAGGCCACAAGGGCGTTACCGCCATCCCCCACCTCGGCGCTTCCACACCCGAGAGTGAAGACAACTGCGCCGTTATGGCGGCACAGCAGATTGCGGATTACCTTGAAAAAGGCGAAATCAAAAATTCGGTCAACTACCCCGCGGCATCTCTCGCCCCCTCTTTTGCAGTGCGCACCTGCCTGCTTCATAAAGAAGGCGAAGACATCCTCGCGAAGGCAACTGCGGCGGCTCAGTCCGCCGGCGCGCAGGTTGCCGCCACCTTCACTGAGTCAAAGAAAGGTATGGCATATACCGTTGTCGATACCGACAAAGAGTTTGACGCGTCAATCGAGGGCGTTATCAGAGCGCGTGTTCTGAAAGCATAAATAAACACAAAAAATTCCCTGTTGCTATTTGCGGCAGGGAATTGCAATTCTGAAAACAAAGGAGATTGGAATCATGAAAAAGTTATTATCTGTTCTGCTCGTTTTTGTTATTGTGCTCGCATTTGCCTCCTGCGGCAAGAAGGGCGAAGATGTCACCGAACCCTCTTCGGATGAACAGGTTACCGAAGAGATAAACACCGAAACCGAAGCCGTTTCAGAAAGCGAAACAGAGGCGGTTACTCAGGAAAGCGCGAAGGAAGAAGAGAGCAAGAGCGAAGCCGAAACCTCCGCGGCAGAAGAAGAATCAAGTGAAGCGGCAGAGGAAGCATCCGTTGTTGCCGCTCCCCAGAACACAAAAGAAATCATCGATCTCTACAACACTGCCGTCAATAACGCTTACAGCAAGAAGGCGGGCTTCTCAAAAGAGCGCTACACCGACAGCGCAAACTTCGATATGAGCGTTGCCCTCAAGCCCTTCAAAGGCCTTGTTGAAAAATTTGTCGGCATAGGCGAAGATAACAAATACAGCGAAAAAGTTGCTAAGGGCAACTGGGACGGCGACGCAAAGAGACATTATCTGCGCAAGAGCACTCTCAGCGAAGCGGACATCATCTCCGCGAAGTGCGAGCAGGACGGCGGAGTTTACACACTCATAATCAATGTTAAACCCGGCAGCAGCGTAGGCAACAAAAATCAAAGAAGCACCTCCGCTCCGATTGACAAGTGCGGCATCTGCGTAGGTAAGGAAGACAAGAATTACTACGACCACAAAACAGCCGAAGTAATCTATGACGCGATTGCGGGCACCTATGAAGGCGCGGACATCAAAGAAAACTATAAAAACGCAAAGATAGTTGCCGAAATAGACGCAGTCAGCGGCGAACTCGTAGGTCTTACCGTAACATACGACATCAGCGTTGCGATAGATATCGGCATCGGCTCCGGCACGGCGACCGGCACCACTCATATCATCTACAAAGATTTCAAATATTAATTCATTTGCAAATACTCAAAGCGGAGGGTAAACCCCTCCGCCTTTTTTGATTTATATGTGTGGTTGCTTTTTATTATTTACTATGATATTATATGCTTGTAAAAATATGTAGAGAACGGAGTGCGGTTTTCCGCGTAGACATTATGGCAGACATTCTCATTACCGGCGGCGCCGGATATATAGGCAGCGTGCTTGTGCCCATGCTTCTCGCAAAGGGGCACAGGGTTACCGTGCTTGATTCTTTCCTTTACAGGCAGGCATCCATACTTGACTGCTGTGCCGACAGAAATCTTGCGGTTGTAAACGGCGACTGCCGCGATGAAGAAACCGTAGCCGGACTTCTGCCCGGCAAAGATATCATAATTCCGCTCGCGGCGATAGTGGGTTTCCCCGCCTGCCTCAAAGACAAAACCGCCGCCAAGAGTATTAACTGCGACGCCGTAAAACTTATAATAAAACTCCGCTCTCCCGGGCAGAAAATAATCTTCCCCTGCACCAACAGCGGCTACGGTCTCGGTCAGGGTCAGGAATACTGCACCGAGGAATCTCCGATTGCTCCGATTTCCCTTTACGGCAAAACCAAGATGGAGGCTGAAAAAGCGGTGCTTGATGCGGGCAACTCCGTTACCTTCCGCTTTGCTACCCTTTTCGGCGCGTCACCGAGAATGCGCACGGACCTGCTTGTAAACGACTTCGTTTACCGCGCCGTGTTTGACAGATTCAATGTGATATTCGAGGGCGATTTCAAAAGGAATTTTCTGCACGTGAGAGACGCCGCGCGCGCATTTATCTTTGCGATTGAAAACTTTGACAGAATGAACGGGCAGACCTTCAACTGCGGCCTGAGCAGCGCGAACATTTCAAAACTCGAGCTCTGCGCAAAAATCAAGGAGCAGATTCCCGATTTCACTTACATTGAAAGCCAGGTAAACTCCGACCCCGACAAGCGCAATTACATTGTATCAAACGAAAAGATTGAAAAACTCGGATATAAGACACAGTACACGCTCGAGGACGGAATTGCCGAGCTGATAAAAGCCTATTCGATAATCAAAAACTCATTTTACGGGAATGTCTGATATGCTTATTAAGATTGTAAAACCCGATTTTACCTTTACCGACGAGCGCGGCACCCTCGCTCAGCTTGTTCACTCGGGCTATGAGCAGGTTAACTTTGTTTACACAGAAAAAGGCGCGGTGAGAGGCAATATGCACTATCACGCCATGTCCGACGAAACCTTTTATGTCGGCTCGGGTAAGGTAAAGGTAACGGCGCGCCTTGAAGACGAAGAGGAAGAAAGAATCTTCGCACAGGGCGAAATGTTTACCCTGCCCGCAGGTGTGCGCCACACATTTGAATATCTTGAAAATACAAATCTCGTCGTCCTTTACACTAAAGCGGTTGAAAGAGAGGACGGGAGTAAGGATATACTGACGGATTGACACACATATGAAAAAAGTATATTTTGTCCAGGTGGGCTTTGAGTTTGACGGCTCCGTTTACCTCCCCTATGCCGCCGGCACCCTGATTGCCTACTGCCTGTCACAGGCTGACCTGAAAACAGAATATGATTTCGCCGATATAATATTCAGACGCGAAAAGATTGCGGATGCTCTTGAAAAAATAAAGGATCCGTATCTTGTCGCGTTTTCGTGCAGTGTGTGGAATACCGAGTATGACAAGGCGCTCGCAAAGGCGGTGCGCGAAAAATACCCCGATTGCATTATCACCTTCGGCGGTCACAGCGTTGACGAGGACGCCTCGATGCTCGAAAGTGAGCCCTACATAGATTTTCTCACCTTCGGCGAGGGTGAAACCGTATTTGCCGAAGTGCTCAGAAAGATTCCGCGCGGCGAATACTCACTTGTGCCTTCAATCGCTTACAGAGAAAACGGCAAGGTTGTAAAGACACCGAAGAAATGCGCCGAAGGGAAAGAGATACCCTATCCCTCCCCTTATCTTACCGGAGTGTTTGACAGAATAATTGACGAAAATCCCGGTATGGAATTTCTCAGCGTGCTTGAAACCAACAGGGGCTGCCCCTACAACTGCGCTTACTGCGACTGGGTCACGGGCAGAAAAATGAGATTTTTCCCTATGGAAAAAGTGCTCGCGGAAATCGAGTGGCTCGCCCTTCACAAAATCGCCTACTGCTTCTGCGCCGATTCAAACTTCGGTATGTTTGACAGAGACTACGAAATAGCGCAGGCACTTGTTGCCGCAAAAAGAAAATACGGCTTTCCGCAGGTATTCAGACCCTGCTATGAAAAAAACAGTGCAGACCGCGTTTTCAGAATCTGCAGTCTGCTTAACAGCGAGGGTATGGATAAGGGCGCAACCATGGCGTACCAGACTCTCTCGGATGCCGCGCTCGAAAAAATCGGCAGAAAGAATCTGACGATGGAACATTTCTCGAGCCTTATGAAAAAGTACAACGAGGCGGGCATACCCACCTACTCAGAACTTATTCTCGGGCTTCCCGGCGAAACTAAAGAGAGTTTCTGTCAGGGCATCTGCAAGCTTATGGAAAACGGGCAGCATAATTCGCTGAGCGTTTATCACTGTGAAATGCTTCCGAATTCGGATCTGTCAAGGCCCGAGTTCATAAAAGAAAACAAGATAAAAGTCATCAAAGTCGGCTTCAATCATATTCACAGCGCGCCCGACAAAAACGAGGAGATACCCGAGTATTCCTACCTGGTGCGTTCAACCTCCACGATGAATGACGAGGACTGGGTGCAGGCAAACCTGTTTTCCGTGTGCACACAGTGCTTCCACAGTCTCGGTTTCCTCAGGTGTTTTGCTATGTATCTGCACGAGGAAAAAGGCGTAAGTTTTTATGATTTCTATTCGGGTCTTCTCGATTACATAATGAATACACCGGGAGCCGTGCATAACCTGTGGATGAATTTCATGGATAAATATGAAAACTCCCTCGCCGGCGACTGGAATTATCATAAACCCGAATTCGGCCATGTAACCTGGTTTTTTGAGGAGGGCGCCTTCCTTGAGGCGGTGACTCATCTCGACGGGTTTATGAGTGAACTTCTCCCGTACATCAAAAAATATGATATTGAAAGCGGGCTCTTTGCCGCTCTGCTCGAATATCAGAAAGCCGTGCTCAGAAAGCCGTTTGACAAAGGCATAGTGCTGACGCCCGGCTATGATTTCCCGAAGTTTTTTGATATGATAATAAAGGGCGAAAAGCCCGTGCTTGAAAAATATGACGGAAAAATAGAGATAAAGCCGTCGCCCGTGTATGACAGCCTGCCCGAATACGCTAAAGAAACCGTGTGGTTCGGCAGACGCAGGGGAAGAACGGTTTACGGCAGAAACGAAATCAACTATTTGAGGTAAGAAAATGATTCTGATTGTGGGATGCGGATTTCTCGGCAGTTACATAGCTGAAGCCGCCGTGCGTTCGGGAGAAAAAACAATATGTACCTACCGCACGGAAAACCGCATTTCCGTGCCCGGAGTGCAGGCGGTAAAGTGCGATGTGACAAAAGAAGAGGACCTTGCAAACCTCGCCTCGCATTGCGAAGGCGAAAAGCCGGTTGTATTTTACCTTGCGGCTGAGCATAACATTGACAGAGTGTTTTCAAATCACCACGCCGCCTGGGAAATAAATGTTACCGCGCTCGAAAGATTTTTTGAGATTATGCCGGACATTGACAAACTGTTTTTCGCCTCCACCGACTGTGTTTACGGCGAAAACCCGGAGAATATACCCGCTTTTTCGGAGTCCGACGACCTCTGCCCGGTAAATGTTTACGGCGACCAGAAAGCGGAAGCGGAGCATATAGTTGCCTCTCACGGCTTCACCTGCGCCAGGCTTCCGTTTATGACGGGCAAATCGCTTCTCAGCGGCAAAACAAGTTTTTACGATAATATCTGCCTGAAACTCGGAAAAGGCGAAAGCACCGAAATGATTGACGGTATGAGGCGCAGTGCCCTCTCTTACAAAACAGTCGCGGCCCTTCTGCTTAAACTCGCTTCGCTCGATAAAGAAAACCTGCCCGCTTTTATAAATATCGCGAGCGATACACCTTACACCAAGTATGAAATCGGGCTGGAAATCGCGAGAGCAAACGGTCTGCCCGAATATCTTATAAAGCCGATTACTTTTGAAGAAGGCAAAAAGTTTTTTAAAGACAGGCGTGCGGACACTTCCGTTATGAGCAATGCCCTTCTGAAAAAAACTCTCGGCATTACCGATAAACTGACCTTTACGGAGAACTGATATGCTTATAGTCAGAGCGCCGTTCCGCATTTCATTTTTCGGCGGCGGAACAGATTTTTATGAATACTTTTCAAAATACGGCGGCAGTGTAATATCTACCACCATAGATAAGTATTGCTATGTCACAATACGCGATCTGCCGCAGATTTTCAGTTATAAAAATCAGCTCACCTACTCAAAAATCGAGCGCTTCAACTCGCTTGACGAACTTAGCCATCCGCTCGTGAAGGCGGCTCTCGGCTACATCCCCTATGACGGTCTTCAGATTAACTACGATGCGGATCTGCCCGCCTGCTCCGGCATAGGCTCAAGTTCGGCGTTTGCCGTTGCCCTTGTGCAGGGCCTGAGCGCGATGAAGGGGCTTTATCCCGACAAAATGGAAATCGCAAAGCAGGCAATTCATATCGAAAGAGACCTGTGCGGCGAAGCGGGAGGAGTGCAGGACCAGCTCGCATCCGCTTTCGGCGGTCTCAACAGATACTACTTTGACAAAGACGGCTACAGGGTTGAGCCTCTCAGAATCAGCCCTGTCAGAGCCAAGGAATTCAGCAGAAATCTGATGCTTATGTTCACGGGCTTCACTCATTTTTCGGGCGAAGTCGCAAAAGCGCAGCAGGATAATATACCCAAAACAATCTCGTTCCTTGACGAAATGAAGCAGACGGTTGACGAGGCGCACAGGGTGTTTCTTCACGGCGATCTTGACGATATCGGCTATCTGCTCGACCGCTCGTGGACACTCAAGAAGAAACTTTCCGGCAGCATCACAACCGACGAAATAGACAGACTTTATAACAGAGCAAAAGAAAGCGGCGCTCTCGGCGGCAAGATACTCGGCGCGGGCGGCGGCGGATATATGCTGCTCTATGTGCCGGCGAAAGATCAGCAGACGGTAAGGGAAGCGTTCAAGGAATATACGTTTGAAAAGTTTGAATTTGAAAAGAGCGGCACCGTTCTAATGTATGAAAATGAAATCATCTGACATCAAAAAAGCGATAATACTTGCCGGCGGTGAAGGCACGCGTCTCGCGCAGATAAGCGCGGGGCTGCCCAAGCCGCTTTTTCCCGTTTGCGGTGAAGCAATTCTTTCGCGCCAGCTGAAAATACTTGCGAGAGAGGGAATAAGCGAGGCTGTGATAGTCACCGGATACAAGAGCGAAGTGATAAAAGACTACTTTGCTTCTTCCTCCGGTTTCGGCATAGACATTTCGTTTTATGAGGAAAGTGAGCCCCTCGGCACGGGCGGCGCTCTCGCCCTGCTCGGGTTTGCCGAGGATATTCTGCTCTGCTCGGGAGACCTGATTTTTGATTTTTCTCTTGACAGAATGTACGCTTTTCACAGGCAGTCGGGCGCTCTCGCAACTCTCTTTGCCCACCCCAATTCGCACCCGGCGGACAGCACCGCTATTATCTGCGGCAAAGACGGCAGGATAAGCGCTTTTGTGCCTAAGGAAAGCAAAACTGACTGCTGCGAAAATCTTTCAAACGCGGGAATACAGATTCTCTCACGCGAGTTTCTCCGCAACCTTGAGCCCGGCGGCGCGAAAGACCTTGACCGCGATATTCTTATGCCCGCCGTAAACAGCGGCAGATTATTCGCCTACAGATGCACCGAATATGTGCACGACGCGGGTACACCCGCCCGCCTTGAAAAAGCGGAAAAAGATATTTCACTCGGCATTCCCGCAAAAAGAAATCTCAGAAACAAACAGAGAGCCGTATTCATTGACAGGGACGGCACGCTGAATGTTTATAAGGGCTATATCACAAATAAGGATGATATTGAACTTCTGCCCGGCGCAGCGCAGGCGCTCAAAATGATAAATGACAGCGGTATGCTCGCCGTACTCGCCACAAACCAGGCGGTGATAGCGAGGGGCGATTGCACCTTTGAAGAACTTGACGCTATAAACGCAAGGCTTGAAGACTTGCTCGGGCGTGAGGGTGCGTATCTTGACGCGATATATTACTGCCCGCATCATCCCGAACCGGGTCATCCGGGAGAGAGACCCGAGTACAAAATAAAATGCAACTGCCGAAAGCCCGCTCCCGGTATGCTGCTGAAAGCAGCTGAAGACCTCAACATAGACCTCGCTTCAAGTTATATGGCGGGTGACGCGCTGAGTGACAGGCAGGCAGGCATAAACGCCGGATGCAAGTCCGTACTGCTCTCCTGCGGAAAGCAGGAAAGCGAAGCCGAAGGACTCGCGGACTATCCCGATCTGCTCTCATTCTGCAAAGATATATTTTCTTAATATACATAAAGAAAAACAGCAGGTAACCTCTGTTACCTGCTGTTTTGTTATCTGTTTTCAGTTATTACTGAATAATTTTTCAAACAGATCACGTATCGCAACAAACGGGCCGAAAATGCCGGCCGTGCCAATGATCGTGGAAATAAATGAAAAAGTTATAGCGGCGAGAACCGATTCAACAAATAAGTAAACAGGTGCAAATAATATCAGTTCCAGGTAATGCTTGACTTTATCTGCTGAAGTCAGTTTTTTCACCGTAAACTCTCTTGTATACAAAACAATCCCCATTTTTTTTGCGCTGAATACGTATTTGCCTTCATTCTCCGTTAAGTATTCAAACGAACTGGTATTTTGTGATACAAGTTCATCGTTCATATAAAAATCAACCGGAATAGGTGAGTTGCAACGTATACCGTCTCCTATATAACACTCTGTTTCATCAAGATAGACTGAGTCCTCAACATTTTGTATTTTAAAAAAATAGAACTCTCTATCGCTGTATCCTTCAATTGTGATAGGGCTGTTTCCGTTTTCTTCGGCATCGTAAACCGAGTTTTCAGCAACAACTACCTTTGAAGGAGCACAGGAAACAGCGTCTTTTATATAGATAGCCTGTTCTAGTTCTACAGCGTCATAGTAATATCCTTCCTCGCGTACTGAAAGCAGTTCATCCCCGGAAAAGGTTTTTGATTCTTTACCGAAAAAGACTTCAACCGTAACATTCTCTCCGAATCTCACATATTTCTCGCTGAATCCAACTCTCAGAAGAGAGTGTCCACCTTTATCTTCTTTCCAATACCACATAGTCATTCCTTCGTCCCATGCGTCATATTCTTCATCAGCATAAGACATTACGGCAAGACAGCTGGAAAGAATCGCAACGGTCAGCAATATTGATAACGCTTTTGAAAAAAGAGAATATTTTTTCATTATATAATCCTCCGTATAGTAAAAAGTTACGCGGGGCGCAGCGCCCCGCGTTTTAATTGATTGATTATTTTACCATGCCTGCAACTTCTGCTGCGAAGTCGTCAACCTTCTTTTCAATGCCTTCGCCTTTTGCGAAACGAACGAAACCGGTGACTTCAATCTTCGCGCCGAGTTTCTTGGCGGTGTCGGCGACATAAGCGCCTACAGTGCCGTCAAACAGGTCGGTACGAACGAAGGGCTGCTCAAGCAGGCAGATTTCTTTGATCTGCTTGGCAATACGGCCTTCGGTAAGTTTGCCGAAAATCGGGTTTGCAGTGTACTCTTCTTTGCCGGCAACTGCTGTTTCGGCAAGAGCTGCTTTCGCTTCTTCAGAGAGGAAGTTGAAGAGGAACTTGTTGTTCTTCTCTGCCTCGTAAGCGTCGATATCTTTCTGCTCCCATTTGCCTGCTTCAATCGTTTTTGCGATGATGCTCATAAGAATGGGCTTGGGAAGAGAATCGGGCTTGTTGAGAGCGCTCTCGATGGTGATATTCTTCATCTTCGCGAGTTCGTCTGCGGAGATATCGCTTTCCTTGAGATATTCGGGGCTCATTGCGGCAACCTGCATTGCAATGTTTTTGCCCATCGCCTTGAATTCGTCGCTGTCGGCAGCGTCGGTATCAAAGGATACAAGAACGCCTACGGAGCCGCCGCCGTGAATGTAGGAAACGGCAGTGCCTTCAACAAGGGCAAATCTGCGGAGCTTGAGGTTTTCGCGGATCTTAAGGAAGAGATCCTGGATAGCGTCGGTAACGCTCATTGTGCCGTCTGCGATGGTGGCTGCGCCGAGTGCTTCAACATCGGCGGGCTTTGCGATAACGGCTGTCTTTGCTATCTGATTTGAAAGAGCGACAAAGTCGGGGTTCTTGCCGACAAAGTCGGTTTCACAGTTAAGTTCTACAAGGGCTGAACCCGATGCATCGGAGTAAACGCCGATAACGCCTTCTGCTGCTATACGGCTTGCTTTTTTGGCGGCGGAAGCGAGACCTTTTTCGCGGAGAATCTCAACTGCCTTGTCCATATCGCCGTCGGCTTCGGTAAGGGCCTTTTTGCAGTCCATCATGCCGACATTGGTCTTCTCTCTGAGAGCCTGAACGTCTTTTGCTGTGAATGCTGCCATTTATTATTCCTCCTCTGCGGTTTCGGTTTCTTCTGCTTTTGCTTCCTCAGCGGCTTCGGCGGGAGCGCTCTGCTCACCCTGTCTGCCTTCGATAACGGCGTCTGCCATTGCGCCTGCGATGAGTTTCACGGCACGGATAGCGTCATCATTGCCGGGGATTACATAGTCAACTTCGTCGGGGTCACAGTTGGTATCAACTATGGCAACGATGGGGATACCGAGTTTCTTTGCTTCGAGAACTGCTATCTTCTCTTTGCGCGGGTCTATAATGAACATAACGGCGGGCTGCTTCTTCATGCCGGTGATACCGCCGAGATACTTTTCGAGTTTTTCGATTTCGAGTGAGAGTTTGGTAACTTCCTTCTTGGTCAGGCGGTCAAAAGTGCCGTTTGACTCCATGGTCTTGAGCTGGTCAAGCCTTGCGATTCTCTTCTTGATGGTGTTGAAGTTGGTGAGCATGCCGCCGAGCCAACGTGCGTTGACATAGGGCATACCGCAGCGGATTGCCTCTTCCTTGATGGAATCCTGAGCCTGCTTCTTGGTGCCTACAAAGAGAACGTCGCCGCCCTCTGCGGAAATGTCACGGACAAAGAGGTAAGCCTCTTCAAGTTTCTTAACGGTCTTCTGAAGGTCGATGATGTAGATACCGTTACGCTCCGTGAAAATGTACTCTGCCATCTTGGGGTTCCATCTTCTGGTCTGGTGGCCGAAGTGAACGCCCGCCTCAAGCAACTGCTTCATTGAAACTACTGACATTTGATTTTTCCTCCTTAGGTTTTTTTGTGTTAGTTTCACACAACCGCCGCAGCGCCTGATACCGCCACGGATAAACCGCACCGGCGATAAAAATAGCCCTGCGTGTGAATTGCCGTTAAAGTTTACCACACGCAGGGCATAATTTCAAGTATTTTTTTAAATTATTTTATAAGTAACTTATTTTCTTCAAATCAGATGAAGATAAGGAAAGATGCGCCGTGCTCCTGGAGCCACTTCATACCGTTGGCAAGCATCTGGGGGAACTGACCGGTAAGGAAGTTGACAAGTTTAACAAGGATGCCCCAGAAACCGTCATCACTGTGAAGAACGGTGATGTTGTAAGTCTGGGTGATGGGCTCGCCGTCGTTAACCCAACCGTCGGTTCCTTTGTAGATTTTCTTCTGATAAATAACGGTGATCTTCTTTTCACCTGTTGATGCGGGAGTGTATTTTGCCGCAAACTTGGAGCCGTCCGCACTGGGAGTGAAGGAGGTGATGGTGGCGGTGCCGTCCGAGAAGGAAACGGGAACTACGCAGGTGTCGCCCCACTGAATGTTGCCGTTTGTTCTGATATCGCCGGAAAGGGTAAACTCATTTTCCTTGCCCATTCTGATGTTATCGGCATCTTTCCAGGTGAGAGTGCCTATCTTCTTGATATCGGCAGTATAGATATCTGCAGTGTTAGTGGTTACGCTCTTGCTGGTCGGTGCGGAGGGAGCGAAGTCGTCTTTGGCGGCAACTCTCTGATAGAAAGTGTAGCTCTTGCCGGAGGTAAGACCTGTGAAGGTTGTCTTTGAGGACCAGGTCTTGCCGTCGTTTGAATACTCGTAGCCGTCAACCGATTTTATTGTAACAGCAGTCTTTGTAACGGATGTGAAATCAACCGGTGCAACCTTTTCGGGAGTTGTTGCGCAGGGCTTGAGAGTCTTAATCTTTGCGGAAACGGCATCGCTGGCAAGCTTGTCA
Organism: Clostridiaceae bacterium; assembly: GCA_016280595.1. Classification (GTDB taxonomy): domain Bacteria; phylum Bacillota; class Clostridia; order Oscillospirales; family Acutalibacteraceae; genus CAG-177. The sequence goes on along the minus strand of JAEEHB010000034.1, from coordinate 22,826 downwards.
TCGGTCGCCTTCATTCTCGCATATACGGTGTAGAACTGCTCTGCTTTAAGAGCCTCACCGCCGCACTTGGTGAACACATTTTCATCGGTCCAGTCGGTATCCTGAGGAACGGTAGTGCCGTCTGTAATCGCATATTCCGCGCCTGTAATCTTTTCGATGGTGATGGTATCCTCTGTGGCGGTCGGCTTGATGCCTGAAGGAGCATTCTGCTTATCTTTGAATTTATTGACTTTCTGCTCACCGAAATAGAGGGTGTTGGAGGCAGTATCAAAATAATAGCCGATAATAGTATACTGCTTTTCGGTGCCGGTGAGTTTAATGTCAGTGATCGTTGTGAGAGTGTCGTTGATCTTCTGAACTTTAGCCTGCAAACCTTTTACAAAGAACTTGAGATCAACACCGCTGCTGTTGGTAATTATAAGTGTCTGAGTTTCTTCAGCGGGATCAATGGTGAATGTAACCTTCTGGCCTTTTACGGTAACCGAGCCGGTATCGGTATTATCGGAATTTTTGGCGGTGATGGTATAATTACCGGCCGAAAGAGTATTGATGGTAATCTTTTTGCCGCTTACAGCTGCTCCGTCGGTCGACGGGGCTTCAGCAGTGTAAGTGTAGTCTGAACTTGATGCGGTTAATGCAACATTGCTGCCGTTATCACTTGCTGTAAGAGTGAAAGTTAAGGTGGCAAATGAACTTACGGACATCACCGATAAAAGCATCAGCGCTGCCATAAGAACGGCAAGTGTACGTTTAGAGATGTTTTTCATTTCATAAACCTCCGTTTAGTGATAATCCTGCGAAATCAGGGTATTTACCGTGATATTATATCACTGTTTTTGCAATTTGGGAAGATTTTTTTAGGTAAATTTATTAAAAAACTGTAAATTTTATATTGTTATACCCAAAAATTCTATCACACTGCCTATCACAACACCCGTAACATAAAGGGTCAGCAGGAAGGCAAGATTCTCTTTTGCGTTATGTTTGTTCATTCTGAAAAGCACAAGCAGACCGATTCCGCAGCCTGTGAGAAGACCCGAAATCATCGCGCCCGTGCCGATTATTCCAGAGAGATAAAGTTCGGTAATTACTACCGAGGCGGCGCAGTTGGGAATAAGCCCCACAAGTGAGGAAACCGCGCAGCCGGCAACAGGGATATTCACAAACACTTTGGCAAGATTATCCTCGCCTATGTAGTGAACAGCCGTGTTGAGGGCGAATGTGACAATCAGAATAAAGAGCGCAATCTGCAGGGTGTGGTGGAGCGCGGAGCGGAATATACCCTCTTCCTCACAGTGGCAGTGGTCATCATCGCAGATTGATTTTATTCTGCGCTCGTTTTCTCCTTTTCTGCCGAGCCGGATGATTATATCCGCGGCAAAGCCCGCTATAAGTGCCGTTACAAACTTTATGAGAAGAATCTCAATAAGCACCGACGCCTTTACTTTTTCGGAGATTAAAATCGGGAGCATTTCATCCGAAGTGGAAAGGAATACGGCGATAAGCGTGCCTGCGGAAACAAGGCCGCCCGCGTAGAGCGATGCCGCGCCCGCCGAAAAACCGCACTGGGGCACAAGCCCGAGCAGAGCGCCGAGAGCGGGACCGAGCCTGCCCGCCCTGCGGATTATTATTTCACTTTTCTCCCCTGCCTTATGCTCAATAAACTCCATAAGCAGATAGGTCGCAAACAGAAACGGAAGCAGTTTGAGCGCGTCAAGCAGGGTATCAATCAAAACATCAATCAACTTAAATCACCCCTGTTCCGGATACCGGAAAGCCGGTTTATTTCTGATAAATTTTAACATAGTCAACGACAAAGTCGGAGGAGAAATCTTTTTCGTGCGTTATTTCATCCGGAATTTCGAGAGAAACGATTACGGTTTCCTCCACTTCGGATACGCCGTTGCCGAAAGACGACCTCGCGGTTTCAACGCCGTTGATATAGAAAATATATTCATCCTCGGTCCACTCAAGGCCGTAGGTGTTGTATTCTTCAAATATGTTGTTGCCCTTGAATTTGCCGAGCATCCTCGAATCGATTTTATCCGGGTTGTCATCCCAGCCGTTGCAGTGGATAGTCTGGGTGACACTGTTGCGCACGGAGGCGTTTTTCTCAGAGCCGCCGAACGCCTCGAATATATCGAGTTCCGCGCCGCCGGGGCCGCCCTTTGAGATTTCGTGCTCATAAGGATGGTCCGCCTGAATCCAGAAAGCGCTCCAGAATTCTCCGCCCGGATTGCACTTGCATTTTATTTCAAAATATCCCCTGAGGTATTTCTGCCTGAGCGCAATCATGCCAGAATACCAGCCCGGCCCGAATTCGCCGTCTTCAAGGTATTCGCAGGTCATTATCATATTGCCGTTTTCAAGTCTTACCTGGCTTGAACTGTTGGCTCCGTTTCTTCTGGGGCCTACTCCTCTGTGGAACCACACATCGGTGTCAAGCGTGTCGCCGTCAAACTCATCGCAGAAAACGAGATTGTAGCCGGTAAGATCAAGTTCCTGCCCCGAAGGGGTGAGCGGATAATCAAACAGCACACAGCCGAACATTTCGGCAAAAGCCACAAGCAGAGCGATTAACTTCTTTGCCGAAAATCCGCCGCTGAAAAGGTTGCCGGCAATCCTGCCGATTCTCATTATTGCTTCCTGCTGACGGAAGGCGAGGTGAAGCGCGTCAAAAATCTTCTGCATTTTTCTTCCTCCAAACCCGGTATATCTTAAAGTCTGTCAAACAGTTTTACGCCTTTGGTGTTTATCCATCTGTACAGGATAACCGCCGCAATGAAATAAACCGCAGTTATTGCCGCAAGACCCGCAAGAGAGCCCGCAAACATAAGCACATATGCCACGGGAACCGAGAGCACCGCGGTTATAAAGCCGAACAGCATTGAAAAGAGCAAGGGCGGATCCTGCTTTACGGGAATTACTTCGCTTGTCCAGTTGAGGTCGGGCTTAAGCAAATTTAACATAAGACCTGCACAGGCGGTCATCAGTATAAATGCCGCCGCGGCGAGCATAACAAGTACGATTTCCGGCGCGGTGCAGCCGAAGGCTATGCCGAGAAGCAGCGCCGAGATTTCGGCGGGTATGAGATTGAGAATAACATGAAGTTTGATTTTAGCCGCGAGCACGCTCTTTGTTTCGGCAGGCATGCTCCTTATTACCCATATGGCTTTTCCTTCAAGCGAAACGGAAGGCGCTGTGAGATTATCCATAGCGCAAACCATACACACAGCCGTGACTATGAGCGCCGGGATAAGCGCGCGGTATTCGCCCGCCTGGTTTACAAGCGCCGCTCTGAGCACATCGCCTTTCACGAGCGCGATTACGGAGGCAACGGGAGCAATCAGCATACCGAGCCCGCTGTTGAGCATATAAACGGGAGTGCCCGTGAATCTGCGGATTTCCTTCATAAAGAGGGCGCGTTTCACGCTCCTTGTTTTGAGGGCGGAAGAATTGTATTCCTTCTTTTTGAGGCCCTTGTTTGCGGTGGCGAGTTTAATGAATGTGCGCGACATTATGAGAAGCGCTATCAAAAACAGGCCGAATGCGATAATGGCAAAGAGGATAAACGGGATTATTTCGCCCGTGTTCGCTCTGCCGAAAAGGTAAAACGGATAAGCGTATTTTTTCACGACCTCCGCGGTTTTTTCGGCGTAATTGAGCACAAGCGACATGAGCGCCTGAAACTTATACATCACAAAGTAATAGCCGAAAAAGAATACGAGCGAGAGCACCACGGTGATTATGTTTTTATTGCTGATTTTCCGTGAAATCACGGCTATAATCCAGCCGAAGAAACAGGTCAGCGCAAGCACGGCAAAGCCGGAAATGAAAAGATTTAATGACGGCAGAATGATGTTTGCCGCAGTTGCCGGGCTTAGTTTCAGATACTCAATCATAGCCGGGATATACACTATCGCCTCATAGATTATGCTCAGCACATAGGCGCTCGCCATACGGGAGCCGAGCAGGGTTGAGGGACGTATCGGCATTGAAAGCAGCAAGTCGTTATCCTTGGCAAGGTAAAGCATCGAATAGGTGTTGAACACCGAGCCGAAAACTCCGAGTGCAACGGCAATGAAACCGAGCAGAGCATAATAAAGCCACTCATAATCCGTAAACACAAGGGCGGTTGCGAAGGACCTTGCCACGCCGAAAAACGCGCTTGAAATAAGCGCGAGCAGGCCGACAAACAAAGCGATGAACAGGAAAATCTGCGGCCTTGAACGGAGTTTGCCCGTTTTGCGGTTTACAAAGTAGTTGCGGAACATCTCCGTCATCTGTTTTTTGAACAGAAGAATAAACATCGTCATCCCTCCAGTTCAAGGAATACGGATTCAAGCGATGAATCGCCCTTGACCTCTTCCATACTGCCGGATTTTATGAGCCTGCCCTCTTTGATTATGGCAACCTTGTCGCAGAGTTTTTCGGCGACTTCGAGCACGTGTGTTGAGAAGAAGATTGCTCCGCCTTCGTCGCAGATTTCACGCATTATCTGCTTTAAGGTAAACGCTGATTTCGGGTCAAGCCCCACAAAAGGCTCATCGAGAATAACAAGCCTGGGTGAATGGATGAGTGCGGAGATGACGGCAAGTTTCTGCTTCATGCCGTGTGAATAGGACTGAATCGAACTGCCGAGATCCTTTTTGATTTCAAAAAGCTCGGCGTATTTGTTTATCTTCTCTTTTCTCTCGTCAAGCGGGACTTTGAAAATATCCGCTATGAAACTGAGGTATTTCGCCCCGCTCATATAGTCATACAAATCGGGATTATCGGGAATATAAGCGATTTTGCTCTTACAGGCGATGGGGTCGTCTTTGATTGAAACGCCGTCAATATATATTTCGCCCTCATCAAATTCGAGAATGCCGACACAGCTTTTGAGAGTGGTGGTTTTTCCTGCTCCGTTGTGACCGATGAAGCCGTAGATTTCGCCCGGGTTTATGTGCAGCGAAAGGTCGTCAACGGCCTTTTTGTCCGCGTAGGTCTTTGTAAGATGTTCTATTCTGAGCATTAAATCACCTCCGGTTTTAATTATATTATTTTATCATATTAAACAGCATAAATCAAGAAGAAGCCTTCCGGGCGCGGAAAACCCCGGCACAATCAAGTGCCGGGGATCTGATTATTGTAATTATCTTATGCGGCAATTTTTGCGATGAGCGCGTCAATCAGCGCTTCCTCCATGCCCGCGATAACGCAGAGCGCAAGCGTAACTGACAGCAGTTTTTTCATTTTGGTTTTCATATTGTTCTTCCTCATTTTCTGCTTTTCGGAACAGGCAATTCATCATATAGTTTTCCGGTGAGAAGCGCAAGGAACTCCCTGTCTTCCACATTATCAACAAGCAGCATTTCCTTGCCGCCCTCATAAGGCAGCTCAAGGTCTGCGTCGGGCATCATTTCACGCGCGGATTTAACGGGCTTTACGAGAAATCTGTTGTCGTAAATACCGCCAATCACCTTGCCCCTGCAGTAGATTATATATTCGCCCATCATCGGCCTGAAAGTTATGCCGTCCGAAAGCGACAGCTGATCAAGAATAAAATCAAGATATTCTTTGTCCGAAGCCATTGTTTCACCTCGTTTTTTTCAGAAAATCTGACCGGGAAGTTTCAGTTTTTCTTTATACGGAAAGGCTTTGTCAAACTCTTCAACATCCGCGTCGTCAACATAGTAGCCCGCAGGTGTCTGATAAACGCCCGTCACGCCGTCAAGGTATCCGGGTATCAGTTCTTTGCACAGGAAAAATGATGAATCGGCGTCCTCCGGCAGGTCGTGATACCTGATGCCGAATTTTGAGGCGTAATCAAAACCGCTCTTGCCGTAAAAATCAATTTTACCCTCAAAGAGCACGGCGCCGAAGCCGAGCGCAGTGGCCTTTTCAAGCGAATAATCCAGCAGTTTCTTGCCGTAGCCCTTCCGTTTGAGATCGGGAGTGATGCAGATGGGACCCATGGTAAGCACGGGCACATCACTGCCGCTATCGGAGTTTATCACCGTGCGCATAAATATATTCTGCCCTATGATTTCGCCGCCCCGCTCCATAACAAAATCGAGTTCTTTCACGAAGGCGGGGTCGTCCCTGAGCACGTGAATCACATAGTGTTCACTGCATCCCGGGCGGTAAACATTCCAGAATGATTCTCTTATAAGGTTTTCAACTTTTGCGTAGTCCTCCGCTTTTTCCGCGCGGATAATAATATCATTTGAGTTCATGGGATTTCCTTTTCGGTAAATATTTTTTTACAATTACTTGATATGGTCGGGTTTTCCAGAGGGAATAAACCATAGAATGCTGTTTTCATTGCACCATTTTTTTGCTGTTTTTATTATCATTTCTTCCCATTTCATTCCGACGCTTTTTGCTTCGTCTTCAGAAACACAGGGAATGGGAATATATTCTTTGTCAAACTCTTCCTGCGTAAGTTTTTCCAAATCAATTATTTCTTTTCTGTCAGACATGTCAATTATAGAATAATCCTTTTTTGACAGCCAAAACCCGGAACATGAACCATCCTCATCTAAGTTGTAAAAATACTGCTTGTTTTCGCTTAGATTCAGTTTTCTCTCCGAATCATAATCACCGTAAAACTCAATTCCTTGCTTTTTCGCCCATTCTCTCGCATCTTTTTCAAGTTTGCTACTTTCAAATTCAATCCACGACGACTCGAAATCAGGGTGAACTTCCGAGTATATTCTGAATGCCACCGGATATTCTTCGTCTTCTTCACGGACTATTCTGTTAATCTCTTCTTCTGCTTCTCTGTCATTGCATAACAGTATATATTTTCTCATTAGTTCTGTTATACTTGTTCGAAACAAAGGAACAAAATAACCCGAATCTTCTATATCTTCATAGTTATCATATCCGAAATGTGTTAAATCATCTGTTAAGAAAAACTGCTCGCTGCTTTTTTCAAGCCAGACTGTATCCCCGGGATAATCGCAAGTTGATTCGTCCCATTCACCATATAGTAACAAATCCGCGATTTCAAGTTTCATTTTCCTTCCCTCCTCATTTTACTCTGCCGGAACAGGTTTGCGGTGATATATTTTCTCTTTGTCTGTTTCAACATTTTCTATCCTGACATCATTTATGATGACGGTATCATCATCTTCCCATTCAACCATTATGGGCTTTTTGATTATTTGGTTCTCATAGTTAATCAGTAACCTCTGATAATGGCCAAAACAAGAGTGCCGAGGCCTGCGAGCGCAAGAGCAGCGCCGATTCCGAGCTGAATTGCCGCCATGGTCTTTGTGGCACCGGACACCTCTGCCGGGTTGTCGGGGTTGTAATAAACCGTGATGTTATCACCCTGCCTGAGATTTGTCTTTGTGTTTTGCAGTTCTTCGGTGTATTCTTTTCCGTCAACCTCATAGGTCACGAATATTTTTATTTCTTCGCGGTCATATCCGTCGCTGTCGGGCACATAATCTTTCTGAATATGCGAAACGACCGCGGCAGTCTGCGGATAGTGGTTTATCTGCTTCACGCTCATAAATCCGAGCGCGAGGAATACCGCTCCGCCCGCAATCATCACAACGGATACAAGAATCTTTTTAAGTTTGTTGCTCATGGTTAATCCTCCGGGAAAATATTTGTAAATCAGACAGGTTTGCCGTCCATTTGCTCGGGTTTGGAGTTGCCCGCTCCTGTTCTGATAAGGTGGCCCTCCTGTATCGCCGCGAATGTTGCCGCGGCGCAGACGGCAGCCCCGCTGTATTCAATATCAATAAACTTTAAAGTCGGCACAAGCGCAAACAGCAGTATACCCGTCACCTTGTTCATTACGGTGTGCAAGACAACGATTTCTTTTCGCATTATATATCCGGAAATCAGGTTGACCGTCTTGATTACGGCAATCACAATAATCCAGATGATAAGCCAAAGCGGCGCGTGAATGACCGGAATCAGTTTTATCAGACACACGGCAACCAAAACAAAGTCGGCCGCCGTATCAAGTTTCGAGCCGAACTCGCTGACCGTACCCGTTTTCCGCGCGACCGCCCCGTCTGCCATATCGCTGACTCCGGCAATGATGTACAAGACATAAAACGCCGGCGAAAACACAGGGCAGAACAGCAAGGCTGTGCTGCAGATTATTCGGATTATGGTGATTATATTGGCCATGTTACACCAGTGTCCTCGCTTAAATAAAAAAAACTGTTAGGTTTTTATGTCTTTAACAACAATTAAAAAATTTTTCAGTTTTGCCAAAGATTATCCTTTATAATCTATCTAAAAACGAATCGGATTCTCACAGGGGCTGAAAATACTTCAACAGTATATAGGTTGTCAAGTACTCGCAAAAACCCAATAAGAGCAAATCAACAAAAAAACTAGTTATCTTCCGTCGCTGATGAACTACTATCTAAAAAGTCTTATTTCTCACCAAAACACTTTATTAATATTAGAATTGTCAATGTAAAATCTCTCTCCATCCATATACTCGATGATTATACTATCTAAAGTGATTCTTCTAATATCAGTATTATACCACACATTTTCCCACTCATATACTAATGCGGTTTTGTTAATATCGTCGTCCGAAAGATAGAAATTATCCCAATATGGTCCTGGTGAATATGCGAACACTCTGCCGTCATCATCATTTCCAACAAGTAACCAACACTCTCCATATTCAGAATCCAAATCGCTAACATGATAATAACTTCCTTGTTCTGTTTTCGGAATAGGTCCTGTTATAGAACAAGTATGAGTTGAATAATGCCTTATATTGCATTGTACAACATCATCAACTGCATTATACGGTGTAAACTCGAAATGAATATATTTTATAGTTTTATTACTTTCGTTTCTCCAAAACACAACAGGTTCCACATAATCCGCAGTTGTGGTGTTAGTCCTGACATAAAAAACTCTAATTCTTGATTGAATTTCAGCAGTTTTGTCAATTGGTGTCTCTCTGTATTGAGATTCTTCAAGAAGATAGTCAGACTTCACCCAACCGATTTTGCCATTATACGAAACCTGAGACCACCCGTTAGACTCTTTATCAACTATCAATTTCGTACCCTTGGGTATACCGGCAAGGACTTTCCCATCAAGAGAAGGCGATTCTCTCAACATCAAATTATCTTGATTTGTATTTACAATATAGACACTTGCTGTTGTTGTAGTTTCGGCAGTTGTTGAAGTCTCAGTTGAAGTTTCTTCAGTTTTAGTTGTTTTTTCTAATGTTTCCTCTCTAACAAAAGTTGTTGAGACTGGAGTATTAGAAGAACTGTTATTGGCGAAACATCCATTCACAGAAACAAGCAACATTATTGCAAACAATAATGTGATTATTCTTTTTACAGGTTTCATATTATCCTCCTTTGTTGTAATACAAATCTAATGAATGACATTCGACTGAATTTTCTAAAAAAGTTTCAACTGCATTCAGGTTCTCTAGGTCGAGCTCATCGGGCTTGACCTCGAAGGTAACATAGTTCTCTGTTGACATATACCTAACCAATAAAACAACAGTCTCTATATGATTTGTAAACGGAAACATATCCACGGGTGTGATTTTTTCGACTTTGTATCCGCCGCGGGTGAGGGTGCGCAGGTCGCGAGCCTGCGTTTCGGGATTGCAGGAAATATAGACAACCCTGTCAGGCTTCATTTTAATCAGCGATGAAAGGAATTTTTTGCTGCTGCCCGAGCGGGGCGGATCCATAAACACAACATCCGCTCTCTCACCTGCTGCAGCCATCTCTTCCATAAAATCGCCTGCGTCCGCGCAGTAAAACCTCGCGTTTTTCACGCCGTTTCGCTTAGCGTTTGAAATCGCGTCTTTCACAGCGTCGGGGTTAAGTTCCGCGCCGATTACCGTGCCCGCGTATTTCGAAGCGGCGAGCCCTATTGTGCCTATGCCGCAGTACGCGTCAATCACAACCGAGTTTTCATTGAGGCAGGCGTATTCAATCGCCTTCGCGTAGAGTTTTTCGGTCTGCACGGGATTAATCTGATAAAAAGACTTTGCGGATATCGCAAATTCAAGCGAGCAGAGAGTATCGACTATATATCCTTTGCCGTAAAGGACTTCCTCTCTGTCACCGAGCACAAGATTGGTGTCTTTTGCATTTATGTTGAGTATGACTGTGGTGATTTCGGGATGAAGTTCAAGCAGTTTCGAAGTGAATTTCTTTTTAAGCGGAAATCTGCCGTTTGCCGCCACGAGCACAACCATCACTTCGCCGCTTGAAAAGCCTCTTTTCACAAGCACATGCCTTAGCCAGCCCGTGCGTCTGTCTTCATCATAAACCCATATGCCGAAATCGGGGAGCATATTTCTGATGCTCACGATTATTCTGTCCGCCGTTTCGTCCTCAGTCATACAGGAGTCAACATTGACTATGCGATGGCTTCCGCTCTGATAAACGCCCGAGATTATTTTGCCGGACTTTGTTCTGCCGAAAGCTGCCTGGACCTTGTTGCGGTAGTGATAAGGGTTATCCATACCGATTATTCTGCCCACTTTTCCGAAAGAAGAGAGCAGAATTTCAGCCCTCGCCTGCTTCCATTTAAGCTGACGGGGGTAGGTCATATTCTGCAGCTGACAGCCGCCGCACTTTGAGGCAAGCGGGCAGGCATCGGGGTTTGTTTTGAGATTTGATTTCTGTGACATGGTTATTCCTGTTCAAATACTGTGATTTCCGTGCCCTCTTGCACGGGCCCGCCTGTTACGGGCAGCCCGAATCTGTAATAAACGGGCTGAAAGCGTATGCTGCGCGCATCCCAGCCTGTGCCGGATTCGAGGTTTGCGTGATAAACTATATAATCCTCTTCACCGCAGGAAACGAAACTGCAATGACCGGGTCCGTAAGCGGTTTCGGCCTTTGAAAGAAGCGGAAGAGGGCTTTTGACCCAGCCGAAAGGGCAATCGGGTCTGCCTGTGAGGGTGAGCATACCTATGCAGTAATCATCCGTCCAACTGCCGCTCGCCGAATAAAAAAGATAAACACTGCCGTCGTGTTTCAGCACGGCAGGCGCTTCGTTAATAGGCGCGCCTTTCCTTTCCCACGGGAGAAACGGCACGGATATCAGAACTCTTTTGCCGTCTATGTGAAGCGGGTCGCTCATATGGGCTATATATAGATTCTGCCCTTTGTCGGTTTCACCCTCCCAGCCCGACCAGATGAGCCAGAGCTCATTTTCATATTCAAGCACTGTGGCGTCAATCGCCCAGCGGTCGGTGCTGTCGCAGATTTTGCCCTCCATCACATAGTCGCCTTCGGGCGTGTCGCAGGAGAGCACGAAAATACGGTGATTGGCGTTTTCGCCGTCATCCGCGCATACATAGATATACCATCTGCCGTCAATGAAGTGAAGCTCCGGAGCCCAGTAATCCTGCGAATATTCCGTGCCCTGAGGGGCGGAATAAACCTTTCTGCCGTTTGCGTCGAAAAGACCGGAAAGAGTATCTGCGCTCTTTACTCCCACTCCGTCACCCTGAGAATAGCAATAATAGTATCTGCCTTCTTGCTCATAAAACCAGGGGTCACATCCTCCGCCCAGCGGCATTGTAACGGCGGTGCCCGGTAAATCGTCAGCCCCGAGAGTTTCACGCTCCGGCAAGGGCAGAAGGGCGTTCATCACAGATGCGCAGAATATGAAAGCCGCGCACAGAAAAGATAAAACAGCCATTTGATTTCCCCCAATCGGGCTGTTGATTTTTCATTTTTATCTCTGTTGGTTCACTATACTTTTTTTAATTATTTACTTTATTATACTCATCCCGCATTATTCAGTCAACACAAAGATTATTATGTTTGACTTTTATAAGCATAAGTGTATAATATGACTGTAAATCATGATGATAAAGGAGAAGAATTATGAAAAAGATTATCATCACAATAGCCGCCCTGCTTCTGACTCTTTCACTCGTTTTCGCTCTCGCGTCCTGCGGCAAAACCGACACGAAGGAAGACGCGTCCCAATCCGAAACCGAAAGCGGCAGCAACAGCGGAGATTCACTCGCAGGCCTTGTTTTTGAAGAAGAAAGCGACAATACCAACACCTACTTCTTCGGCGAAGGCACATACAGCGAAAACTACAAAGGAAATGTGATTGAAGGCACATATGAAATCGACGACAGCACCATAAGGCTCACCCCCAACGGCGCAACATATAACTATGTGTTCGGGCTTGAGAAAGACGGTACCGGCAAAATCGTCCGCCTGATTCAGCACGAGGGCAGGAATTTCTCGCTGAAAGAAGCCGAAACTAAAACGGTCGGGAAATAAAAGGCGAAAAACCCGGTCGGCGAATATACGACGAAAAACGAAAAGACAAATAATAAAGAAGTTCGGGTTTTTAACTCGAACTTCTTTTCTTTATGCCATCTGATTTGATATAAGGAATAAATGTTTATATTGTCTTTTCTCGGCGTTCTTTCGGCCTTGCCGTATCCTGATACTGTCGTCGGCCGAAATAATCGCCGTTTTCATCCTTTTCTGTTCCCTCCCTGAGAGCCACTGAAAAGGCAACATTAAATTTATGTATGGCGGGATGACCACATCCCGCCATCGGCACGGATGTATCCGTGCCCTACGATGCTCACGCATATCCTTGTGACGGGCGGATGATATCCGCCCCTACGTGGCAAGTACTTGTTAAAAACACAATTGTTCCAGATGTTACTTACTCAAAGGCACAGCAACAGGGAGGACGCAAGAAGCGATGAAAACAACGCATTTATGAGCGAAGACAGTACTAAGGTACGGCGAGCGAATAAAGGCGTTGAGAAAAGAAAAATATAATCTTTTCCTTATAGTCAATTACCGCAAAACAATAAAAAGAACTGCGAGTTATAAACCCGCAGTTCATTAAAACTTTTTTCTTTTCGCTTTTCGCGCTTATTGCTACGACCGGAGTCAACTGAGGATGGAGCGGACCTGCTTAGCCCTTTCTGCGTCTCTTGCCGTTATAGAATCCAGCCCCTCGTGATTTACCGAAATCGTCGCAGGCTGCATTTCTATAATGAGCGAGTCGATTTTCTCAACCGGGATATCCACGAAGCCGTTCACCGCGCCCATACGCACGAGTGAAATCATTTCCATAAACTCGTTTGTGCTCAGCAGTCTTGCATTCTGAAGCACGCCGAGCGCGCGGTAAATCTTATCCTCTTCGGAGGGAGTTTTAATCTCCTTCTCCTGGGCGGATTTTTCCTGTGCCACAAGCTGAAGGACTATTGATTTGAGGTTGGCAATCGCGGTTTCCTCGGTAATGCCGAGCGTAATGCAGTTGCTTACCCTGTAGATATCGCCGGCGGGCTGAATTCTGTTGCCGTAAGCACCGGTGATGTTGATGCCGAGTTTTGACACGGTAGCGGCGAGCCTCGGAATCTGACCGAGCGCGGTGAGTGCGGGCAGATGTACAAGCACGGATGCCTTCATCGCGGTGCCGAGGTCTGTCGGCCTGCTTGTGAGGTAACCGATTTTTTCGTCAAACGCGTATTTGAGTTTGCTGTCAATCAGGGAATCTATCTCGTCGCACTTCGCGAAAACTTCTTCAAGCGCGAGTCCGCTCTGTACTGCCTGAATTTTGATATGGTCCTCTTCACAGAGCATAATGCTCATGCTCTCGTCCTGCGAAATGAGGAGAGCGGCGCCCTCTTTTCTGTCGGTAAAGTCGGGACTTATCACGTGCCTTTCGGCAAGGGAAATCGCCTGAAGGCGGGTGAGGTCTTTCATCTCAAAATATTCAAGCGAGGTGTTGCCGCCTTCAAAGACCGCAGTCTTTACGGTTTCGTTTACTTTTTTCTTACCCTCTGCGTCAAGGCGTGAGGGGAATGGATATTCCTCAAGGTTTCTTGACAGGCGCACTCTGGTGGAAAGAACTATCTCGCCCTGAGGGCCTTTTTTATCATACCATTTACTCATTATTGTTCTCTCCTTTCAGCGCCTTTATCTCATCTCTGATTTCAGCCGCTTTTTCAAAATCCTGCTTTGCAACGGCTTCGTTCATCTGCTCCTGAAGGGCGTTGATTTTTTCCTGAAGTGTCTCTTCCTCTTTCTTTTCGTCGGCGGCGCTGCGACTGATTTTGCCGGAGTGCCTTGCCTTGCCGTGAATTCTCTGAAGTGAGGGCCTCAGGCGGTCATAGAAGGTGCGATAGCAGTTTGCACAGCCTACCCTGCCTTCACGCACTATATCGTTGAACGACGCGCCGCATTTTTCGCATCTTTTCACATCGCCGATAAGGTGGCCGGGCATTACATCGCTCAGGAAGCCGCCGAAGAAATCGGACAGGCTGAAATCAAAGCCCGAAAACATATCCGAATAGCCCAGATGGTTGGCGCATTCCGAGCAGAGATGGCTCTCCGCGGTATCGCCGTTTATAATTTGTTTGATATGAGTGTTCGCTTCATTTTTTCCGCAGTTCTGGCACAGCATAATCTATCATCCTTTCCTGTTATTACTGTAAGCGAGGAGCATCTGTTTTAGTATTGATGCCCTGGCAGTATCTCTGTATTCATAAGGTATCGGTCTCAAGGCGTTCTCGTCAAGAGCCGCCGCAATCAGGCTCGCGGCATCGCGGTCTATTATATCCCCCGCCAGCAGGTTCATAATGCAGGACCTCGCCGTAAGCGGATCGATTGACGGGCCTACGGAATTTACTGCGTGCATAATCGCCGTGGGGAAATCGAGGCTCACGCGGGTGATTTTAACATATCCGCCGCCTCCGCGTCTGCTCTCAACGATGTAACCCCTCTCCGGAGTAAAGCGCGATGAGATTACATAGTTTATCTGGCTCGGCACACAGCCGAGTGACTGGGCAAGGTCGTTTCGCCTTATTTCGGTAGTCCCGTCCTGCTCGAGCATATCAAGGAGCATCTGTGTGATTTTGCCGGAAATACTTGAACTCACAGCGTCTCACCTCCGTTCGTTTGACTTTCCCTGACTTTTGAGTTTATTATAGTCAGGAAAGGTCAGATTTGCAAAGGTCAAAAAAGGTCAAATTGAGGATATAATACCGGGTTATCGATGCTTTTCTCTCTTTTTCTCCGTTTTTCTCATTTTTTCGCGATTTCCGGCGTTTGACCGCTCCGGGTTGAAATCGCGGAATGTATATGTTATTATAAAGCGTAATAAATCTCACAGGAAAGGGTGAAAAAGATGTCAGCCCCGCTTGCAGACAGAATGAGGCCGAAAACCATTGACGAAATGGTAGGCCAGGAGCATCTGCTCGGCGAAGGAAAGGCCCTGCGCAATATAATAGAATCGGGCGAACTTCCGAATATGGTCTTTTACGGCCCTCCGGGGGTTGGCAAAACCACGCTTGCAAGCATAATCGCGAAGCAGACGGACCGCCATCTTGTAAAACTCAACGGCACAACCGCAGGCACGGCGGATATCAAGGAAACCGTCGCTCAGCTGGACACTCTGCAGGGCATAAATGGCATACTTCTCTACCTTGACGAGATACAGTATTTCAACAAACGCCAGCAGCAGTCTCTGCTTGAATATATCGAAAACGGAAGCATTACCCTTATCGCATCCACCACCGAAAACCCGTATTTCTATATTTATTCGGCAATTCTGAGCAGGTCAACGGTGTTTGAATTCAAGAGCATCTCCCCTGCCGAAATCAAGAAATCGGTTATGCGCGGCTTTGATGAAATGGCAAAAACGCGCGGCGAAAAATACGAAATTGAAGACGGCGTACCCGAGCACATTTCCACCGCCTGCGCGGGCGACGTGAGAAAGGCGCTTAACAGCGTTGAACTCTGTGTGCTTGCCGCCGCTTATGAGGAAGGCGTAAAACACATCACCCTCGAAAGCGCCGTTTCGCTCACACAGAAGAGCGCGATGAGGTATGATAAAGACAGCGATGAGCATTACGACATAATCTCCGCTTATCAGAAATCGATGAGGGGCTCGGACGCAAACGCCGCAATCCATTACCTTGCCCGCCTGCTTGAAGCGGGCGACCTGCCCTCCGCCTGCAGGAGGCTTATGGTGTGCGCGTGCGAGGATGTCGGGCTCGCCTATCCGCAGATTATCCCGACGGTGAAAGCGGCGGTTGACGCCGCGCTTATGCTCGGCCTGCCCGAGGCGAGAATACCGCTTGCGGACGCGGTGATACTTGTGTGCAACAGCCCGAAATCAAACTCCGCCTATAATGCCATCAACGCCGCTATGAGCGATGTGGCAAAGGGCAACACAGGGCCCATTCCCCGCCAGCTTCAGAATAAGCACTTTGACGGCGAAGACAATGAGCACAAAGGTCAGTTTTACAAATACGCCCACGATTTCCCTGGCCACTGGGTCAAACAGCAGTATCTGCCGGACGCGATAAAAGACAGAGTTTATTACGAATACGGCGATAATAAAATGGAGCAGGCGGCAAAGGAATACTGGGACAAAATCAAGGAATAATCATACAAAAGAATTACAGCCCGAAGGATTTAACCCTCGGGCTGTCTTTTATATCATTTCAATGCGGAGTTTTTCGGATTCGGTAAGGAGCCTCGCGAGAATCGCGTCTCTCTCTTCGTCCGGCGCAACAAGCGACTGATGGTGCGCTTCCATCACGCAGTCTCCGGTGTAGCCGACATCTTTGAGCGTGCGGATAAACAAATCCCAGTCAATCGTGCCGTCGCCCGGTATCAGATGACCGTCTCCGCCGCCGTCGTTATCCTGTATATGAAGCGAGAGCGGAACGACGGAGCATTTTTTGAGTATGTCGGGTTTGTAGCCGCTGCACCAGGCGTGACCGACATCAAAACACCAGCCGAACCACGGTGAGTCAACTTCTTTTACAAGGTCCGCCACAATGCGCGGGTCGGCGGAAGCGCCCCAGAGGACATTTTCGGAAAGCAGGATTACTCCGCATTCTTCGGCTTTCGGCAGCCATTCGCTTATTGCCTCGGCGTTTACGGAAATGAACTTTGATTTGCTCTTAATAATATCTCCTTTTTCGTCACGCCACACAGGGTGAACAACGCAATATTTTGCTCCGAGCACGGCGGCGGCTTCTATAGACCTGCCCACAACATCGCCGGAGTTTGCTTCGCCCGGTGAGTGAGCGTGTGTGTAGGGTATGCCGGTTTCATCCGCGTGCTCTCTGAGCGACTGCGCCCAGCCGAGATAATCATCGCCCATAAACGGCGAGCCCTCAAAGGTCCAGTAGTCAAAGCCCATATCGATTCCCTCATAGCCGAGAGCGGCAAGGCGGTCAATAGCCCTGTCGGCGGGATAGCCGTCTTCAAACACATCGGTTGTTGTAACTATGCGGGGATTAAAGAGGCGTAGCATACGGGAGCCGTCCTTCGCAACATAATTCTTTTCCACTCCGATTTCGTCCATCCAGGCGCGCACCTCGGGAGTCGTAAGATTGCCGTTTGTATTTTCCCAGACCCATGAGGGAGTGGGCCACAGGCAGATTCTCGGTGATACCGCTTCATAAAAGGTCCTGTCAACGCCGTCGTTGCCGTGATGCGCCATTTTGCATATATCACAGTCAAGCAGACCGCTGTTTGCATATTTTTCGACAACATAATTGCCGGAGTCAATCCAGGCGTCGCCCGTAAACATCACGCTAGTGCCGCCAAGGTCCATACGCATTATGGTTGAGGCGGAATTGCAGCGCTTGAATTCGGGATTGAAAGTGTAAAATACAGTGAAATCCGCCGCGCCGACATTGAACACATCGCCTTCAGTGAGTTCGGCAGTTTTGCCCTCAAAGCGGGGCAGAAGACGGTAGTAATCGGTGAGCACCTGTACCGCCCACTCGTCGGCTCCTTCATAAAAAGCGGTTTCGGGGAAATTTGCGTAAACTTTATCAAACGATACTTCACTGCGGTTTTCGACGACATCGAGAAAAACTTCGCAGTGATCATCGTGCGGATGTGAAAGAAACCAGGCGTCAATATGCGGTTTATCCGAGCCGGTCACCGCTTTGAGATACTGCACAAAATACTCGGTGTCCGTATAGTGGCCGCCGTCTACGGCTATAACCTTGCCGTCTTCGGTGGTGATTATGAAACTGTCGCCTATGGTGTCGGTGGCAGATTTGAGCATATGAATGGTGTTCTGATTCATCGTGTTTTTCACGCCTTCCCGCCTGACTTCAATGCGTGTTTTCAGCCCTCTGAAAAACGCCGAAATCCGCTCAAACAATTCTTTGATAAATGAGAGCACGCCGCTGTCATCTCCGCCGGAAGCATCGCTCTGCGCAGCGGAATTTCCGTAGGCAAAAGCGGGAGCGCACGCCGAAATAATCAGCGCAAAGACAAGAAAAATGCCGATAAGTGACTTGAGTTTCATTTTTTCTCTCCTGAAGAAAAATAATATGTTATGATAAACTTTATCACAATTTTTATAAAATCTCAACACATTTTACCCGCCGTTTCGGCAATTCTGCCTTGACAATACATAATAAGGTTATTATAATTAAACCGTTGGGTTTGGCTATGACGCTCCCTGAGGGCGCATAGCCAAATTGAATGAATAAACTCAAACGCACATTTCTGCGCATTTCCGGAGGTACCCGTTTTGAAAAAATTAATCAGCGTATTACTTTCACTTGTTATTATTCTCTCCTGCTTCGTTTCGGCATATGCCGCGCAGGAAAAACTCCATTACCTTGTGCTCGGCGATTCAATCGGCGTAGGCTCAGGCATAGTAAACCCCGGCGAGGCCTGCTACGGCAAAATAGTCGCCAACACCAACGGCTACATTTACTCAAACTTCGCGATTGACGGTTTCACAACCTCAAATCTGCTTAACTGGATAGACGACCAGCAGGTATCCGACACAATCAAATCCGCTGATATAATCAACATTTCCATCGGCGGCAACAATTTCATTAAAAACAATCTTCCCTGGCTTCTGCTCACCGTTACCTTCGGCAATATGAGCGTAATCAACAAGATAGTTGAAGGCGTCAACAGAGACCTTCACGAAATCATAACCAAGATAAAGGCAAAGAATTCCGACGCCGTGATTATCCTTCAGACTCTTTACAACCCCTGGAAAATCAAAGGCATCGCGGGTCTCTATCAGAAGGGCGTTGACGCGCTTAACGCCTGCTTCAGAGATTATCTTAAAGAAAACCCCAGCGCCTATGAACTTGCGGATGTCTGCTCCGCCTTCGCCGCGGAAAAAAATCTTATCGCAATAGATACCATTCATCCCAACGCAAAGGGCAACATTCTCATAGCGAAGGTTATTCTCAAAAAACTGAGTGAACTCGGCCTCGGCACCAAAACCGAGCCCGTGATTCTCGCCCAGCCGATTGACAGAGTGTCAAAAGATCCGTCAAACTATCTTCGTATGTTCGGATTTTTCACGGGAATATTCCTTTAATATTCAGTTATAAACCACAAGGGCAGCGCCCGTAAACCGGTATCAGTTTTTCCGATTTACGGGCTTTTTGTTTAGGCGGTGAATCATTGGAAGCTGTGCAAAAAGTAAAAGACGGAATATCCGACCTCAGGATGTACTGGCGGCAGCCGAGGCCGGGCGAATATGTTCCCTACCGCGAGGTTGTGATGCTCTCGGTGGGCTGGATGGCTCTGCTTATGTCAATTTCGTGGACCATCGGCTTCGGCGTGGGCAATCAGTTCACAGGCATGACGCTCAAGATGAACAACACAGAACTGCTCGTTATGGGCTATGTATGCACGGCTATCGGCTACATCACCACACCGCTCAACGCCTATATTGTTGATAACCTGCGCTCGTCCGACGGCAAATACAGGGTGTATATCAAACTGGCGATTCCCTCTATGATTCTCACAATCATTTCGCTCTGGCTGCCTTATGAAACGGTCAGGGATTCGGGGCGTTTCGGCAGATACATAATGATAATAATGCTGTTTCTCATCGGTCAGATTCAGGGCTATGTGCAGGGATGGGTAAACACGGGCGTTACAAACATGGTGCACGTTATGACTCCCAACACCCAGGAGCGCACCAAGATAATGGCAATCACCAGCATTATCTACTCTATGGGCTACACCATCACCAACATCTATTTCCCGCTGATGGTTGACGTGCTTTGCAAAAACGGCGACAAATACAATATGCGCTATTACCGCGGCGCTTACACTCCCCTTTCGCTGCTGATGCCAGTGGTGCTCATAGCCTATTTCGGCACAAGGGAGCGCCTTGTACTTCCCAAGAGCCGTATCACCAAAATGAGTTTCACCAATTCAATGCGCGCTGTCGCGGGCAACAAGATATTCTGGATAAAATGCGCCGACGGCTGGAACGACTTTCTTGAGGGCGCAAAGGGCAATGTGTGGGAGTGGATGGTTTACCGCGCTCATATCATGAAGAGCACCACCTACGGCCTGCTCAACACAATCTCCTACAACGCGAATTTCTGGGGTATGCTTTTCTCCCCCTGGTTCATAAAACGCTTCGGCAAACGAAACATAAAGATATTCAAGAATATCGCGCAGATTTTCCTTATCGCATCATACTTCCTTTTCTATAAAACCAAATTTGCCGCTATAGGCCTTTTCATAGTTTATACGATTGACAGATTTGTTGACACCGGCAATGTTATCGACTCCGCGATTGAGTCCGATATGCGCGACAATCAGCAGTATCTTATAGGCGAAAGAATCGACGGCGCTTTCGGCTTTGTGCAGTCCTACGCGAGCGGCATTATCGGCGCTGTGACGGGTCTTTTCATCCCCTGGGTTTACAGAAGAAAGGGCTTCGACGGCAACGATTACTCCGTGCTTGATGTTTACAAAAACTACAATGAAGCCCTGCCCCTTTCACAGCAGGAAAAGAATCCGGACTGCGTGCTTTTCGGTCTCTTGGACACTCTGCTTAAAATCTCAATCTTCGGCGCGGCGGTTGACGTGCTGCCCTGGTTTGCCTACGATATTTCCGAAACCGGGCAGAAGTCAATGATAAGAGTAATCAGAATCCGCACCCTGATCGAAGACAGAAACTCCGATAAGCGTGAGGAAAGCACTTATATCGAAGGCTGTGAGGCGATAATCAAGGCGCGTAAATATGACGGCGCGGAGAAGGTTGCTCTGCCCGGCAAAAAAGCGCTCGCTCAGGCAAAGAGCCTGCCGTCCGGCACCCCGGAGGAAAAGGAAGCACGCCTTGCGGCAATTCAGAAAGCGCGCGAAGAAAACGCAGCCGCAAGAGAGCAGAATGAAGAGGTTGAAATCTCGCGCTTCGTTATGCACGAAATCAGAAGATTTGAAACCGATTTCGGCAAGAAGCAATATGAACTCTGCCGCAAAATCGCCGACGCGGGCATAGACGGTTTTCACAACGATTATGAAGAAATCCTCGCTCTCGCCCTCGCCCTGCCCGAAACGGATATAAAAGAAGAGCGCACCTGGCGCAAACAGGAAATCAAAAACGCGAAGCAGATAAAATCCTCGCATCATCTGTTTGAGCAGTTATACCCCGAAGGCAGCTGCACCTATTACCCCGACGCGGAGCAGGCGGCATACGACCTGCCGGATGACACGCGCGAAAACCGCAAACTCAGACGCGACGCGATGAAAAAGGCGAGCAGAGATAAAAACAACTATATCACCTACGCCACTCCCTATCTCAACGCCGTGCGCACGCTTGAACTGCACGACGGCTACAACAACCTTGACGGCATAATCGCCGACTACGAAAGCGTTGTTGCCGAAAGAAAAGCCCGCCACGACTCGGAAAGAGCGAAGGCGGAACGTCTTGCGGCTGAAAGAAAACTTGATAAAGAACGGCTCGAAGCCGAGAAAAGAATAAAGAAAGAAAACAGAAAAAGGAGATAAAAAATGAAACCGACAATCGGAATACAGTTATACACCCTGCGCGATTTCATACAGACCGCCGAAGATTTTGATATGACTCTCGGAAGGCTCGAAAAACTCGGCGTGAGCGATGTTCAGATTTCCGCCATAGGCGACATTCCCGCACCAATCCAGGCGGACATTCTCAAAAAGCACGGAATGAGCGTGTGCGTTACGCACAAAGGCTTTGACCGTATGCTGACAGACCTTGACACGATGATAGACGAGCATAAGACTATCGGCTGTGACGCTATGGGAATCGGCTCCGCCCCTTCCGACTGCCGCGACACTTACTCAAACGTAATAAACTTTATAGAAAATGCGGGCAAAGTAGGCGCGCGCCTTAAAGAATGCGGTATGACCTTCAACTACCACAACCACGATTTCGAGTTCAAAACTCTCGAGGGCGCGGACTGCTCCATGATGGAACTTCTGCTCACCAAAACCGACCCCGACACCTTCCGCTTCATTCCCGACATCGCGTGGATTCATTACGCGGGCGCCGACCCGCTCGAAATCCTGCGCAGGATGAAAGGGAGAGTAAAAGTTGTTCACTTCAAGGACTATATCATTGACGAAAAGGGCGAAAGGCACTTTGTTTCGCTCGGCAAGGGCGTTGTGAATCTCGGCGAGGTTTATGACCTGTGCTGTGAATTCGAAATACCGCATATTGTGTATGAGCAGGATAACGACTGGTCCGGCGGCGACCCCTTCAAAGCCACGGAGGAATCCTGGGAATATCTGAAATCACTTTGATATAATGCAACGAAAAGCGGCTCACAAAAAATGTGAGCCGCTTTTATGTGAAATTATAAGCCGAAGATGGTTTTGAATATATCAATTATATTTTTTTCTTGACAAAAATGCGCTTATGTGTATAATGTATATACAACATCACATCGCGGAGTAGAGCAGTTGGTAGCTCGTCGGGCTCATAACCCGGAGGTCGGAGGTTCAAATCCTCCCTCCGCAACCAAAGAAAAACCGTTGACTTATAAGTGTTCCAAGCTTTTAAGTCAGCGGCTTTCTTTTTCTCTGGATTGCATC
>JAEEHB010000033.1 GCA_016280595.1 Clostridiaceae bacterium | reverse complement strand
TTTACCCCAAGATGAGAATTATCTTCCGCAGAGGCGAAGAGACCAGGCGTATGCCCATACCTGCCAAGGCGTCATTCAAAAGGACGCAGGCAGGGGATATGATTCACATTTTTTCTTATTCATATTTCATTGAGTATATTTTCACAAAGCAGACCGACGAGGATATCCGTATATCCTTTGAGGTAAGCTTCAGTGACGAATGCGAAGAAAACATCCCGTTTTATGTTTCCGCCGCCGTAAAAGCGAAAAACCCGGTGCAGACAGACTCCGCTTACACTGCGGATGAAAGTTTTGACGGCGCCTGCGTTTATTCCGACCCCTATGTGCTTGACGAAGAGGAAAAACTCAAGGAAAACGCAGTCAGGTATTCCTGGGAGGCAAGGCCGGAGGAAAAATCGGTTATCCTTCACACCGTATTCCCGGATTACCGCAATTCCGTCGCAAAGAAAATACTGCGCGGCATTGCCCAGGTGATTATCTCCCTGCTCGCCGTAATCGGCGGAATATTCCTTATTCCTCTGTTTGTCGCAGACGGCTTTTTTGCCGCGGCGGGGCTTAACAAAAAACGCCGATATATCCCGAAAGAAGGCTTTATCTATGAACTTGAAGGGCAGATAAAAGCGAATATCGCAAGTTACATAAAATACGCCTTCAAGAATCAGGATGTCGCCAATAAAATCATTACCTTCAAGGAGCAGAGGTATTACCGCTATTACAGAAAACTCTGCAAAAAGCCGGTTGTTCAAAATCGTATTGCTTTCATCTCCGGCAGAAGGGATGAACTCGGCGGAAACGAAAAATATGTCTATGACCTTATCAAAGACAGGCAGGATATCGATTTCCGCTTTCTTATGGTCAGCGAAATGGATCAGTTTTCCGGCAGGAAAGAAAAGAGAGAGTTTTATAAGCTTTACGCTACGAGCAAGGTTGTAATAGTAGACGATTATTTCAGCCTGCTCAACACAGTTGAAAAACGCGATGGCGTAACGCTCTTTCAGCTGTGGCACGCGTGCGGAGCGTTCAAAACATTCGGCTTCAGCCGTTTGGGTAAATACGGTGGTCCGAAGCAGACTTCGCCCAACCACAGGATGTATGATTACACCATAGTGAGTTCGGGCAGCATCAGAAAGTATTACTCCGAAGGCTTCGGAATAGGCGATTCGAGCGTGCTTTCAACGGGTATTCCGAGAACGGACATCTTTTTCAGCGACGAATACAGAAAGAACGCTACCGAAAGCTTTTACGCAAAATATCCCTTTCTCAGAGATAAAAAAATCATTATGTTCGCGCCCACTTTCAGGGGCTCGGGTCAGAAGAGCGCGTTTTACCCCACCAATGTATTTGACCCATGCGCTTTTATTGACGCGGCGGGCGACGATTACGCGCTCGTAATCAAACTCCATCCTTTCTGCACGGAAAAATTCGCCGTGAAAGAGGGATATGAGCAAAAGGTGATTGATCTGTCGCTCGAGGATGAAATAAATGACCTTCTCTTTGTCACCGACCTGCTTATCACCGATTATTCGAGCACGGTGTTTGAGGCTTCACTCCTTGATATTCCGATGCTTTTTTACGCGTATGACCTCTATCAGTATGTATCCGAAAGAGACTTCTACTGTGACTTTGAAACATTTGTTCCCGGCAAGATAGTGTTCAATCAGAAAGAACTTGAAAACGCGGTTGTCTGCAAAGATTTCGAGCAGGAAAAAATCGCGCCTTTCAGAGAAAAATTCTTCAGCGAAATTGACGGCAAATCAACCGAAAGAACAGCGGCTGTTATTTTAGAGGCGCTGGATTCATAAGGAGGAGACTATGAACTCACTGTCAAAAAACGCAATTTTCATTACCACCGATTATACGCCCTATTTCTCTTCGGCGGCATCCGTATGGAGTGTCAGAAGGCCTCCGCTTTATCAGCATACCGACCTCTTCCCGCAGGACGGCCTTCCGATGTTTGCGGCTGATTTCACAATCAAAAAAATCGACAACGCAAAAATAATCTTCTCCGCGCTCGGCTGTGTTGATATTTTCATAAACGGCAAGCGCATCGGCAACGAAGAGATGAAGCCCGGCTGGTCGGATTACACAAAGAGAGCGCTTTACACAAGCACAAAGATTTCCGAATATCTTGTAAAAGGCAAAAACAGAGTGCTTGCGGTGGTTGCTCCCGGCTGGTACGCAGGCAGAATTTCGGGCGGATACTACGGAGACAATCCTCCTTCATTTATTGCAACTATAGTAAACGGCGGCAAAGAAGTTATTTCTACTGACACCTCCTGGAAGGCAAAGGTAGGCGGTCCCATCCTTACTGCCGATATCTGGGACGGCGAATACCGTGACGGCAGGAAGACCGGTTATGATAAAATGAGTATGCCCGATTTCGGTATTTCCGGCTGGAAAAAGGCTGATAAATTCGCCTATGCCGGCGAAGTGACTCAGTTTATCGGGCCCGAAATCAGAGTGAGAAAGAGCCTTTGCAGAAAGCCCGAATATATGTATATCGCCGACGGCGTTGAGTATAACGGCAGTTACTACGGCAAGGTGCATAAGGGCGAGGAAAACCCCGTTTATCCCGTGAAGGTTAAAACGGGGCAGAAACTTATCATCGACCTCGGGCAGGAGATAGTCGGCAGACTGCGCCTTAATGTCTCGGGCAAAAAAGGCTCCGTGCTCAAAGTGCGCTATGCCGAATTCTTAAATGACAGCGGCAAAAAGACAAGGGGCAACGACGGCCCCGAGGGCTCGCTTTACACAATCAACTTCCGCTCGGCGCTTGCTAAATCCTACTATGTATTCGCGGGCAAAGAGCCTGTTGATTACGCGCCCGTATTCACTTTCTTCGGCTTCAGATTCATTGAACTGAGCGCCGATGACGACTTCACCGTTTATGATATTCTCGGCGAAGTTATGGGCAACGATATAAAGGAAATCGGCAGTATAGAAACTTCCGATGAAAGTATAAACAAACTCATCTCCAACATTATCTGGGGTCAGAGGAGCAACTATTTCAGCGTGCCCACCGACTGCCCGCAGAGAGATGAAAGGCTCGGCTGGACGGGTGACGCGCAGGCATTCAGCGTGACCGCGAGTTACAACGCCGATGTTTACGGCTTCTTCCGCAAATGGATGCAGGATATGAGAGACTCGCAGGGCGAAACGGGCGGTTATGCAGACGTTAATCCGAGAGTTGGTTACTGTAAGGCGGACGACGCCTGTGCCTGGGGCGATGCGGGCATTATTATTCCTTACAATATGTATATCGCCTACGGCGACAAGAGAATACTCACCGAGCATTATGACTCGATGGAGAAATATATTGCAGGCCTTGTAAGCAAATACGGCTACTCGGGTCCCATCCCCAGATACGGCGACTGGCTCGCCTATGACTGGTGCGAAAACGAATACTGCTCAAGCGCCTACTTCGTGCACGACCTTGACCTCATGATTTATATGAGCAATGTGCTCGGCAAGGCGGACAGAGCGGAGCATTACGCCGCCCTCAGGGAAAAGGCGCTCAAGTACTTCAGAAGCCACTTTATGAAGCGCGGCAAACTTGTTGAAAAAACACAGTGCAACAAGATTCTCGCCCTCGCATTCAACCTGCTTGACGAAGATTACGCGAAGCAGGTGGCGGATGAACTTGAGAAGCAGATTAAAGACAACGGAGACAGGCTCTCCTGCGGCTTCCTCGGCACATATAACCTCTGCCCGGCGCTCTCGAAATACGGCAAGGACAAAACCGCATACAACCTTCTTCTTCAGAGAAAAGAGCCCTCCTGGCTTTACAGCGTTGACCAGGGCGCTACCACAATCTGGGAAAGATGGAATTCATATACCAAGAGCAAGGGCTTCGGCGATGTCGGTATGAATTCCTTTAACCATTACGCCTACGGCGCAATCGGTGAGTGGATGTATCGCTTTATGGCAGGTATCGAGCCCGCAGAGCCCGGCTTCAAGTCAATTAAACTTCAGCCGAGAATTGACACAAGGACAGCGGACGAACTTCCCGAAGGGCAGAAGAATATCACCTTCGTTAAGGCGTCATACAAATCCGCGAGCGGTATGATTAAATCCGAATGGTCCACCGAAGACGGTTTTGTGTATAAGTGCTCCGTACCCAAAAACACAATCGCCACCCTTGAGCTCCCCGTTACAACCGGCAAAATCAAGGTGAACGGCAAAACTCTCGCAAAGAGCAGATATACCGTGAAAGACGGCAAGGCGATAATCCGCCTCGCTCCCGGTGAATATGTGTTTGAGCAGAAGTAAATAAACGCAAAGATAAAGCGCACGGGATTTCCCTGCGGGTCGTAAACCAGTATTGGTTTTCACGGAAAACTAAAACCGCAGCACATCGTCAGATTTGCTTACCATACATACTCAGTATGCTTTCGCAAATCTTCCTTGTTCTGCGGCTTATTTTTCTCGGGAAAACTGCT
>JAEEHB010000032.1 GCA_016280595.1 Clostridiaceae bacterium | reverse complement strand
ATAATTTCGGCACAGTCTCAGACTGTTACAATTCCGGCTCCGGCAGTATATCCGGTGATAAAGCCGGCGGCGTGGTCGGATATAATGCACGCGGCACAGTCTCAGACTGTTACAATTCCGGCTCGGGCGATATATCCGGTGACAATGCCGGCGGCGTGATAGGATATAATTTCGGCACAGTCTCAGACTGTTACAATTCCGGCTCCGGCAGTATATCCGGTGATAATGCCGGCGGCGTGGTCGGAAATAATTACAACGGCACAGTCTCAGACTGTTACTATTCCGGCGCCGGCAGTATATCGGGTGATTTAGCCGGCGGCGTGGTCGGATATAATACATCAAATAGTACAGTCGTAAACAGCTTTTACTGCTCCGAAATAAACAGTATCGGAACCTGCATAGGCACAGATAGCGGCACAAGCTCAAATGTCAGCGGCCTTTCAAAAGATGATTTCAAAAACCCGGCGAAATTCGGCGGCACGACTGTCGAAACTGATGACGGTACGATTGATTACCCCGGCTTTTTCACCGAAACAGATGACGGCGAATATGTTTCCGATGTCTGGGTGATGGGACCCGAACGGCCTCTGCTCGTGCGTAAAATCAGCAATTACAGTGATCTCAGGTTCTTCGCGGGTATGGTCAATAACGGCGAAAACGGAACCTGCGCGGTTCTCACAGCGGATATCGACGCTTCCGCGAGCGACCCCTACGCGGACGGTTTTAACGAAGCAAACGCCTGGACTCACATAGGCATTGATTATGCTTATACCGGAACTTTTGACGGCATGGACAGCGACGGCGTTGTGCACACAATAACCGGCCTCACAATCAGGCCGGGCGATAACCCCAGTGCCGGCCTTTTCTTTGCTGTCGGTCCCGGCGGAACAGTTCAGAATGTAAATATTACAGACGGTAATTATTACTCCGGCCTCACTGCCGGGGGAATCGCGGCATTCAACAGAGGAACAATCAGTAACTGCTGTTTCAGCGGCTCTGTGACATCAACCGGCTCAACCGCCGGCGGTATAGCCGGAGAAAATTACGGCACCGTTACCGCCTGCCGTAACACAGGCAGCGTTTCGGCAAACAACAATGCCGGCGGCATCGCGGGATTAACTGTGGGTGACAGCGCAAATATTGAATACTGCGAAAACTCCGGAAAAGTTTCAGGTGAGAGTAATACCGGCGGCATTTCAGGGCGCTCTTTACTAGGAACTATAAAAAACTGCGTCAATTCCGGCATTATAAAGGTGAAAAATAACGGCAGCCACTATGCCGGCGGCATCACAGGTTCAGGGGCGTTAACAACAATTATAAACTGCCGTAACACCGGCATTATAACAGACAGTTACAACATTAATTATATAGGCGGAATTGCCGGCGCGGTTGACAGCAGTTCGATAATAAAAAACTGCAGCAACACGGAATATATAGAGGGAAATCAATATGTCGGCGGTATCGCGGGATACAGCAATAATAATACTGAAATAATCAGCTGCTTCAATACCGGCAACATTGTCGGCAGAGAGTCTGTCGGCGGCATAGCCGGAACCCTTTCTTTGTCTTCCTCCGTCAATAATTGCTTCAACACAGGCGCTGTCAACAGCCGCATTGCAAAACAAGGCGGCATTGCCGGAGATCTTCAGCAGCAGTCAAAAATCAACAACTGTTACAGCGCCGGCTGCTTAGATAATACAGGTAGCAGTTATTCCGGAGCGATTGCGGGCAACTCCGACAGTTCAATGGAATTTACCAACTGTTATTATGACCAGGCTGCCTGCGGGACTGATAAAGGCGCAGGCAATATCCCGTCAGCTCCCGGCATAAAGGCACTTCCCACAGCGCAGATGACCGGGGAAAACGCCCTTGACAATATGCAGTTTGTCTTTGAAGAAGGCGAGGAAAATCCCTGGATGGTAAAAGCAGGCTTGACCGAAGGGGATAACTACTACTGGTTCTACCCTGCCCTTAAAGGCTTCGATTATGCAAAAGACGGTGCCCGCGTTTCTTTTACCGAAGCCGATGAAGCCTGCGTGCAGATGGAGGCCGATGCTATCCTTGCGGCAGACTGGCCCGCAAAAATAACGGTCACCGTAAACACAAGCGACATCTCCGGGTTAAAATATACCGGAGCCGGCCAAACACCGGAAATACTGAGCGTAACAGCAGGCGACATCGTACCCGAAAACGCAAATGGAGCTTATTACAGCAGATACACAGACGGTAATTGGGCAGGAGTAACAGGAACACCGGAAGACCCGGGCGTATATAAAATTGAATCCGAATATTATTTTGATGAAAATGAGGCGGTTGTCGGCTATAAAACATGGATTTTTACCATCATAGACGGGGACGACTGTTCGTTTACCATTCAAAAGAAAACAGACAGCGGCTGGTCCGATGTGGACAGTGCTGTTGATGCGGGTGATTACAAAATGGTTATCACTTTTGACGGCGATGCCTACGGCAACGATTTCCCCGCAGCAGAAACTGAGTTTTCAATATCCCCCGCCGGGCTGACAATCACCGCCAAAGATCAGACCTATCCCTACAACGGCTCTACGCAAGGCGAAGGCGGCACGGGCTATACAGCCGATTTTGACAGCAAGGTTAAGGTCAACGGACTTGTGGGCGATGATAAGCTTACAGGCATAACCCTTGACGGCGCGGAAAAAGAAATCGCCATATATGAGGGCAGAATTATTCCCTCCGCTGCGGTTATAGGCGAAAAAACAGCAAACTACGACATCAATTATATTGCCGGAAAGCTGACAATAGAAAGCGTAGACTGCCCGCTGACAATCAACTATGTTTATGCCGAAGGCGGCGAAGCGTCTGAAACCCACGAAGAAGATGTTGCGATATTCACATATTACAGCGTGACATCACCCGAAATCACGGGTTATACTCCAAACCCCGCAAAGGTGGAGGGCACAATGGGCGATGCCGATATAAACGGCAAAACCGTTAATGTCACTTACACGGCAAACACTTACACGGCAACGCTGATGGTTGACGGCAAAGCATATAACGAGATACCCTTTACATACGGCCAGAAGTCCATTACCCTGCCCGCTGTGCCCGAAAAAGAGGGACACACCGGCGAATGGGAAAATTATTCCCTCATCGCGGATAATATAAAAATCAACGCAATATACACAGTCAACGAGTATAATCTTGTGTATCTGGTTGACGGCGGAGAGTTTTACAGCACAAAGGTCGCGTTCGGCGACCCGGTCATTCACCCCCGCACGCCCGTAAGAGAAGGCTATGACTTCGCATGGGATAATGAAATACCCGAAAAGATGCCCGCAAATGATCTGACCTTCAACGCGGTATATACTCCGATTAAATACACCGCAACCTTCGTTGACGAAAACGGCGACTTGGTTGACACAAGGGAATACACCGTTGAGTCAAAGAGCATTGATGAGCCCGCCGTGCCCGGAAAAGAGGGTTATGACGGCAAGTGGGAAGAATATGAATTCACTGCCGGCGGTATAACGGTAAAGCCTGTTTATACACCCGCGGATATCTGCCCGCTCGATAAAGAGTATCACGGCGACAGCTTCTGGGGCAGACTCGTGACTTTCTTCCACACCTTTATCTGGAAAGCGTTCAGACTCATAGGCCTTGATATCTTCTTCTCGGTTAAATACTCTTAAAAAGACATCCCGCTTCGTCCTCTT
>JAEEHB010000031.1 GCA_016280595.1 Clostridiaceae bacterium | reverse complement strand
TTGGGCGGAGAGTCGTAATCCAGTATTGGTTTTCACGGAAAACTAAAACCGCAGCACATCGTCAGATTTGCTTACCATACATACTCAGTATGCTTTCGCAAATCTTCCTTGTTCTGCGGCTTATTTTTCTCGGGAAAACTGCTTCGCACCTCAAAGAGATGAAATTTGTGCATATTTGCAGGTTTTGACGACGAGGAATACTTGGCTGTATTCCGAGGAGGAAACCCTGCATAAGATGTGCAAAGGTCTCTCTTTGAGGCATTACTGTTTTATGACCCTCCGCCCTTTGTCGGGGTGCTTGTTTTTTATTCGCTTTCGCTTACGTCTGCGTCTTTGAGCGTTTCATAAAACCAGTCTGTCAGCATACGGTAGTTTTTGGGGAAGTTTTCGGAGCCGTCGGCTGTTATCACCGTGCCGGAGTTTACGGAAGCCTCAAAGCTGAACATCGTGCCGTCGCTCACATTTTTGGGGTGCTTGCCGTGAAAGCCGTCCCACGAGGTGACGCCGCAGGTATTAAGAATTTCAAGCACCGCGTCCGTGCCGCAGTCCGTCTGCTTTTCAAGGCGTTTTTCCTCTTCTCCGTCTTTATAGTACATCATGTACAGTGAAACTTCGGCGGATTCGCCTTTGTTTATTATTTCATACTCGCGTTTGCCGCGCATTGTGCTCTCGGTGAGCGTTACTTTTTCAAAAGCCGTGACGGGCTCCGCCTGTTTTCTGCCGAACATAACAGCACCTCCGATGACTGCACATATCAGGATTACCGCCGCGCAGACGGCAATTATTATCGTCTTTCTTTTCACGGGAATTCCTCCGTATGTTTTCTGCCTCTTATTGTAACCTCATACAGCAAAAAAATCAACCGTCCAAAGACGGTTGATTATATTTTATGATACTCTCTGCTCTCTGTTTTCCTTCGCAACGGCAATCATAAGTTTGATTCTGTTTTCCTGGTTTACCTGAGTTGCGCCGGGGTCGTAGTCGATGGGCACTATGTTTGACTCGGGGTAAATCTCTCTGAGTTTTCTCACCATACCCTTGCCAACAATGTGGTTGGGCAGGCAGCCGAAGGGCTGTGCGCACACGATGTTGCCGTAGCCGCTCTCGGCAAGTTCCATCATCTCGGCGGTGAGGAGCCAGCCCTCGCCCATCTTGCAGCCGTAGCCCATAACCGGTTTGATGAGTTCTTTAAGGTGCATATATGAGCCGGGCGCAACAAAGTCGCCGTAAGCCTTCGCGGCGGACGCGATGCACTTCTCTATGTGAAGCATATACCACATAAGGCCCTTCATAAGCAGTTTTTTTATTTTCTTGCCGCCGTAGAGGTTTATATCCTCAATCCTGTTATCCGTTTTGAAAAGCACAAAGCCCATAAGACCCGGCACATTCACTTCGCACCCCTGGCTCATAAGAAACTCTTCGAGCCTGTTGTTGCCGAGCGGTGAATATTTGACATAGATTTCGCCCACTATGCCGACTTTGATTTTATCCTTTGCGCCTGTTTCTATGCCGGCAAAATCCTTTGTGATGCGGGGCAGGATTTTCTTCATCGCGAAGTAGGTGTATCCCCTGCCGCGGTCAAAGGTGTCAATGAGTTTCGTTATCCATCTTTCAACCATTTCGTCGGTGTCGCCCTCGTTTATCTCATATGGCTTCACCTGGTTTTTGAGCAGCATGATAAGGTCGCCGTAAATGAGGCAGGAGAGGAATTTCATAGCCATTACGGGAGTAAACTTGAAGCCGGAATTCTTTTCGAGGCCCGAGAGATTGAGCGAGATTACGGGCACATAGCCGTAGCCGGTCTTTTTGAGCGCTTTGCGCAGAAGATGAATGTAGTTTGACGCTCTGCATCCGCCGCCCGTCTGTGTGATGAGCAGGGCGGTTTTGTGCGGATCGTATCTGCCGCTTTTGAGCGCGCTGATAAGCTGACCTATTACAAGCAGGGCGGGATAGCAGGTATCGTTATGCACGGTGTTGAGCCCTTCGTCAACTATTTCCCTGCCGCTTGTCCTGAGCAGTTCGGTCTTGTAGCCGTGCTGTTTGAGCACACGGTTAAGCAGTTCAAAATGTATCTCCGCCATATTGGGGATAAGGATTGTGTAATCCTTGCGCATTTCTTCGGTAAATTCTATTCTTTCTTCGCTGTTCATTTTATTACTCCAATCCGAGTGCGGCAAACAGACTGCGGAGCCTGATTTTGACCGCGCCTAAATTTGTTATTTCGTCAATTTTTATCTGCGTGTAAATTCTGCCTGCGCCTTCAAGGATGCTTCTGACTTCGTCGGTCGTAATGGCGTCCGTGCCGCAGCCGAATGAAACAAGCTGCACGAGATTCATACCCGTGTCGCCCGATTCGGCGATATACTTCGCCGCGGCGTAAAGCCTGGACTGATAGGTCCACTGGTCAAGCACATTGGTGGCAAATTTTTCAATATGATTGCTCACGGAATCTTCCGTCACGAGCACGGCGCCGCACTCGCATATAAGTTTGTCTATGCCGTGGTTTATTTCGCTGTCCACATGATAAGGTCTGCCGCACAGGACAATCACGGGCAGGTTTTTATCTTTAGCTATAGCGAGGAATTCATCGCCCTTCGAGCGTATCTTGCTCATATATGAATCATACTCGGCGTATGCCGCCTCAACCGCTTTTTCGGTTTCCTTTATGCTCACCCTTCCGAGCCGCTCACAGATAATCTTGTGAATTCTCGGCACAAAATCTTTTCTGCGGTGAAGACCCACATAATCCCAGATGAGATTTATATCGCCGAGCGTGCCGGCGTTTGACCTGATAACCTCCGGGTAGTAGGCAACCACCGGGCAGTTGTAGTTATTGTCACCGAGACCTTCGTCCACATTGTAGGTCATACAGGGGTAAAATATGTTTTTTATGCCTTCGCTCACAAGGTATTCGATGTGGCCGTGCATCAGTTTCGCGGGGTAGCAGACCGTGTCGGACGGGATTGAGTGCTGACCGAGCAGGTAGGTCTTTCTCGTTGACTCTGGTGAAACGATTACCTCGTAGCCGAGGTGAGTGAAAAGCGTGTGCCAAAAGGGAAGAAGTTCATACATATTGAGGCCCATCGGTATGCCGATTTTGCCTCTTTTGCCTTTGACGGGCTTGTATGCGCCGAGCAGTTCTTTCTTGTAATCGTAAAGGTCGTAAATCTCTTTATCCGTTTTGCCGGAGACGGGCTTACTGCACTTGTTGCCGCCGATGAATTTTCTGCCGCCGCTGAAGGTGTTTACCGTAAGCCTGCACGCGTTTGAACAGCCGCCGCAGGTGATTGCCTTCACCGTATGCTCAAATGAGCCGAGTTTATCGGCAGTGAGGATTGCCGAAGTGCCCTTACTGCGGTTCATGGCGAAAATCGCCGCTCCGTAGGCGCCCATAAGACCCGATATATCCGGGCGCACAACATCTCTGCCTATTTCCTTTTCGAAGGCGCGCAGTACGGCATCATTGAGGAAGGTGCCGCCCTGCACCACTATGTGCTGCCCGAGGTCATCCGCGCAGGATGCCCTGATAACCTTGTAAATGGCGTTTTTGATAACGCTGATTGAAAGGCCTGCGGATATATTTTCGATTGACGCGCCGTCTTTCTGCGCCTGCTTTACGGAGGAATTCATAAACACCGTACAGCGCGAGCCGAGGTCAACGGGCTTCTTTGCGAAAAGACCGAGTTTTGCGAAATCGGCTATGGAGTAATTCCAGGCGCCCGCGAAGGACTGAAGGAAGGAGCCGCAGCCCGACGAGCACGCTTCGTTTAAGAAGATATTGTCTATGGTGTTATTTCTTATCTTGAAGCATTTTATATCCTGACCGCCGATATCTATGATGAAATCAACATCCGGTCTGAAACGTTTTGCGGCGGTGTAGTGCGCTATTGTTTCCACAACCCCTGCGTCAACATTGAACGCGTTTTTGATTATCTCTTCGCCGTAGCCCGTGACGGCTGAATACTCTATAACCGCTCCCGGGTATTTCGCGTAAAAATCGGTGAGGAAATCCTTCACCGCGGGAATCGGGTTGCCGCTGTTTGACATATACCTGCTGAAAACTATCTCACAGCGGTCGTTAATCACGGCGCATTTGATGGTGGTGGAGCCCGCGTCAATGCCGAGGAAGAGTCTGTCCGAAGGAGTTATGATTTCGTTTACGGTCACGGTCTCTTTCGCGTGGCGCGAGGCAAACTCCTCATAATCTTTTTCGCTCTCGAAAAGAGGAGGACAGCTGATGTAGCCCTTTTCGGATTTGTAACTCTCGATTTTCTTTATGACGGCATCAAGGTCAATCTCCCCGCTCTCGGGTGAGAGCGCCGAGCCGAGCGCCACATAATATAGAGAGTTTTCGGGGCATACGCCTTTGAGGCCGAGCGTTTCGTCAAAACTTCTGCGAAGTTCGGGCAGGAACGAAAGAGGGCCGCCCAGGTAAACGACGTTACCCGTAATCGGTCTGCCCTGCGAAAGACCCGCAACGGTCTGATTGACAACCGCCTTGAATATGCTGGCGGCAATATCCGTTTTCTTCGCGCCCTGATTGAGCAGGGGCTGAATATCGGATTTCGCGAAAACGCCGCATCTTGACGCTATGGTATATATCTTTTCGCTCTGCTCCGAGAGAGCGTTCATATCCTGCGTTTCAACGCCGAGCAGTGCCGCCATCTGGTCAATGAAAGCGCCCGTGCCGCCTGCGCAGGAGCCGTTCATCCTGACTTCCGTGCCGCCGGTGAAAAAGAGAATCTTCGCGTCTTCACCGCCGAGTTCGATTACGGCGTCTGTGCCGGGCAGAAGTTTTTTAACGGCAATTCTCGTGGCGTAAACCTCCTGTACAAACGGGAGACCTAACTGCTGGGCAAAGCCCATACCGGCCGAGCCCGAAACAACTATGCAGGCTTTTTTGCTTTCGGGGAAGCGTGAGACTATCTCGCCGAGAAGTTCTGCCGATTTTGAAGTTATCTGCGAAAAGTGTCTTAAATAATTCTTGTAAAGTATTTCTCCGTTTTCGTCGATTGCAACACACTTGAGAGTGGTTGAACCGACATCAAGTCCGATTTTCATCATATCCTCCGTTTTCGGTTTTGTTCTTACATTTTACCTTGTACTGTAAAACAAACAGTGAACAATATAAGAACAATTATTGAACCTGCACAAACAAATAATAAATCTCTTGTGCAAACCTACCATCAGTGTGGCGCACAAGAGATTTTGTTGCATATTTTTTTGTTTATTTTCACTAATTTATTAGACAAACCCGTGTGATTGTCTGAATATTTTTTTAATTACGGCTTACATCTACCGCACGGAGAATAACCCATAGCGATAACCTCGTCACGAGTGCCCGTGAAACTGCCTTTGTTCTGCTCATATATTTCATCAACGGAAGAACATGTAGGATAATGAAATTTCATAGTGTTATTGTTCAAAACATAGTATTGTGTCACATCATTATTTTTTGCCGTTGCTGGTTTTGTGGTTGCTTTTGTAGTTGTTGCCGTAGTTTTAGCTTCCGTTGTAGTTGCAGTGGTTGTGGTTGTCGTAGGCTTTGTTGTAGTAGTTGTAGTAGTTGTTGTCGTCGTTGTCGTCGTTGTGGTTGCTTCGGTTGTAGTCACCGTTGTCGTTGTTGCTGTTGATTCGGCTGATGTTTCATCAGAACTCTCTTCTTCGGTCAAAACTCTTTCAGCCAGTGTTGTAGTATCAGCCGGAGGCGTTTCTTTTTTATCATTATCAGACATACCAATCCCAATCATAACTGCTAGTATGCCTATCATTGCAACAATAATTATACCTTTTTTCATTTTTCGGGGTTCCTTTCCTGTGTTGTTATGATTGCTGAAATCGATATCATTCAAAAATGCCAATCTTTCTGAAAGGCTTTGTTCGGAATCGTCATAATACTCATCATAATCAACTTCGTTATCATATTTACTTTTTTTACCTTTTTTATCGCTTTGCAACAAATCTTTAACAGAAAAAGTTGTTTTGTTATAAACTTTGTTGTAAGCGGCTTTTTTAGGGTTTTTTACCCATCCCATTCCCTTTTTCCCATAACCGGGAATTATGGCTTTTTTTACAGTGCGTTTTGCCTTTCCTGTTGTGCGGGCTTTGAATGTTTTTTTTACAGAAGGCTTCCTCATTCCTATTTTCATTCTTTACCTTCTCCATTCGAATCTTTATCCTGCAACGCCTCTAAAAATCCTGCAGTTATTATGCCTGACGGTAAAGCAACAATCGCTATTCCGAAAACAGAAGATACCATTGTAACAATTCTGCCTATGGTTGAAGTAGGATAAATATCGCCATAGCCAACAGTTGTAAGTGAAACAGTTGCCCAATAAAGAGCATCAAAGAAATTCTCAAATGATTCAGGCTCAACATTAAATACAAGAAGTGCCGAAAATAAAACATAACCGACAGCGATTCCCGCTACGGTTCCCAGCGTCTTGCTTTGAGATTTGAAAACTTTCAATATCAAGTTTATGCTTTTAGAATACCTGATAACTTTGAAAGCTCGAAATGCCCTGAAAGTTCTCAACAATCTGAATATTTTAAGCAGTCTGAATCCTCCGCTTAAAATAGACAATGAAGGCAAAATAGACACTAAGTCAATTATAGCCATAGATGTAAACGGATAGATAAAAAACGATTTAACACCTTTATTCAATTTCAAATCAGCGGTAAAAACTCTCAGGATATAATCAATTATAAATATTATTACCGTTACTCTGTCTATTATCTCGAATGCCCTGTTTTGTTTATGAAACGCAAGAGGAATAATACTTATGATTATTGTAGCCATCATAAACCAATCGTAAAAATCAAATGAACTGTCTTGATTTTCACTGTCGCATCCGATTTCCAAAAGGTCAAACAGTTTTTTTCTCGTATATATCACCCCAATAATAAATGTGCAACCGGAGTTGCGAACAAAAGCCACACAACCCCTTTTGAACTTTTTATATGATTATCTCGTAGCAAATACTTGTCGTATCACAATGAAAATATATCACAGATTTATAAACAAAACAATATATCTTTCAATTATTCTTTTTGCGCAAATCAATGATTGATTGCAAATATTTTTTATGCTATCATTTTTACGGTGATTATTATGAGTAAAATCTTATCCGCGCTGCTCGCTTTTCTGAGCGTGCTCTGTGTTTTCCCGAAGCCGCCGCAGACCGAATCTGTGAAATTTGCTTCTTCGCTCGGCGCGGGCTGGAATCTCGGCAACACTCTCGAAGCGTGGTCGATACCCGTGCCCGATGATACGGAAACCTGCTGGGGCAATCCGAAAACCACAAAAGAACTAATGCAGTTTCTTAAAAACTGCGGCTTTTCAACCGTGAGAATACCCGTCACCTGGTTTCAGCATCTTGATGAAAACGGCAACATAAGCGAAGAGTGGATGAACAGGGTAAACGAGGTTGCCGACTATGTGCTCGAGAGCGGAATGAACGCCGTTATCAATGTGCAGCATGATGATCAGTCCTGGCTGATAGCGGATAAAGCGCACGAAGAGCAAAGCCGCGAAATGCTGATTAAAATCTGGGCGCAGATTGCGGAGCGTTTTGCGGACTATGACGAGAGACTTATATTTGAAACGATGAACGAGCCGAGAGTTGTCGGCGCGGAGCACGAGTGGAGCGGAAACGACGAAGGCAGAGAGGTTGTAAACCGCCTGAATCTCGCCGCACTTGAAACGATAAGAAAATCAGGCTCTGAAAATGAAACGAGATATGTCTTCATAACCGGCTACGCCGCAAGCGACCTTGAGGAAAACTACACGGCGATTGAGGTGCCCGGTGACAAACATGTGATGGTATCGCTTCACTTTTACCCCGGCACGGCGCACCGCAGTGAATTTGCCGACTGTGAAGAAAAACTTACATTCAAAGAAAAGCGTGAGATATATAAAAAACTGCGCGGCTTTTACGATGCATTCGCGAAAAAAGGCGTCGGCGTTTGCATCACCGAATTCGGCTGGACCGACCGTGAGCATATTGATAACCTCGCTGACAAAGCGCGATTCATTGTAAACACTGCAAAGAAATTCGGCTTCTGCTGCTTTGTGTGGGACAACGGCGAAAGTTTTGAGGTGATTGACAGAATAAACCTCGAAGCCGCATACCCCGAATACGCCGAAGCGATAATCCCCGAAGAAAAGAAATCCATTTTCGGATAAACTTAAACCCCGCTCTCACGAGCGGGGTTTGGTTTTTTATTTATTCTTTTCTTTCGGCTGCAGGTCTTTTCTCAGGATGTCGTAATTCATCATTCCCGTTTTGCTCGCCACCCTGACCATCGCAAGACCGAGGAACGCGCTGTCAAAGGCGGTGGCGAGGAAATCGAAGAGAATATCAAGTGAAATCATAACGGCAACGCCCGAGGCGGGTATACCGAGCTGAGTGAAAATAATGCTGTAAGCCGCGATTGCTCCGCCGGGCACGGGCGGGGTTGCAACGGCTACGAAAGCGCAGAGCAGCACCGCTATAACAAGCCACAGAGCCGAAACCTGAATCTTATAGTAATAAGCCAGATACACGGAGCAGATGAGAAAGTTTACCGCCGTGGAAGGCATAAACACAACCGAGCCGATTGGCTGCCCGAATTCCGCAAAGCGGCGGTTGACGCCGAATTTTGCAGTGAGGCAGTCAAAGAGTTCACCGTTGAGCGCAACAGAAGACGCCGTAACAAGCCCGATAAGGAAGGTAGGCATAATCTTGCGCACAAGCGTGATTACGGAAACGGACTCGCGGAATGATACATAGGCAAACATAACGGCGGTGCAGAATACAAGCACGCCTGCAAATGCCGCAAGAGGACGCCACATGTTGAGAATCAGATGAAGGTCATCCGACCAGATAAGATTGAGCAGTACAATGAAAATGAAAAACGGCAGGAGTTTTGAAATAAGGCCGGTAATGTGAATAATCACACTGTTTGCCTCATTTGTGAGTGCGGTGAGCCCTTTCGCCCGCTCGCCCAGCATCACCATAACGGAGGCTACAATCACAGCCATAACAACTATCTGCATCGAGTTGCCGCCGGTAAACGGCTCAATCAGGCTCTTGGGGATTATATTGAGCAGCATTTCAATGCCGCCGTGCAGATGCACCTGATTCATATTGCCGTAAGAAAGGCGGAAGAGCAGAATGAAGATGAGGCCCGCGACGGTAGTCATAATAAAGACGATGCGCAGGAAATATAGCACCATCTTTCTGCCGATTCTGCCGAAAACGGCGCTGTTGCCTATGCCGAGAATGCCGCAGGCAACCGAGAAAAACAAAAGCGGCAGTTCCACCGTAGCCATAAGGCCGATGAAGGTGTTATTGAGCGGGGTGAGGAAGTCGTTTTTAATATAGTCGATTGCGGTAGCGGGCAGGGCTACTCTCAGACCGGATATCAGCACGGCGCAGGCTGCGGCAATCAGCAGCTTTACAAGCGGGTTCATCGACTTCTTGCTGAATTTCAGCGTTACGGCGTTTATACCGTGCTCGTAGGAATAAAGCGGGGCGCCGTCGGCAGTGCCCGCCAGAGTGCTGGTACGGTTGCCGTAAAGTTCATCCTCTTCATCCGTTTCAAGGGGATTAAACGGCTCGCCCTGCACCGAAAGAGTGATTGACGGGCGGCTGAAAAATGAAGACTTTATATAAGTCAGTTCAGCCGTTTCGCCGAAATGCTCTCTCAGGTCAAGCAGGATATCCTCAAGGGTAAGGCGGGCAAGAACCATATTCTTGCGCGGAGTGCCTATGCCGGTAAGGAACTCCTGAAAATCCAGCGAAACCCGGTCAATCGATTCCGCAGTCAGCGGCAAAACCTGTTTTTCGGGAACAATTCTCATCTGTTCACCTCAATGCACATATATAAACAAAACTTTTAATAATTCAAAACTACCTTAAGAAGCATCTTTACCTATAATACTCACTATTCTCATAAACAGGAAGTAGGGCAGGTAATCGAGAGAGCGGATGAAGTTTATCAGGCGGTAGCCGAATGACGGGAGCACGGTGACCTGCACGCTGCAGGAGATGCCGCTGTCCGGGTCGGTCACGGTGACGGTGGTCTTACCGAGTTTCAGCCCGGTGATATTAATGCTGCCGTATCTGTATTCCTCAACCTTCTCAATCTCGGCCTTCACTATCCCCTCTTCGCTGCACGTAACTTCGGCTTTGGTGATGTCGAAATTCGGCAGAGCCTCATCAGGCATGGGATAAACGACGAAATATGATTCAATGCCTATGTAGGCAAACATTTTGCCGTCAATAGCGGAGGTGTCAAGGCCTTCGAGCGCGGGTGCTTCTTCCTCTTCGGCGGTGCCGTCATCTTGAGCAAAAGCAGTCAGGGCAAAGCCCGCTGAAATTAGCAGAGCAAGCAAAAGAGCCGTGATTTTCTTAAATGCTTTCATAGGGTTTCTCCTTTTGGTTACGCGGGTTGTGATTCGATATATATATTTTAATACCGATGCGCTCAAATGTCAAACGGCTCTGCCTGTTTTCCGCGGACCGGGGCAATCTTTGTGTTGATTTTTCATCCGTGATGGTGTAAAGTTTAAGTGAAGAAAATGAGGAGGAGATAAAATGATCAAAAAAGCAAAAAACACTGGACTTATCGAGGCAAAAATCAACAGCGCAATTGACCGCGTTACGGACACCGCCGTTGAGAAAGTGAAAGAAAAGGTTGACGACAAGGCGCCCGAATTCATCGGCAAAATCGTGGATGAAGCGCTTGACAGCGTCAAGGACGGCGCGCTTGACAAGGCGAAAACCGAGATTGTTGCGGTGGCGGTAAAGAGTTCAAAAAAGATTGTCAAAAAAGTAATTCGCCGCAGCATCACCGTGGCGGCGGTAGCGGGCTGCACGGCTCTTGTTATCAAGCGGAGAAAAGCCATAACGGGCTTTGTGAAAGGCTTGATCGGCTGAGATATAAATGAATAACCCGGATGCAATCCAAACGGAAAGCATCCGGGTTTCTTTTTTTGCCCGCATTATGAAAATGTGAAGGTGTGCTCGCCTCTCATCTGTTTTTCGTTATCGTAGCAGAGCACATCAATCTGCCCTTCTTTGAAGGTGAGCATGGTAGCGATGTATCCGTCATCCCTCGTCTTGCCGCCGTCAAGCATCTGATAATAGGGCACTTCGTCCTTTAAGTTATACTCAAAGTTGATACGGTGCTTATGGCCGCCGACCAGCAAATCGACGCCGAGCTCCGAGAGAATGTCGCGCCAGTCGTTGCCGTATCTGTTGCCGACATTTGGTATGTGCGTAACGCAGATTCTGTATTGAGCATCTTCATCAAGAGTAAGGTTTTCAAGCCACTGCGTTTCTTCGGCGATGTATGAGGTGTAATCCACAAGGCCGCTGTAAGTCCAGTCGGAATCCGCCTTATCCTCGCCGGAATCAAGGCAGAGGAACTGAATGGGGCCGTACTCGCAGGTGTAATACATTCCCGCTGTGCTCAGTTTGAATATTCTCACGGAATCGGGACCGTATTCGCCGCGGTTTTCGTGGTTGCCTCTGGTGTAAAGCACGGGGATTTCTCCGCCCGAAAAGCGGTGCGCATCCGAGAGCACCTGCTTGAACTTCACCTCGGAGGTCATATAACTGACAAGGTCGCCGTTGAGAATCAGCAGATCCGGCTCGATGTCAAAGCAGTCAACCGCTTTCTGCGCGTTGGCAGGGTTTTCGTGAATATCTGAAAGCACGAGCGCGTGAATTTCATCCTGACCCGAATATCCCTTGAATTCAACGGGAGAAGAAGAAATGGTCCTGCCTTTCACGGCGACATAAGCGCGTCTTGTGCCTATATGCTGAGAGTGATAGGTGTAGGTGTTGTTATCCAGATGTTCCTTTGGCACGCGCACGCTGTGAACAGTGTCCGTTGTGCGCATGGCGGCATACTCCGAATCGGTCACGGTGTATTCTTCGCCCTCATATTCATAGGTCACATAACCAGTGCCGGGCAAGGAAGTAGACCAGATAAGCGTGTACATTCCGTCGCCCGTTTCAAACACGGACGCCTTCGTGTCAAAGCGGAAAAGCAGGCTGTTCAGCGGCAGACAGAGCGCGGACTGAATAACCAGAATTGCGGAAATGATGACATTCATTACCATATTGAATTCATACATAGTTTTCTCTCCCCAAAGAATAAATGTACGGATTTATTATATAAGATATATTTGAACGTGTAAAGTATTATTTTCATTTTTCGAATAATAATGTTTCTTTCAAACTGCAGACGGGAAAGTTTTTTCTCACTGTTGTAAAAATATGCGTATAGAGTTATAATTATACTAGAGATGATATGTTCATCTGAGTTC
Organism: Clostridiaceae bacterium; assembly: GCA_016280595.1. Lineage (GTDB taxonomy): Bacteria > Bacillota > Clostridia > Oscillospirales > Acutalibacteraceae > CAG-177. The sequence goes on along the minus strand of JAEEHB010000031.1, from coordinate 2,515 downwards.
AAAAACAAACAGCAACAAAAGGTGATACCATGCCCACCTATGAAAAGTTAACCCCCGAAACCGAAAACAGAATAATTACCGAAAAGGTGACGAATACCTTCGCCTTATTGGCATTTCAAGAGTATAACGTCATCCGCAGAAATCCCGATAAGGACAAGGCGGACGTTATCCGCACGGCGTTCATCCGCGATTGCGACAAGATTATTCACTGCCCGTTTTACAACCGCTACGCCGACAAGACGCAGGTGTTTTCGTTCTATAAAAACGACGATATCAGCCGCCGCTCGCTTCACGTTCAGCTCGTCTCACGCATCGCGCGCACCATCGGCAAGGCGCTGAACCTGAACCTCGACCTGATTGAGGCAATCGCGCTCGGCCACGATATAGGCCATACGCCCTTCGGGCACGCGGGCGAAGCGATACTTGACGAACTGTATTTCGCCCACGCGGGCAGGCATTTCAGCCACAATATCCACTCCGTGCGCGTGCTGGACGGCATCTATCCCTACAACATTTCCCTGCAGACGCTCAGCGGAATCGCCGCTCACGACGGAGAAATCGAACTCGGCGAATACCGCCCCGAGCCGCTTGAGAGTTTTGAGGAATTCGACCGGATGATTGAGGCGTGCTATATCGATAAAGCGAACGTGCGCAAACTCGTCCCCTCCACGCTCGAGGGCTGCGTGATGCGAATTTCGGATATCATTGCCTACCTCGGCAAGGACAGGCAGGACGCCGAGCGCGCAAAAATAATCACCCCCGAAGAATTCGAGGGCGGAGCAATCGGCTCAATCAACGCCGAACTGATCAACAACCTGATGGTGAATATCATCGAAAACAGTTACGGCAAGCCCTATATAAAACTAGATGACGCGCACTTCGAGGCGCTGAAAAAGGCGAAGGCCGATAACTACAATCTGATTTACAACAGCGCTGTTGTGCAGGCGCAGATTGATTCTTCAATCCGCCCGATGATGACCGCGCTCTATGACAGGCTTCTGTATGATATCATCGCGCAGAATACCGCTTCGCCCGTGTTTACTCACCATATTGACTACGTGAACGGGGCACACTACGAGCGCGCCGTCCCCTATGAATCGGCTGAGCCGAATCAGATTGTGGTGGATTACATCGCCGGTATGACCGACGACTATTTCGTTGATCTGTACGCCCGCCTCTTCCCGGACAGCAGGTACGCGATAAAGTATAAAGGGTATTTTGAATAACGGCGTTCCCGATAACACGTAATAATAAATCTTACCGGAGATGACGATATGTTCGGCGGAAAAATGAAAGCAATCACATTCAGTTATGATGACGGCGTGACACAGGACAAGCGCTTCATCGAAATACTGAACAGGTACGGCCTCAAATGCACTTTCAACCTCAATTCGGGGCTGCTCGGCACGGCGAATTCGCTGTGCATTGACGGCATTACAGTCGCCCACTGCAAGCCGAGGCCCGAAGAAGTGAGAGCCATATACGAAGGGCACGAAATCGCGGGGCACACCCTCACCCACCCTATGCTCCCGGCACTTGATGAAAAAGAAATAATCCGCCAGGTGGAGCAGGACAGGCTCTGCCTCTCGGAACTTGCGGGCTATGAGGTTGTGGGCTTCGCCTACCCGTGCGGCGGCACGAATTACGACAGCCGCGTTTCGGAGATTATAAGAAACAACACGGGAGTAAAATACTGCCGCACGATAGTGAGCAACGGCTCGTTCGACCCGCAGGATAATCTTTACGAATTCAAACCGACGGTTTATCACCACGAGTTTGATAAGATGATTGAGACCGGCAGAAAATTTCTCGAACTTGAAGCCGACACGCCGAAACTGCTCTATATCTGGGGCCACTCATACGAGTTTGACATCTACAACAGATGGGCGGAGTTTGAAGAATTCTGCAAGCTGATAAGCGGCCGGAGCGACATCTTCTACGGCACGAACAAAGAGGTTTTGCTTGGGTGACAAGTGCCTAAAGATTTGTTACACTAACCCCGTAAGTTTCGGAGAAGCCGGTTTTACTCGATTTTCTTTTTAATTTTGAAAATTGGGCGGCTTGAAGGGCTGACATATTTATTCAAGAGAATAATGATAACGAAAAAGCAGGTCTTTCGACCTGCTTTTTCATTTACTTCATAGGCAAGTTATATACACACCTGCCTTCGGTCAGAAACATGGTCGCACTGCTCGCTTGCAGCGCTTCGCATTGCTCCCTGTTTCTTCCTGACACATCCTCGCTCCTCCCGCCACCGGCGGCGCTCAGATGTGTCACAGTTAACAGCCGCGGCACGCGGCTTTGCAACCACTGTGCAAAAGGCAAGTGCCTTTTGAGCAACAAAAAAGGCAGGTCTTTCGACCTGCTTTTTTGTTGGCGCACCGGCTGATAAAGATTCCGAACTATCTATTGCACCTTCAACTTCCTTGAAAGAGATGGTTTTCTTAACATTCTTAAAGTTATATGTGATTATTACTTTGTCGTCATAAAGATAAATCTTGTTGACAAAATGATT
>JAEEHB010000030.1 GCA_016280595.1 Clostridiaceae bacterium | reverse complement strand
TGTGTACTTGAAAGTACTCTCAAAAAAATCCTCAAGGGTTCTTTTCTTGCTTCGTCGTTGTTTAATTTTCAAGGTGCTGCCTGCATCCCTCTCTTGAGGGGTGCTCGAATACTTTATCACACACTTATATCATTGTCAAGAAATTTTTTTACTTTTTTTTCAACTGTTTTCGGTTTTTTACAACCCCGCCGGGTGTGCCTCAAAAAGTCGTTTCTGTCCGGATTATTCCCGCGCCACAATCCCTTGTGTATAAGGCAAAACGCCAACCACAATAAATAGGTTTCTCCCTCTTTGCGGCTCTGTGCGTCGGGCCGGTTTCGGGGCAGACACAAAAGAGGCGGATAATATTAGGTAATATATAATGTATAAGAAAAAAGGCGCTTTTCTCCTGATTTTTTCTCTTCGGAACAAGTGTGATTTTGCCCTTTTGATTGAAAAAACGCATACTTAAGGATATAATAATACCGAAATACCGCCTGCGGAGGACAGATATATGGAAATAATATATAAAGATATTCACGACTTCACCCGCGATGAACTCGAAAGGCTCTTTCTTTCGGTCGAATGGTCGTCGGGACACTTCCCCGATAAACTTGTTGCCGCGATGAAAAACTTCGGCACGGTTTTTTCCGCGTGGGACGGCGATAAACTCATCGGTATGGTGTGCGCGATGGATGACGGCATAATGAACGCCTATGTTCACTATCTGCTTGTGGACCCCGCATATCACGGCAACACGGTCGGCAGGACTCTGGTTGATATGGTGAAAAAGAAATACGCGGACTATCTGCGAATTGCGGTTATCGCCTATGACGACGAGCTCACCTTTTATGAAAACTGCGGATTTGTCAGAAGTACCGACGCCTCGCCTATGTTCATAACCTCGCTGTGGACATAAGAGCGGCTGCTTCCGGCCCTTGTAAATCAAAGCAAACACAGGGCTTTCAGGCCGAAGAAAACAAAATCGAAAAAAACACTTGACAAACTCGGAAAGAGGCATTATAATAATCGAGCATTCAGAAAAACGCACAAGCGTTCTTCAGTTGGTATTTATGACGTTGAGGGTCCACCCGTTCCCATCCCGAACACGGTAGTTAAGCTCAACAGTGCCGACAATACTTGGCTGGAAGCGGCCCGGGAAGATAGGACGATGCCAACACAGCAAAGCAACCATCCAACAGGATGGTTGTTTTTTTATTCTCTTATCATTTGACTAAAAGATGCCAAAGTGCTATAATCACCGACGGCACATACAGATTATCGCCCTTATAAGGAGGCTGCAAATGGATTTATTTGAAAAAACAACAAAAGAATCCGTTGTATTTGAAGGAAAAATTATCACTGTCTGCCGCGACGAAGTGCTGCTGCCCAACGGCAAGACCTCTTTCAGAGAAGTGGTTGCCCATAACGGCGGCGTATGCATTGCGCCCGTTACGGCGGACGGCGAATTCATATTTGTCAGGCAGTTCCGCTATCCCTATAAAGAAGTAATATTCGAACTGCCCGCCGGCAAACTCGAAAAAGGCGAAGATCCGCTCGAGGCCGGAAAGAGAGAACTTGAGGAAGAGACCGGCTGTGTTGCGGTCAGATATGTAAACATGGGCGAATTCTATCCCTCACCCGGCTACTGCGGAGAGAGAATATATCTCTTTGCGGCGCTCGACCTTGAAGAAACTCATATGCATCTTGACGAGGACGAATTCCTTGAAGTGGAGAAAATCCCGGTTGAGAGAGCGGTTTCAATGGTTATGAGAGATGAAATCCGCGACGGCAAAACTCAGGCTCTTGTGCTGAAAGTAAACGAAATGCTCAGAAACGGTGATCTGAAATGAGAAAAATAATTCTTGCATCCGCCTCCCCCAGACGCAGGGAACTGCTCACGCTGGCGGATATCAAATACAGCCTGTGCATAAAGAGCGTTGACGAAACGGTGCCCGAAGGGCTCACCCCCGAGGAGGGCGCGGAATACACCGCCGAGCAGAAGACTCTGCCCGTTGCGCTCGCAAACCCCGACGCAATCGTAATCGGCGCGGACACAATAGTCGTTCAGGGCGACGAGGTTTTCGGCAAGCCCGCAGACGAAGAGAATGCCCGCCGTATGCTTTACCGACTTTCGGGAAAAGAGCATAAGGTTATCACGGGCGTGTGCCTTACCGCGGGAGATGTCAGGGTAAAATTTCACGAGACGAGCACGGTAAGGTTTTATAAACTCGACAGAGATGAAATCAACCGCTACATAAAAAGCGGCGAGCCTATGGATAAGGCGGGTGCTTACGGCATACAGGGCAAGGGCGCTCTGCTTGTGGAGAGCATTGAAGGCGATTTTTACAACGTGGTCGGCCTGCCCATCGCAAGGCTCGCAAGGGAACTGAGAAAACTGCAGAGTGAACTGCCCGAAGAAAAGAGTGAATAAATGAGCGTTGAAAACCTGAAAAAACGCTGCGGCAAAAAGGACGCCTTCCTTGTGGTTTCTCCCGGAAACCGCAGATATCTGACCGACTTTGAGTCGTCGGACGGCTATCTGTTTGTGACAAGGGATCGTGCGTTTCTGCTTGCCGACGGAAGATATATAGAAGCCGCCGGTAAACAGGCGCGCGGCTGTGATGAAATAATGCTTCTCAAGCGCGCTTCGGTCTGCCTTCGCGCCCTTGTTAAAAAGACGGGTGTCACGGCGGTTTATACCGAGAGCGATTCTTTGAGCGTGAGCGAATTCCGTATGCTCGAAAAGCAGCTCGGAGTGCCCGTTTACGCAAATAAACTCGACGCCGAACTCTGCGCTCTGAGGCGCGTGAAAACCGCAGAGGAAAAGGAGCGCATAATCACCGCGCAGAGAATTGCCGAAAAAGCGTTCAATCATATTCTCACTTTCATAAAACCCGGCGTTACGGAAAAAGATATAAGACTTGAACTGGAGTATTATATGCTTAAAAACGGGGCGGACGGCCTCTCGTTTGAGACGATTGCCGTGAGCGGCAAAAACACTTCCATGCCTCACGGTGTCCCCTCGGATAAAAAAATTGAGCGCGGCGATTTTGTCACAATGGATTTCGGCGCGCTTTACAAGGGCTATCACAGCGATATGACCCGCACCGTGGCGGTAGGCGAAGTGACGGATGAAATGGCAAAGGTTTATGAAACCGTGCTCGCGGCACAGCAGGCCTGCCTTGACATCCTGAAACCCGGCGTCACCTGCAAGCAGGCGGACGCGGCGGCAAGAAAAGTGATTGAAGACGCGGGCTGCGGAGATTATTTTACTCACAGCACAGGTCACGGAGTCGGCATTGACATTCACGAAAAACCTACACTCTCCGTAAGGAGCAAGGACACTCTCGCCTCCGGAGATGTGGTGACCGACGAGCCCGGAATATATATACCCGGCAGTTTCGGCGTGAGGATAGAGGATATGGTATATATCACCGAAAGCGGCTGCGAAAACCTCACGAAGTGCGAAAAATCGCTGATAATACTGTAAAACAGCCCGTCCGTTAAGCAAAAAATACTTGAAATAATGATATATATAGTATAAAATAATAAGGTAAACATAAAATCTTTTTTACTAAGGAGAAATTTTTATGGTATCAGCAGGTGATTTCAGAAACGGCGTAACCTTCGAAATGGAAGGCCAGGTTTACCAGATTATCGAATTCCAGCATGTTAAGCCCGGCAAAGGCGCTGCTTTTGTAAGAACAAAAATCAGAAACGTTATCGGCGGCGCGGTTGTAGAGCGTACATTCAGCCCCACCGACAAATTCCCCACCGCTTATATTGAGCGCAAGGATATGGAGTATTCATATGCCGACGGCGATCTCTATTATTTCATGGATCCCGAATCCTATGAACTTGTTCCCATCTCTTCCGCAACCCTTCCCGACAACTTCAAGTTCGTAAAGGAAAATGAGACCTGCCGCATCCTTTCCTATAAGGGCAATGTTTTCGGCGTTGAGCCTCCCACATCCGTTACACTTCAGGTTACCAAGACCGACCCCGGCTTCGCAGGCAACACCGCCACCAATGCGACCAAACCCGCAGTTGTTGAGACCGGCGCAGAGGTTAAGGTTCCCCTCTTCATCGAAGAAGGAGAAATGATTCTTATCGACACCCGTACAGGCGAATATCTCAGCAGAGCATAAAATAAGGAGGTTTTCATTATGACAGCATACGAAAAAGCCGCTTACCTCAAAGGCCTTGCAGACGGCATAGATTTCGGCGAAAAGAAAGACTGCGAAAAACTGCTCAAAGCAATCGTTGACGCTATCGGCGATCTTGCGGAAATCATTGATGACATCGATGAAGACCTCAACGAAATCTCCGATCAGATTGACGCTGTCGACACCGACCTCGCAGACCTCGAAGAATACGTTTACGAAGGCGACGATTACTACGGCGATGATGACTGCTGCTGCGGCGAAGACGACGATTTATATGAAATCGACTGCCCTTCCTGCGGTGAAGTAATCACCGTTGACGGCGAAATTCTTGCAGAAGGCAGCATCAAGTGCCCCAACTGCGATGAACTGCTTGAATTTGATTTCGACTGCGACTGCGACGACTGCGCCGACGAATAATATTCAATATAAAATTGCGGTCTGCGGATATTTCTGCAGACCGTTTTTTCATAGGAGGAACTTATGTCCGACGGAATTCTTTTAAGAGAACTTCTGCTCATACGCCACGGCGAAAGTCTTGCAAACATTTCGGAGGGCGAGGCGCTTGATTCGGCTCTCTCTCCCCGCGGCTTCATACAGGCGCGCTCTCTCGGCGAATACCTTGCAGGCGAAAAAATCGACGCCGTTTTTTCGAGCGGCTTAAGACGCGCCGTGCAGACGGGCGCGGAGATTGTTACGGCGGGAAAAATGCAGACTCTGGGTATCCTCCCCTGCGCCTGCGAAATAGGTATGGATCCGTCTTATGAAGGGCAGAATCTCGACTCGCTCAAAAGACTCTGTCCGGGCATTGATATAACCCTTGCCGGAGGCGTTGATTCCGCGACTCCCTTTTCCGTGCCGGACCCGACGCCCGGCGAATATGAAGAGCGCTATTTCAGAAGGGCGGGCGAACTTCTCGATTATTTTGCCTCCCGTTTCACAAATGGTGAAAAAATTGCCCTCGTATCGCACGCGGGCTTTCTGACCTATGTTATCTTTTATCTGCTCGGTTTCAGGTATGTGCAGCCGAACCGGGATTTCCGCCTTACCAACACGGGCATTACGCGGATTTTGTTTTTCGAGCCAGGCACAAACACTTACGGCGATGTGATTTTTGACTGCATCAACGAGAGAAAACATCTCGACTGCGGATATACAACATAAAAAATAAGGGCTGTGTTTGGGCGGAGAGTCGTAATCCAGTATTGGTTTTCACGGAAAACTAAAACCGCAGCACATCGTCAGATTTGCTTACCATACATACTCAGTATGCTTTCGCAAATCTTCCTTGTTCTGCGGCTTATTTTTCACGGGAAAAC
>JAEEHB010000029.1 GCA_016280595.1 Clostridiaceae bacterium | reverse complement strand
TTTCTTTACCCGCACAGATGCTCCGAGTTAAACGCCGAGGGCACCGGAGTGCACTACTGCCCGCACAGTGGCGAAATTCGTTATGGCGTTAGTTTTACCGGCTACGGATTCTGTGGCACCTACCGCACGGTTTATCCGTTTTTCTCGCTTGTCGCGAAAGACGAAATGAAACTTATGGTCGAGTCTTTTGTGCGCGATTACACCGAGTGCGGCTGGCTGCCCAGATGGATATCAATAGGCGAGCGCGGCTGCATGCCCTCAACCCTTGTGGATGCGGTAATCTGCGACGCGGCGGTGAAAGGGCTTATTGACAGGCCCGTGCTTGAAACCGCGCTTGAAGGTATGCTCAAACACGCCACCCGGAATGCCCCCGAGGATTATTTCGGCAGAAACGGGGCGGAGTCTTACTGCAGACTGGGATATGTACCCTATGACGAGCAGAATGAGAGCGTAAACCTGACTCTCGACGCGGCATACGGCGATTGGTGTATTGCAGTAATCGCGAAGATTCTCGGCAGGGAAGATATTGAAAAAGAGTTTGCCGCGAGAGCGAAAAACTATAAAAATCTCTTTGACCCCGAAACGGGCTTCATGAGGCCTAAGGATACGGCGGGAAATTTCCGCCCCGGTTTTTCACCTATTGACTGGGGCAGGGACTACACGGAGGGCAGCGCCTGGCAGAATTCCTTTGCCGTGCCCCACGATATGCACGGTCTCGCGGCGCTTTACGGCGGCAGGGAAAAACTGATTGAAAAAATCGATGAACTATTTGCGACGAAACCCGATTACAACATAGCAGGATACTCGTGCGAGATACACGAAATTACCGAAATGGCGTCGGCCGATTTCGGGCAGTGCGCGATTTCAAATCAGCCGAGTTTCCACATACCGTACATATACTCAGAACTCGGTGAAACCGCGAAAACGGCGTACTGGGTAAAGAAACTCTGCGAAGAGGCGTTTTCTTATAAAGATGACGGATTCCCCGGCGACGAGGACAACGGCACAACCGCAATCTGGTATATATTCGGCATACTGGGTTTTTATCCTTTCTGCCCGGGACGCGCGGACTATGTGCAGGGCGCAAAGCAGGTAAAACGCGCCTTTATTCTCGGCAAAGAAATCGATTACGGCAAATTCACAAACGGCAGAATTCCATACACGGAGCTGATATAATATGAAAAAGAAACTTCTCAGCGCGGCAAAATATCCGCCCAGATGCTCTTACTGCAAAAGAGGGAGACTCTCACCCGACGGCGAGAGCGTGCTGTGCGACAAAAAGGGTATTGTTGACAAAAACTCAAGCTGCAGGTCCTACAGATACGATGTGATGAAAAGAGTGCCCGAAAAGCCCGCGGAAATACCCGGAGCAAATCCGGAAGATTTTGAAATCTGATGAAAATTGAAAAGTATTTTGTCTGTGACACACTGCCCACGGCAAACTGCCACGCCTCAACTCTTCTGCCGCTTGATGACGGCAGCGTGGTATTCGCCTGGTTCGGCGGCACAAAAGAGGGCAGGGACGATGTAGATATCTGGTATACGGTCAAAGATTCATCCGGCTTTATGCCGCCCCGCAAACTGAGCCGAGCGAAGGATATCCCTCACTGGAATCCCGTGCTTTTCCTTATGAAAAGCGGCGAAATCCGCCTGTTTTTCAAGGTCGGCAAAAAGATTGCCGCCTGGAAGACATTTTACGCTTCCTCCTTTGACTCGGGCAGGACCTTTTCACAGCCGCGCGAACTTGTGCCCGGCGACAGGAGCGGAGGCAGAGGACCCGTGAGAAACAAGTGCTTAAGGCTCGAAAGCGGCAGAGTGCTCGCGCCCGCATCGACCGAGCATCACGGCTGGGTAAGTTTTACCGATATTTCCGATGACGACGGCGTCACCTGGAGAAAGGGCAGGCGTGTAAAGACCGAATACGCCGTTCCGATTCTGAACTCCGAAAACAACTATTCGACCAACAAAATCCCGATGATTCAGCCGACGCTCTGGCAGAGCGATGACGGCACGGTGCATATGTTTGCCCGCACCGCCGCCGGCAGAATTTACAGAAGCGAGAGCGCGGATGAGGGCGAAACCTGGTGCGAGGCCTATCCGACCGGTTTGCCCAATAACAACAGCGGTATTGACCTTGTGAAAGTGCCCGACGGCAGAATCTTTCTCGTTTCAAATCCCGTGAGCGAAAACTGGGGCGAGCGCTCGCCGCTCACCGTGCAGGTTTCCGCAGACGGCGGCAATACATTCACGCATTTTCTTACTCTTGAAGAGGAAAAGAAAGACAGCGAGTTTTCATATCCCGCCGCCGTTTATCACTCGGGCGCCCTTCATATCAGTTACACTTACGAGCGCACGAATATTGCCTATGTGAAAATCCTTCTTTGAAAATTCTTAACTTTTTTGTAAAAAATATGTGCTTGAAAGCACGGCTGTGCCGTGATAAAATTAAGAAAAAACATAAGTGAGGTATATAACTATGATTTGTCCGTCATGCGGAAAGACTATTCTTGACACATCCGCCTTCTGCCCGTTCTGCGGAATGAAAGCCGCTGTCGACGCACCGCAGCCCGAAGCCGCGCCCGCGCCCGAAGAGCAGCCCGCATATCAGAACGATTATCAGCAGAACTACCAGCAGAATTATCAGCAGCCCCCCTATCAGCAGCCTTATCAGGCTTACGGCGGCTATCAGGAGCCCGCTCCCGAAACCACAAAGCCCCGCTCCGCTTACTGGGCGGCATTGCTTCATCTCGTATTCGGCCTTTTCGGCTTCGGCTACTATTACCGCGGCATGAAAGATAAGGCGAAGAACTGCATCATTCTCCTTATCGTCGGCATCCTGACCTCATGGATATTCGGCCTCGGCGGCATCGCGCTGCTCATCGGTCAGATTATCAATACGGTTGAGGCGGTTAAGCTGTTCAGGGGAGATTATCCTACCGATGCTTATGGCCGCCCCTTGTACCAAGAATTCTGATTCGGTCGTAGAATAAACGGCGAAAATCGAAAAGACAATGGTTTAACGGAAGTGCGAGTTTCAGGCTCGCACTTCTTTTGTTTGTTCGATATGATTTGTTATAAGGAATTGTTTATTATTGTCTTTTCTCGGCGTTCTTTCGGCCTTGCCGTATCCCGATACTGTCGTCGGCCGAAATAATCGCCGTTTTCATCCGTTTCTTCGTCCTCCCTAAGTGCCGCTGAGGTAGTTACATCAATAACAATATGTATTTTTTATAAAACACATTGTAGGGAACGCCGTTTCGGCGTTCCGTCCGTGCCGCAGGCGCGGGAATGCTAATACCTCACAGCCTAATCCCTAATACCTGACATCGTAGGGGCGGATATCATCCGCTCGCAACACAGGATATGCGTGAGCATATAGTTATCGGAGTGAAGCGACCCGAAATTCTGCATTTTATCAGCCGCTCCCAATAAAAAGACTGCGGGTTTTTAATCCGCAGTCCTTTTAATTATTTATGCTGTGTTTTTAATATTTGAATCCTGTGTAGTCAACCTGTGTCACGAGTTCTCCGGAAGCGGAACTTACTTTAACAATGCTGTATTTTACATTGTGGAAGGTTGCTGCCATTTTGAGCGTGTGCGAAAGCGAGGAGAAGTTCTTATTCTCAACGTTGATTTTTGCCTTGATTACCACGCTTGTCGATTTGAGGTCTATCGAATCAACGCCCGCGCCGCCTTCTGCCATACCGTTCTTCATTTCCTCGGCGTCTTTGTAGTCGTCGGTAATCTTGCCGATTGCGCTTGACTTCTTGCTGAGGTTGGTCTCGTTTTTGAGAGTGATGGTTATATCATAGTATTTGCCGTCGGGGGAGAGGGTGCAGGTTGCGCTCTGTACTTCGCTCTCCTTGAGGGTTGAAACCTTAAGGTCTTTGCCGTTGAATTTGCCCTTTGAAACGGTGGTGTTGGTTGTGCCTTCACCCATAAAATCGCCTACCGCTTCGCGCACGACATCAAGCCTTGAGAGCGCGCCCATCTGCAGGTTGTTGAGCTGGGTCACTCTCTTCTTCGTGTAGCCGGGTTTCGCCGAAGCGGCTCTTGATGTGGCGGCGTTGTAGAGAGCAACTATCTCAGCCTTGCTTGAGGGCACTTTCGGCTTAGGTTTGGCGGTTGTAGTTGCTTTTGTTGTGGTCGCCTTGGTTGTGGCTTTTGTTGTTGCCTTCGTGGTCGCTTTGGTGGTTGTCGGCTTTGCCGTGGTCGACTCGGTTGTTGTTTCCGTAGTCGTTTCGGTTGTGGTTTCGGTCGTGGTTTCGGTTGTCGGCTCAGCGGTTGTCTCCGTTGACACGGGAGCCCCGGTGTCCGTTTCGGTCTGAGTCTCGGTTTCGGTTACCGTGCCGGAAGAAGTTTCCGAAGTTGAGGGAGCGGTGGTTTCACCGCCGTTATCCTTGTTGCACGCGGCAAAAGAGAACACCAGCACTGCGCAGATAAGCACGGCAAGTATCTTTTTAATCATATGATTCACCTCTGATTTTATTTTGTATTATAATTTGTATTTCCATTATATCACGCTGTTTCCCGCAATTCAATACAGGAGGGGTACGGTGCGTAAATTTTACATTTTATGCATAAAAAGTCAATAATTCGGCATAATATGCAGAAATATTTGCATAAAATAATAAAATATTCAGAATTTTTGTATTTTTTCTTGACTTATTGCATATAAGGTTGTATAATCCCGATTATTACATTTCCTTTTTATTATTCCGGAGAAATTGACTATATGACTAAAGTATTTATTGACGGCAGTGCCGGCACCACCGGCCTGAGAATAAACGAAAGACTCGCCGGCAGGGGAGATATTGAACTTATCACCCTTCCCGACGCGCTCAGAAAAGATGAGAGCGCAAGAAAGCAGGCGCTTTACGAGGCGGATATAGCTTTTCTCTGTCTGCCCGATGCCGCGGCTGTTGAGGCGGTCGCTCTTGCGCAGGGCAGCAGCGTTAAGATAATCGACACTTCCACCGCCCACCGCACAGACGATGACTGGGCATACGGTTTTCCCGAGCTTACGGGTCTTCATGAAAAGATTGCGTCTTCGGCGAGAATCGCAAATCCCGGCTGTCACGCGAGCGGCTTTATCGCCCTTGTCGCCCCGCTTGTTGAGGCGGGCATAATTCCGGCGGACACATCTCTTTCCTGCTTTTCGCTCACGGGTTATTCGGGCGGCGGCAAAAAAATGATAGCGGATTACGAAAACCCCGAAACCGCTTCAAAACTCGCGTCTCCCGGCATGTACGGTCTGACACAGAGCCATAAGCATCTGCCCGAGATGAAAAAAATCTGCGGCCTTGAAAAAGCCCCCGTTTTCTGCCCCGTAGTTGCCCCGTATTACTCCGGTATGGAAGTTACGGTGCCTCTGACAGCGGATATGATAAACGGAAACATCGAAAAAATCGAAGAGACATATATCTCTTACTACAACAATCAAAACGGCCTTGTGAAATTCACAAAAGACGGCAGCGCGGCTTTCCTTTACGCCGATGCTCTTTCGGGCAGAGACTGTATGGAAATCACCGTCACCGGCAACGCGGAAAGAATACTGCTCGTTTCAAGATTCGATAACCTCGGCAAAGGCGCGAGCGGCGCCGCAATACAGAATATGAATATACTCATGGGTCTCGATGAAAAAACAGGACTTGTCTTATGAAGGAGAGCGTAAAAATGAAAAAAGTTGAAGGCGGCGTCTGCGCCGCGAAAGGTTTTACGGCAGGCGGAATACACTGCGGAATACGCAAAAACAGAGATAAAAAAGATCTTTCCGTTATATTCAGCGAAGTGCCCGGCACTGCGGCGGCGGTATATACCACCAATCTCGTAAAGGGCGCGCCGCTCGTTGTCACAAAGCAGCATCTTGCCGACGGCAAGGCGCAGGCGGTTATCTGCAACAGCGGAAACGCCAACACCTGCAACGCAAACGGAATTGAAATTGCTCAGCAGATGAGCGGTCTGCTTGCGGATGAACTCGGCATCGGTGCAAACGATGTTATCGTTGCCTCCACGGGCGTTATCGGCCAGCCTCTTGATATTGAGCCGATTGCAGGCGGAATGAAGGCGCTCGGCGCTTCTCTTTCAAAGGACGGCAGCACAGACGCGGCGGAAGGCATAATGACCACCGACACGATTAAAAAGGAAATCGCCGTTGAATTTGAACTCGGCGGAAAAACCTGCCGCATAGGCGGTATAGCCAAGGGCAGCGGAATGATTCATCCCGATATGGCAACAATGCTCGTGTTCATCACAACGGATGCCGCCATATCCTCCGCGATGCTTCAGAAAGCGCTCTCGGGCGATATTCAGAGCACATTCAATATGATATCCGTTGACGGCGACACATCCACAAACGATATGGTCTGCGTTATCGCAAACGGACTTGCGGGCAACGAGCCCGTAACAGGCGAGGGTGAAGATTTTTCGGCGTTTATGAAGGCTCTCAACACCGTAACCGTTTCGCTTTGCAGAATGCTCGCGGGCGACGGCGAAGGCGCCACCAAACTGCTTGAATGCACCGTAACGGGCGCCTCCGACCTCAAGTGCGCAAAGACTGTTGCCAAGAGCGTTATCTGCTCGTCTCTGCTCAAGGCGGCAATGTTCGGCGCGGACGCAAACTGGGGCAGGGTGCTGTGCGCGATAGGCTACAGCAAGGCGGATGTTGATGTGAACAAAATCGATGTTTCGTTCAGAAGCCCAAAAGGCGAAATCTGCGTGTGCAGAAACGGAGCGGGAGTTGAATTCTCGGAAGAAAAGGCAAAAGAAATCCTGCTCGAAAAAGAGATTGAAATCCTTGTTGAACTGAACAGCGGCACGGCCTCTTCAAAGGCGTGGGGCTGTGACCTTACATACGACTATGTCAAAATAAACGGAGATTACCGTACCTGAGGAGAAAAGAAATGCCAAATTCACTTTCCAACGCCGAGATTGCCGGCATTATCATTGAATGTCTGCCCTATATCAAGCGTTTCGTAGGCAAAACAGTTGTTGTAAAATACGGCGGCAACGCCATGATAAATGAAGAACTCAAACAGCAGGTTATGGAGGATATGGTGCTCCTTAACCTCATAGGCATAAAAGTTGTGCTCGTGCACGGCGGCGGTCCCGAGATTACCAACCTTATGGATAAACTCGGCAAGAAGCCCGAATTTGTCGACGGCCTGAGGGTAACAGACAGGGAAACCGTTGATATCGTTGAGATGGTGCTCGCCGGCAGAGTAAACAAAAGCCTTGTGAAATTCCTCGATGTCAAGGGCGGAAAGGCGATAGGTCTCTCCGGCGTTGACGGTAAACTCATCGAGGCGAAAATCAAGGATTCGAGGCTCGGCTACGTGGGCGAGATAACGAAGGTGAATATTCAGCCCGTTTCCGATCTGCTCGACAGGGGCTATATTCCCGTTATTTCAACCATCGCCTGCGATGATGAGGGCAACACTTTCAACATAAACGGCGACACCGCGGCCGCTCATATCGCCGGCGCACTCAAAGCCGAGAGACTGCTTATGATGACTGATATCGAGGGCGTACTGCGCGATAAGGACGACCCCTCAACCATCATCAAGGAACTCTCCGTTGACGAGGCAAAGGCCCTGCGTGAGAGCGGAGTTATCAGCGGCGGAATGATTCCCAAGGTTGAGTGCTGCGTGAACGCAATCAGTTACGGGGTTAAAAATGTTGTCATAATGGACGGCAGAATTCCCCATTCCATTCTGATTGAACTGCTCACAAACGAAGGCGCGGGCACTATGTTCAGAAGGGACTGAAACATATGAATATCAAGGAAATCGACAAAGAATATATAGCCGGCACATACAAGCGTTTCCCGGTAGAAATCGTATCGGGCAAGGGCTCTCTTGTGAAGGATGAGGCCGGAAAAGAATACATCGATATGGGCTCCGGAATAGGCGTCACCGCTTTCGGAATTGCCGATGACGAGTGGCAGAAAGCCGTTACGAAACAGCTTTCGGAGGTCCAGCATACATCCAATCTCTATTACACCTCTCCCTGCGCTCTGCTTGCCGAAATGCTCTGCGAAAAAACAGGGCTTAAAAAGGTGTTTTTCTCAAATTCCGGCGCAGAGGCAAACGAGTGCGCCATCAAGGCCGCGCGCAAATACGGCAGCGAGCACAAGGGTGAAGAATACTTTGAAATCATTACCCTCGTAAACAGTTTTCACGGCAGGACCATCACCACTCTTTCCGCTACGGGTCAGGATAAATTCCACAGCCTTTTCACCCCGATGACACCCGGATTCATATCCGTGCCTGCGGGGGATATCGACGCGCTCAAAGAGGCTGTTTCGGCTCACAAAGCGAGCGGAATTATGATGGAATGCATCCAGGGCGAGGGGGGCGTAATCGCTCTTGACAGTGACTATGTGAAGGCCGCGGCGGCTCTCGCAAAAGAGAACGACCTGGTGCTGATTATCGACGAAGTGCAGTCCGGCAACGGCAGGAGCGGAGCGCTTTATTCCTATATGAATTACGGCATCGAGCCCGATGTGGTTACCACGGCGAAAGGGCTCGGCGGCGGTCTGCCCATAGGGGCGACAATGCTCGGCGAAAAGGTGCAGGATATCTTTTCTTTCGGCGACAACGGCTCCACTTTCGGCGGCAATCCTGTGTGCTGCGCGGGTGCCCTGAGCATACTCGGCAGAATAGATGACGCCCTGCTTGAAGAAGTGAGAAAAAAGAGCGAATATATCTTCAGTTCCTTCTCCGGCGCGCCCGGAATCGAGAGTGTTTCGGGCATGGGACTTATGATAGGCGTAAAGACCGCAAAGCCCGCGGCGGACGTGGTCGCGCAGTGCATTGAAAACGGTGTTCTCTGCCTTACGGCAAAGGATAAAGTGCGCCTGCTTCCCGCTCTCAACATCCCGTTTGATCTGCTCGAAAAAGCGGTTGAAATCATCAAAGCGGCGGCCGAACAGTAACAGTTTCGCAGGTAAAAAACAGCATACAAAACACACAAAAGGGGACTGCTCTTCCGGGCGGTTCCCTTTTCACATAAAAATTCCGTAACATTTACACAACACTTATAAAATATTTAAAAGTAAAACTGCTGAATTCGGAGCATAACTTTTTGGACATATTAGCCAAAATGTCCGCCTGATTATATATAAATAACGCGGAATATTGACATTTTACCTGTACACATATATAATATAGACGGAAGACTATAGGGGAAAGTGCACCCTGTCGGCATTCGGTGCCGCTTTTCCCGGTTCAAATTTATCAGCAAAGGGTGATGTAAATTGGCTTCAAAAGTCCTTAACATCGAACTCGGTAAGCGCATGGTTAAAATGTGCATGACCATCAGCAAAGGCAAATCATTCCAGGTCAGCGATGCTTTCGTATTCGCAACTCCCGAAGGCGCTGTCGTTGACGGTCAGGTTGTCAACCCGGCAATCCTCGGCGAAAAAATCAGAGACCAGCTCACACTCCGCCGCATTTCTCTTACCGACACCGTTATGTCCATCGCATCCTCAAAGATAGCGATGCGTGAAGTCACGGTTCCCGCCGTGAAAAAAGATCAGGTCAAAAACATCATCAACACAAACGCATCGGATTATTTCCCGGTTGATATCTCCAAGTACGTTGTTTCCTACACCGTGCTTGATACCACCAAGACCGACAGCCGCGTTATGGTTTACGCTGTTCCCTCCACCATCATTGAGGGCTACACCAGCCTTGCGGAGGCGGCGGGTCTTGTTATCAACGCTCTCGATTTCGCAGGCAACTCCCAGTATCAGGTTCTCAAGGGCCTGGGCTCCGAAGGAGTTGTAATGTACGTAACAGTGGATGCCGACTCCGCTTTCGTTACATTCATGGAAGGCAGCAAACTTCTTATGCAGCGTTCTCTTTCCGTTGGCGGCGACGATATGGTATGCCGCTATATGGGACTTGAAGGCAGACCGGAAGAAGAATACCTTGACTGCCTCGAAGAACTCAGCGTATCACTTGACAAGCCCGAAACCACCGCCGATACCGACGGGCTTGATGAATATTTCACCCGCCTTGTTATGGGTATCGCCAGAAGCCTTGACTTCTTCAACAGCGGCGACTACGGCGACAAGACCGTAGAAAAGGTAGTGCTCATGGGCTCCTGCGCCCACCTTGTTGACCTCAAAGAAAAGGTTGAGGAATCCGTCGGCGCGGAAACCGTGTGGCTTGAAGAACTCGAAAACATCAAGGGCCTTGCCAACAGCGTGGGCGACATTTCGCTTTACATCAATTGCCTCGGCGCCCGCCTCAAGCCCCTGAGCCTTCTTCCCAAAGAGTATCTTCAAAAGACAGGTCAGAGCGGCAAGCAGTCCATACTCGGCGACCGTAACGCGGGCTACATCGCCCTCGCGGCGTTCACCGGCCTCGCCATCCTCATGGTCGGCTTCGCCCTGTTCCAGAATCATTCTGCAAAGAAAGAACTCGAAGACCTCAATGTCAGCATCTCCTCACTGCAATACGCGGAGGAAATCTACCATAAGTACAACCTTTATGAGGCAGGAAAAAACAATATTGAGAGTTTCGTAGCAGGTGCTGATACTCGTAATAAGTATTTAAGCGATTTCTTCACTGAACTCGAAGCAAAGATGCCTTCATCCATACTTGTTTTAACTGCTGATTGCACTAACGATGGCGTTTCGCTGAATGTAAAGGTTCCGTCTTTTGATGAAGCGGCGGTTATCATAAGGCAGTTCAGATCTTTTGACTCTATTGAAGTTATTGAAGTTAGCGATATTATCAGGCAGGTTGAAGAAGGAACTGGTCTCGTCAGTTTCACCATCACCTGCAATTATCCCGTGCCCACCACCGCTCCGCCTCCGTCCACAGAAGCGACAACGGCTGAAGATGTAATGTAAGGAGGCAGTGAAATGAACCAACTTAATTTCAAAGATATCGTTGCAAAAATAAAAGGTCTTCCTACCAAGACGAAAAATATTTTATTGCTTGTAATCGGTATAGCAATCTTTTTAGGTGCATACACCCTCGGATTTCAGAAGATTCAGGAGAAGACTGCTGCAGTTCAGACGGAGTGTGGCAAGCAATCCGCTTATGTCAACGAGCTCAAAAACTATTATAACAACATCGGCACATACGAAAAAGGCATAGAAGAATCACAGACCACAATAGATGGTATTCTTGTAACTCTTCCGCGCGGCATAAAAACCGAAGATTTTCTTATGTATATCAAAACCATGAATGAAGATCTCGGCACGAGGCTTAAATCAACTCATTTTAATGCTGACAGTTTTCTCGGCGAATTTCCTTGTGTTGTTGATGGAAAGAGCGTGACGATTCAGTCATATCGTTCCGGCGCTACTTTTACCAGTGATATGACATATGCCCAGTTCAAAGAATCACTCAAATATTTATATGAGCAGACCAAGCAAATAACATTCCTTGAAAAAGTTGGTCTCACTTACGATTCCGAAAATGCCCTGCTCCAGACAAACTATGAAATTTCAAAGTATTACATCACCTATGAAGGTGGCGAATATGTATTTGTTCCCGTTCCCGATACGTCTCTCGGTGTTGGAGATCCGTTCGGCACAGCATCAAAATAATTTTTGAAAGGGGAGAAGTTCTTTGAATCACAAAAAATTGAATAACAAGGGCTTTTCCCTTGTTGAATTATTGTTGGCAGTTGCCCTTTTGGCACTTGTTGTGCTTCCTCTTTTGCAGGTGTTCACTCTTTCCGCAGATATAACCCGCAGATCCAGAAAAGTCGGTGAAGCGACTGCCGCGGCACAAAATATACAAGAAACTATTGTTGCGCGCGGAGTAGATAACATCTGCGGAAGAACAGATGATGGATGCATGTCTGACGCGCTTGCTCTTGAAATGCTTGGCAATCTGAATGGAGACGATACTACCGTTAGTGAAGACAGGTCTCAGTTAATAATCAGAGGCGTTGATGTCGGTTCCAGAAAGTTTGATGCTAAAGTGCTGTTTGATCCGGTCGGCTCTGAAAAAACAATTTATCACGAAGAGGGCGGCAACCCTGTTGACCGTAGTATTTACACTATTAATGGCAAATCAATAGCGCAATATACAGAAATGCGTTCTCACATTTACTCTCAATCATTCGTTCCCAACCAGAATTTGGATGAGCGGGCAAATCAGGATTTCTACTTCAAAAATCCCGGCGCATTACACGAAACAGTAACACGCACCAGATCTATCACAGTAAATGTTGATTCTGTCCGAGAGGGCGCAGATAAAATAAAAGTCAACGCAGAAGTGACTTTTAAATATGAGTATAGTTTTGACGCTCCTGATCGTAACAACCCTGATATCATTAGTCATTACTACGATACCATTATTGAACCCTCGGCAGAAGAGCCTTTCAGTTACAGTATAAATCCGATTGAGTCATACGATGAAGAGGTTGCCTGTTTCCTCATTTATTACCCATTCCTTGAAGTTAATTCGGCAGGGGTTATTCCTACTGAAAATATTAACATTAATATCGACAGAAATAATCCCGATTCAAAACTTAAATTCAAGCTTTTCCTTGTGAAACAGGTTCCGATGATTTTGACTGAAGAAGGCAATTATATCAATGCGATTGACGCCGGCCCTGCCGGTCAGGATATTTTGAATAGAGACAGACAGTATTCGTTTGCAATCAGTGAGTTTCACAATTCTAATTATCAAATTACTCTCGATGAGTTTGGTAACCCAACAGACGATATGATGAATGTTTATACCAACGCTCACAGATCAATTGCCGACAGTTCGCAGGAAATCAGTTCTTACTCATACAAAATAAAATCGCCGCATAGTTCGGGTTACTTCTATTTTTCCAGACCGTCGTTGCTGAGAAATCAGCTGGTCAAAACTAATCCCGAAAACAGATTTTTTGATGTTACAATAATGATTTACGATGCCGGCAAAGCAGACGATGATGATGCTACGCCGATTTTCGAAATGGAAGCGAGCAAACTTAAGTAGTCCTATCGGAGGTAGTTTTATGAAGCGCAGAGTTTTTCAAAAACTGAATAACAAAGGCGCAGGTATTGTCACTGTTCTTGTGGCGATTATATTTCTTGCGGCCTTCGGCACTCTGATTCTTACCCTTTCACATACCAATTTTGAAATGCGCATCTCCGAGAGAAAAGGAAAGCAGACTCTTTATGATGCCTCATCTGTTGTTGAGCAGTTAAACGCCGGCATACAGGATATTTGTTCCGAGGCTATAGTTAACGCTTATGCCAACACTCTTCCCAGATATAATGACTTCGGCTCCAATGTCAACATTGAGTTCAGAGAGCATTATCGTGATGGTATTACCGGTTGGTTCGGTCCTTATCTGGACGGAGATAATTATGTAAATCCGAGTGCCCGTGATCCAAAGGGCGTGCTCTTTGATGTTGAAACAGGCACATATAATCTCAATGTTCTCAGGGCAATGATTGTTGAGGATGAATACGGAACTATTGTTATTGAGTCTACCGACCCCGTTTTAAATGCAAATAATAAAGGTGTCGCGTTAAACCTTTCATCGGAGATCGTTGAAGGCGAAAAACCGGACCCGATTATTCTTAAAGGTCTCTCCGTTACTTTTACAAAAGACGGACGCACAACAAGAGTTCAAACGGATATTTCTATTGATTATCCATCCATTCCATACAGCAACCAGTCCCTTAATAATACAAGCATCACCCGTAACGCCTGCATCATAAGAGGCAATCTTATTCAGCAAGCCAATCAGGGAGACTGCAGCATAAAAGGTGGCGCTTATTTCGGCAATGCCTATTTTACAGGAGCAGGGTCAACTTTTGCTTTCAAAAGGGCTGATGAAGAAAACAGCAATTCCACTTTCATCACACCCGGCAACATTGAGGTTTCCGGATATTCTGTCAAGTCGGGCGGCTCAGAGCATTTCACTCTTGAATCAGGTAGCACCCTCTGGGCGGGCAGTGTTATCGTTAATGATGATGGAGCCGTTCGTCTCCTGGGAGATACAAGAGTTGCAGATGACCTCAATGTTAAAGGTAAAAATGCCGATATAACACTTGCGGGCAGCTATTTTGGATTTGGTTACAGTGAAACAGAGAATAATCAATCAAGTTCTATCCTTGTTAATTACAGAGGGCAAAAAGATTCAGTGCAAGGAGCAAAATTTAATTTTGCCAATCTTGACAGTTTGATTCTTGCCGGACGAGCTTTCATACAGCCGCAGTATTATCCTGAGGGCGTTTCTTCGGGCGAATCTTTTTCCTCCAAAGAAAATCAGAAAGCTTATCTGTTGCCGGCAGAGATGGTTTATTATGTTTACCAAAACACGAGAACACAGTTTTTCACCAATCCTGAAAAAATGGATACCGGCAAATTCCAGGAGATAAAGAGTCCGGATACCGCTCTCTATCCCGGCGACGGTTTCTTTATAGATGAAAATGTATATATTGTCGGCAAAAAGACTGCTTCGGACTTTGGCATTACCGGAGTAAAAATTGCGGCCGAGACTTTTGATTCCTCTGGAAAAGTAATGGTTTATGCGTTTGCGGAGTTTGAAAGCAGAGAAAAAGCAAATGAATTTTTCAGAGCTTATTACAGCACTTATCCCGACATTATCAATACATATTTGAATCGAAGTGTAGACAGTGTCAGCATTGAAACAATCAATCAGGAAACAGGCAATGTAAAAACGCCTACGGTAATAACAGGCGGTTATTTTCCTTACGGAAACAGCCAGACTCTCGGTTACACCCCTGATAGTGATTTTACCGTATATGTTGGGCTTGCTGATATTTATCAATCACAGTTTGATATTCTTACCACGACAATGAATGTGGTGCAGATTGAGGAAGGCGGAGACGAAGATCCTCTCGATTTCATTCTTTCCGAAAATCTGAGTGAAATCAGCGGAGACGGCTATGAAACCTATTTTAACACCGAAGGTAAAATAGTTGCTATTGCTGCAAATGGTGATGTAGAGATTAAGAAAGCGGAAGCTAACGGAAAAATTCAAAAAATAATTACAGTTAATGGTAACACTGTGCAGAATGCCGATCCTGATACAGTTTGCCTAATTCTTTCCAATGGCAATATTGTTGTAGACAATCTTAATTTTAATGGCCTTATAGTTGCCGAAGGAAATCTTGAATTTAAAAACTCCGCTACATTAAATGAAGAACATGACAAGGTTTCTCTTGCTCTTCGCGCCACATCGGGTGACGGCGACAGTATAACAGAGTATATTGAAAACGCTGATGTTAATGATGTTCAGGAAGCAGACCCGTGGGCTGTAACAAAACTTGTTACTTATGAAAACTGGAAGAGAAGCAGCGATGACGAATAAAGGAGCGATTACTATGACAAAGCGTAATAACAAGGGCTTTTCTTTGATAGAGCTCTTAGTGGTTGCCGCTATTGTTATAGTTGCTACCGCAGTTGCAGGCGGGGCGGCCACAAGTGCCTATCATGCCCGCTCTTATAAAGCGGCAAAAACTGTTGACGGTATGATTGCTCAGAGCAAGGTCAACGCACTCAGCGGCACAAAAAACTGCCTGATTATTACATTCGATTCGTCAAGCAATTGTTATAAATGCGGTTTACACACCATTGAATATAACAGTGAAACCGGCGAGTATTATGATTCTGCCGAAGCATACGAAGAGCAGGAAATCGGCAACAATCATCTTCATATAATCTGCGGCGAAGTTGATATTCTTTCGGGCGGAAAAATCCGGCTTGAATTCAACATGGATACAGGCAGGATTAAAAGCCTTAAAACCGGAGCCGGAGGAAATACTACGGTGCTTGGCCCGGGTGTTACCGATACGGTTGCAGATATTGATTTCAATTTCTATACTAACCGCACAATAAGAATTTACAAGTCCACCGGCGAGCACGAGTTCCTTTAATATCCGGTAGTTTTCGGGTGATTATTTATGAAAAGTAAAATAATACAACTGAAAAAGAACCTGCGTGGCAATAAAGGCTTTTCACTCGGAGAACTGCTTATCGCTTTTGCCCTGCTTTCGCTTGTGGCAATCGGAGTGATGGCAACTATCTCAGCCGGCACGAACCTATATACCACTACCAACAAGCAGGTTAATCTTCAGTATAAATCACAGACAGCTTTGGCACAGTTTCAGCAGTATTTTATGGATTGCAGCACAGGCATCACAAAACAGGATGACGATGTTATCTATTTTTCCAATGAAGATACCGTTTATGCATTCAGACTGGATGCTGATACAAACAAAGTATATTTTGCGAGCTCACCGGTAAGTTCAGCTGCAACGGCGCTTATCAAAAACAAAATCACAGACCCGTTTTGCTCAGATGTATCCGCACTTACAATTGAGGTGTATCCTCTGCCCTCGCAGGATGACAGAGCCGGTTCCGTAAAAATAACCCTCACTGTTGTTGACGGCGAAAGATCATTTTCAACTAACCAGATTTTTTCATTCCGTAACAATCCTGTATATATCAGGAACACAGATGACGGCAGCTCATATCTGAGCACATTGATTGACACTTTATCCGGGGATTGATTTCCCTTTGCAACTCCCCTTGCATACATAGTTATAAGGAGGCAGAAATATGAAAATAAAGAAAACGCCTGAAAAATTGAAAAAAGCTGTTTCCGGCACTTTGGCTGTTGTGCTTGCCGCAACGGCTATGGGACCTCTGTTTTCTGTCAAATCATCTGCGAGATCTTTTGATTATATTGAAGATTTAAAAAGAGATTTGAACCGCGGAGGCAGCTTTGAAGTTATTGAGATGGTGCCTGATGCCGAGCAGACAACAATGGGTTTCCTTTCCGCCGGCAGTGAACCTCTGAATATCTTTGCAGATAAGGCGTCAGAAAAAGCGGGCTGGACTCAGAGTGACCGCATTACTTATATGACCGCGGTTTACAATAATCTTAAGGGTAAAGGCATTATAGGTGATGCCGGCACCACAGATTATCCTTTGACTATGGGGGAGGGCTACAAGGAGTATTTCCCCTGGCAGGTAACCAAAGTTGATGATAGGGATTATTACCGCAACGAGGACTTAACAAACGGAGTGCCCAAAAACGGCGCGAAACCGCTAAGAGAAGTGACGCTGGCGTCTTCCGATTCCAGCATAATTCACGGCACCTTTACCGATGCGCCGAAAAATGATTATGGTGTTCCTCAAGGCGACTACAAGCTCAACGCAAGTTACAGCCCTTCAAAAAAGCTGTTTTTCTATAATGAGTTCAATGATAAATTCGGCCCATCTGGCACCCTGTGGCAGGTTAGTAACAAGTTGATAAATTATGCATCCGGTGATAATCTCAATTTCAATGCATCTGACAAATCCGTATCTGTCTCCACCGGAAGTATAGCTCATGTCCTTCCCGTTACCACCACATATGCCTCAAGCAAAGGTTATTTTATGGAAGTTGAAAGAGATACCGAGTATGAGCTTTCTTTCCATGTGAATGTTAATAACAACGGAAAGTTTTATGTCGCGGCATATACAACATCAGCCGGCGAGCTCTCTTCTCTTATCGGAGCAACGACTCTCTATCCTGATAAGATATATGAAACGAGCAGTGATGCAAATGTGAATGAATCGGTGGGTGGCACTTACAAGGTCACAATCAAAACGCCGCAAATGACAGACCTTACTAAAAAGCTGTATATTCAGCTTTGCTTCGGCGTTGACAAGACCACAAATACTACCGCCACATTCTCCGATGTTTATTTCGGAGAGCCGCTTGGTGATGTGCGCGGCTTTGTTCAGGATACCGACAGATTCATTTACGGCTCGGAGAGTTATTCCGATACCGATAACGATTTCTGGTATAATCTTATATTCACACCGATTTCCTCTGCCGATTGGGAAACCTTGGATTTCAACGGCATAGGCATCTACGAGGAGATTCCCGGAAATCCCGGCAATTACAGATGCGTAGGCGTTGCCGGAGTAGATGACGCTGAGGCCCTTGACCTTGATTATGACAAGGCGATGGCCGGAGAGTATTTCACCGCGGCTATTAACGAAGACGTATATGACAGCAGCGGCAAGGGCTTGCAGACAGTTACGGCCACTCGAGATGAATATCATACTTATCGTGCAACGCCAGTTTTTGAAGCCGGCACATCGAATCTGAGCTTTAAAAAGAGAAATGACAGCGGTTTTGCATGTGGATACTTTAAAGCACTTGAAAAAACCTATTCTTATGTCGGTGGAAACAGCGACTATGTTTTTGAGCCTGACAGCAGCTCTCCGGAATCCATAACCGTATACACGAAAAAAGCATATTATTTAAACGATTTCACCAATAATGATTTATTTAAAAAGGGAGCCCTTGATTACGATGTAAACACGGACAATTTCCCCGTAACGCTTTCAACCGTAACTCCCGAATCGCTTAATGTAACTGAATCGTATCTCGGCAGATTAAAGGTTACAAATATGATTGTAATCTCTGCCGGCACGGCAACTTCAATCAGCACCTTGCCGGGCAAAATAAAATATACCGAAGATATTTCGGAAGATGTCAAAAATGCGATACTCGATGCTGCCGGAGGCACATATAAAGTGCCTGTGGCTGTCGATTCGCGCCTGATTGACCCGGCCTATGCCAATGTGATTTCTTCAAGCGAACTGCCCAACCTTTACTCTCTGATTTATGAACTTATTGACAGGGTAACCGAAAACGGCGGCGTGTCAATTATAGGCGGCGGCGTAAGCGCAAACATTTACGCTTTCAATCCCTCGCATATCGGCGGAACAGCAGCTTCGATTGCCACAAAAGAAATCAAAAGAACCATTTCCGGGGCGAACAGCAACACCTCGCCCTACTATGATGTAAAATATCAAATTAATTATGAAAACAATATAAAAGGCACAAGCAATCCTTTGCCTAACTCGGAGGTTAATGAAGCCTCGTGTTTCCGCTGTATTATCAATTACAGAGGCAGAAGGATAATGAGCGCAATACGCAATTTCAGAGTGCTCGATATTGAGCCTTATACCAACGACCCCCAAAAGCAGTATTATTATCCTAAATCCCAATACACGGCGCAAAATAAATCCTACATTGATGAATATATTATCGGCTCGCAGTGGCTGCCGGATAAATACTTTGAAAATGAGCAGGGCGAAAAAGTAACAATCACCGAAGATAACGCAAAAGACTATATAACCCTCACCCGTATGTCCACTGCCGAGCTCAACGGCACAGGTGCTAAGATAGTTGAAAACTACGACCTGGTTTATATCGGCGCGGCAGTCGGCAATCTTGAAAAGCAGGCAACTTATAAAAACGGCAACACCGAAATTGCTTATAACGACTCAAGGCAGGAAATAAAAAACAAACTTTATACCAGCATAGGTGATGCCTACACATCCGGCAATATCAAATATGACGGCACCAACCTCAAAGATATGGTTAAGGGAACCATAGAAGGTGAAACCCTTGCCGGCCTCGTTGACGCCGACTATACGTCCATTACAGGTAAGCAGAGCAGATTCAGCACATATTATATTGCTCCCGACCATGAGTTTGACCTGCGCACCACCGGTAACGACATTACCCGTGATGTGATGGATCAGCTGCAGGATTTTGCCGACGCGGGCTTCCCGATTGTTTTTGCAAATGACCTCGTTGAATCTCAAACTTTCAGCACGCAGTTTACCGTTAAAGTAACCACAAAGCTTGTTTATCGTGGCACTTCAGGTAATGATCCCTGGGGTGAGCCTACCAGAGTTCAGGATGACAACGGAAACTGGGCTTCATTCAAGACCAATGACGCAGCTTCAGGCACAGACACGGTTTATTTTGCCTTTGTTAAAGCGGAATTGATAGGCGATGTTCCCAAAGGTATAATCCCCGTTTTCACCTGGAAATGGGCGAAAAACGGTAAGGAACAGGGCACCAAAAATGTGGATTACGCTGAGTTTTACAGAAGCAGAACGGATGCGGAGAAAAATGGCATAAGTTCGAAAGAATCAGAAAACTGGGTTGAGCCTATTGCCGATGAATCAAAGCTGACTACTGACCAGACAGCCAGAAACTGGTACAGCACCATAGGCGACTGGAATTATCAGGAACACTACAAGGATCAGAACGGCGATAAAATCATTTCCGGTATTTCCCTTAATAAAAAAAGCGACAGAGACAAATTGAGATATCAGAAGCTCAATGAGGATTACCGTTATTATTGCGATGTAACATTCAGACTGCCCGAGCAGGGAGAGACCGATTACGGAGTGCCGGTTTCCGATGCATACAAGCAGAAGTTCATCACCAACAAATTAAAGCTCCACAGTAATGAGATCACATTCTGTAATGGTAATTCCGATAACAGTGCATACAAAAAAGGCTTTGATTACAGCCGCGATCCAATTGATTACAACGATAATTCTCTTAAAAAGAATTGCAAACAGACCTTTACACTTACCGGAAGAAGAACCGGAAACGATGCTCTTGCTTATGTTAACATCAGTCCGAATCCGCGCAGTTGTAATGTGTTTGTGGATTACAGTGAGTTGAATTGGAGGCATCATGCAAGAATAGGAACCTATGGAGACTGCGGTTGTAATAATGGTGTTCACGGAACTATTACAAACGAAGATGACGGGACAATGAAAATAACCAAGACAGCGTGCGATTATGCTTATTTGGCTATAGAAGGAGATATCAACGGCGAGCATTCATGGGATGAGGTCGGCGCTTGGGGCACCGGTGACCGACACGGTGATTACAATTGTTCGTGGACATCTTATATCACCAAATACAATGTTGTTCCGAACTCCGCATGGATCAGCGGCGCAGATGATAACTCGACAGGCACCATAACCATTAATATGAAGGGAGACACAAGGGTTGAGGAGCGAACGGTTGACAACACAACCTTCCTTTATCAGTTTATGTCTAAAGTCTACAATAAGGTAGATAATACAATTGACAGCAGCCGCAGCAAAGTGGCACTGCCGAACATATTTGCAGCCAGCGATTTCAATGAAGAAGCCGGCAGAGACAGGCTTGTAACAAGAATAGATTCTCTTCAGGCGCCGAAGCTTGATGTTGACCCATACACCCTTGTTTCCTATCCCGATGCTCTTCCGGACAGAAACCTTAAGATTGACTTTGCCGTGCGTAATGAAAAGACGGCAGGAGCCAAAGCGTATGAGGTCCATCTGTATATAGACGGCAACCATGATGCTGTTTTCAGCGATTACGAAGAAACAGACCCGACTTTGCTTAAAAAGAAGAGCTCGGAAGCTCCGGAGCCTCAGCATGTCAATAACAAACTGTGGACTGTAACCAGCTCCTCTTCACACGGCTCAGACAATCAATACACGCTTGAAAAGACTCTTCCTTCCAGCTATGTCGGCATTATTCCGTGGAAGCTTGTTGTGATGGATCCTAACGAGACTAATGCCCACGGCGAGAAGATTCTTCACGATTCATACATCGGTTACGCATACCGTAAAGCGGGTGTGGGTGAAG
The DNA here is from genome assembly GCA_016280595.1 of Clostridiaceae bacterium. Taxonomy (GTDB): domain Bacteria; phylum Bacillota; class Clostridia; order Oscillospirales; family Acutalibacteraceae; genus CAG-177. The sequence goes on along the minus strand of JAEEHB010000029.1, from coordinate 59,361 downwards.
GCACGGTAATTAAGGCAGTTCAGGTGCTGCCTGCCGACCAGTGGTCAAACTCTGTTGCGAAACGATATAATGCAGTTAACAATCTGATTTCCGACTACAATTCACCTTCAATCAGAGGCATTTGGAGGCCTAATGAAAAAGAAGATGAAGACAGGCCCAAAGAAGGCGGCAAATATCCGAAGTGGTATGATGTTTCGAAGGCGGATGTTACCAAAACGCCGTATGACCCCGAAACGCTCAGGGCTGCAGCAAAGGGCAACGCATATCTCGGCTCGCTCTTCCTCGGCACCGGCGCCGGCAGAGACGGCACAATATATAAGGATGACCCCAATATTGCCGGTGATAAAGTTAACGAAGCCTGGTATCTGAGAGAAAACACTACCGCCAAAGATATTACAGGCAGGTCGAACTTCATCTATGAATATACAGATGTTGATTTTAAGAATGACGCTTTCTATCAGCTCTGTATTGCCGAAGATTCCAAACTTGACAGAACAGTTTACTATGATCCGCTTCAGAGTGAAATAGATGTTGACAGCGGAGACCAATCCGATTATCAGCTCGACCTCAAGCAAAAGCTAAAGGAACAGTTTGCATTATTCTCCAAAGACAGAATCAAATACAGAACCCATGTTGAGTTCTGGGTTAATCCCAAAGGAGAAAAGGTGCCTAAGACCAAAGCTGACGGATCTGTTATGACCGACTATTTCGGCAATATTATTTACACTTATGAGCAGTTTGATTTTGAGCTTGACATCGCTCTAACCGATATCTATGAAATGAATTTCTGCTGGTATCAGAATATGGACGCTGTGGAAGCCAAAAATGATGAAGGCAAGCCTACCGATTTCCTGGCTCAGTATGATATGCTGATTCTTGGCTTCGGTGATTCCTATGGCAAGTATGAAAGGCAAAACAGAGCAGGTCTCAACCTTGCCGCAGCAACTCTCGGCTTCAACCTGTATTCCGCTCTGGCTATACGCAATTTCATTGACAGCGGCAGGCCCGTCCTTTTCTGCCACGATACCACAAACGGCAATGTGAACTTTGTTGATTACTATGCTCTTAATGTCGTAAGCTGGTTTGCAGATGTGGTAGATAAGGTAGAAGAATTCTGGAACACTACCGTTAAGGAGACCGCCACAAGAGTCTGGATTTGGTTCAGAAATGTTGTGCGCTCTTTTATCGGTAAAGAACCTATCAAGATTGATGAACCGAGAATTGATCAGGAAGCAGAGCTTAACAACAAGATTGCCGATAACCGCACAAGAGACGGCTATTACAACAACCTGGTTTTGCGATATCCGCTTAAATTGGACAGATACGGCATAACCTATGAAATAAGCCGAAGTATGAACCAAAAGGTTAATTCATCAAGTTCGTCAACTGATACTGACACATATTACGGCACTTTCTGGGAAGATGCCAACTTTAAGCACGGCCATCAGTTCAGCTATCTGCTCGGCACAGATATTCCCGCAGTCGATGCGGACGGAAATGTTGTTAATAACAAATATGTCACAACTGCGGAAACCGGTAATAGCGAGACTCGCGGCAGAGTTGTTTCCGAAGTTGAAATGCTTGCACACGGCTTTACTGTTGCTTATGAGCCGAGCTCTGCAAAGAGACACACCAAAGCAGTTGACGGCGATGAAGAAATCGTTTACACCACTTATCCGGATAATACGCCGGGCGGCACAAAGATGGTTGACGGCGTAAAAGTTACAGCTACATTTGGCGGAGAGCAGGTTAAAGCTGATTACATTTATGAATCTCAGGGCTTTACCAAGTGGACTATAGCCAGGTATCTTACCAACAGGCTTTATAGTGACAGTTCAAATGCAGATAACTATTATATGCCTATTACGGTGCCCGGAAAGGTTGACACTCCGCACAGAAGCCCGTATATTACCAGCGCGATTACTCAGGTAGGCAAGGGCTCAATCACCACCTATCCTTATGATGTAAATACATCCAAATTTAACGGCCTGACAGGCAATCAGGAAGACGGCAAGATAAGGATAATGCCCACGCACGATCAGTATTACCAGATTAACCTTAATGATGGTGATACAACTGTTTGGTATTGCCTTGCAGACCCGAGCGACAGCAACAAGTCAACCGATCCCTGGGAAGGAACAACCTGCTATGACCTGCTTCCGAACGACTGCTCGAACTCCTATTATATCTACACATCGGGCAATGTAACTTACACCGGTGCCGGTCACGCTAACCTCTTCACAATTGAAGAAGCTGAGCTCTTCATCAACACGCTTGTTGGCGCTTACAGAGCCGCACAGGAGAAACCGGAAGTTTATTTCAGAAATGAAAAAGATACTCTTAATATAGAGTATCAGATGCTCACCGGAGATATGGACGCTCAGACTGAACAGGTATTCGTTGACAAAGAAATAACAGGCGTAAAAATAGTTGATCCTAACATCAATATCGGTGTAGGCGGAGGTCTTAAAGTAAACTTCTATAAAGACAGCAACCTTACCCAGCCGATTACCGACATAGTGCTTTATGAAAAAGACAGTAACGGAAAACTCAAGAGCACGGGCATTGAGCATTCGGCCGGCGGTTATCCGGTAACATCCGATGTTACATACTATTTCTATACTCCTGATGCCGTGCTTCAGGCGATGAATAGTGGCAGTGAATCATATACGATTTACGCTCAATCGTCTGTCGAAAACGGCGAAGCGAGCAACAAGGCATCTCTCGAATACCGACGTCTCGGTTTGTCACCGCTCGCATAACGATTCACAAGATTAGTTTATCATATCGCTCACTCAGGGGCGGGGCTCCGCCCCTGAGGAGTGAGAGAAACCCACACAAAAAAATATTTTTTCAAAAAAATTCCCGGTTTGTGACTGGTTTGTGACACCCGGGCGTGTAAAATGAATATGTAAGGTGAGGCGGAGCACCTGCCCGCCGGGCAAACCGGTGCAGAAACTGTCATCTTGAGCGAGCGAAGCGAGTCGAAAGATCTGAGATTCCTCGGCAAGTTCGGAATGACAAAAGCGTTACCTTCATTACAATGGTTATTGTGCTCCTTTCAAAGGGGGAAGGGGCATCGTAATAGAAAAAGTCATAAAATAAAATAAGGAGGATATTCTTTATGATGACTAAAATCGCTCATATGCGTGAGAATCGCAAAGCCAACAAAGGTTTCTCCCTTGTTGAACTTATTATCGTTATGGCAATCATGGTTGCCCTTGTAGCAGTTCTTGCTCCTCAGTACATCCGCTATCTCCAGAGATCCCGTGACGCCGTTGTTACCAACGCTGCTGAAGACGTTATGACCGCTGTTAAGACCGACTTCATCGATCCCCAGGGCGATCTCGTTCTTGATGGTGCTGATCAAGCCACCGCTGCTTCTCCCAAAACAGGTACTGTTACTGTTGCAGCAGGTGCCAATGGCGCTCCGATTACCATCACCACAGAGCATATCAAGCAGAATTCCGACAGCACCAAAAACGGCGTTGATTACCTTATGAAGCTTGCCGGTGTTGACTCCACCAGAAAAGTTAAGAGTTCTGTTACGAAGGTCATTACTGTTAAGTTTGACGGTACAAACTACGATTTCACAATTGCCTAATTATAGTTAATAGTAACATTTAATAATTAAGGTTTATCAGGGGCGGCTTAACCGCCGCCCCACAGATTAAATTTTACATGTAAATTTTAATTGAAGTGTCCGTCCCGGCACCCCCTTGTCGGGGCGGAACATTTTTGAATTTTGAATAATGATTTTAAAGAATTATAATTGTTATTGAGGATTCAGGGATGTAGGGCAAGGATACATCCTTGCCGTTCATATTCGGTAAGCATGTATGCTTACCCTACTATTTTTTAATCGGGGTTGATTCAAATGCGGCATTCAAAAAACAACAAGGGCTTTTCCCTTGTTGAGCTCATCATCGTTATGGCAATTCTCGTTGCCCTTGTGGCTGTGATTGCGCCTGCTTACCTGCGCTATGTGGAACGCTCGCGTGATGCCGTTCTCTCCAACTGCGCAGAAGAAGTTCTTCATACGGCAAACGGGGAGTATGCTATGGGACACCTGACCGGTGAAGGCAAAATCATTATAAAAAGAGGCAATGATGGATACTTATCCATTGAACTGAACAAAAATCCCAATGGGTCAGCGGCTTCGGGGTCCACGCTTGCCTATAATAACGGGGAAAATGATGAAACATTTGTTGATGTTTGCGGTATTGATCCAAACCGTGAAATCAAATCAAGGAAAGTTTATGTCATAACTATAGACAGTTTATCCGGAGCACCTCATATTACCAACCCAGAGGACGCTAATATTGATATGACAATGGAAGATCCCGACGGAGATTGATATCAGATTTATAGATTTTCGTTCACACCCGGCTCTGTGAGCCACCCTCATCCGATCGTGGAAAGGGCAGTAGATTTTGTTAGATAATGATAACCCGCCTCAGCGAGTATTCGCCGGGGCGGGTTTTGATATGGGGATGATTGTCATCCTGAGCGAACGAAGTGAGCCGAAGGATCTGAGATTCCTCGACAGGCTCGGAATGACAAAACTGTCATCCTGAGCGAACGAAGTGAGCCGAAGGATCTGAGATTCCCCGGCAGGCTCGGAATGACAAAACTGTCATCCTGAGCGAACGAAGTGAGCCGAAGGATCTGAGATTCCTCGACAGGCTCGGAATGACAAGGGATGTTGTCGAAGGATCTCTTAAAACAATTCGTCGCTTAAATCTTTCCAATTGGGGTTGACGGTTTCAACCAATTCATTCTTTTTGTCACGCCGCCAACCTTTTATTTGTTTTTCTCTTTCAATTGCAGAATAAACATCTGTTGTTTGTTCGTAATAAACCAGTTTGCTTACATTATACTTTTTTGTAAATCCGTCAACCAGTTTGTTTTTATGCTCATATATACGGCGCGCAAGGTCATTTGTCACACCTACATACATTACTTTATTATTCTGAGTCGTGATGATATACACATAGTAATTGTAGTCGCGCATAAAAACACCTTATTGTTCAGATTCCTCGGCTGGCTCGGAATGACAAACATTGTCATCCTGAGGAGTTGCAACATTATTGTCATCCTGAACGAGCGAAGCGAGTTGAAGGATCTCGGTTTCCTCAGTTTCATTGACATCAGATTCCTCGACAAGCTCGGAATGACAATTTGTGTCATCCTGAGCGAGCGAAGCGAGTCGAAGGATCTCGGTTTCCTCAGTTTCATTGACACCAGATTCCTCGGCAGACTCGGAATGACAAGGAGTGTCATCCTGAGCGAGCGAAGCGAGCCGAAGGATCTCGGACTCGTCGGCTTCGGTTTCAGTAGCTTCCTCGGCTACGCTCGGAATGACATCCGGCTCCGATCCTATTGCGTTTGCGAGGCCGAGCACTATGAAAAACAGGGGAGCAATGAATACCATCGTGTTGCCGAAAAATGCCGAGCCGATGTAACCGAACGCCGCAACCAGCGCGCAGAATGTGGCGCCGTCTATCAGCGCTCTTTTCTTAAGTGCTTTTATATAAATCGCAATCAATCCGCTAATGTAGCAAAGCACCGCGGGCAGACCAAAATCTGCGGCATACTCGAGATATTCGTTGTGAACCTTATCTTGTCCGGCATCTGAATCCAATCTTTCAGCAATACCTTCAAAGCCGAAACCAATCCAAGGTTTTTCTCTTATATATCTCATCGTGTTTCGCCAGAGCCCCCAGCGAAGTGTGCCGGCGTCATCCGCATTTTCTTCATCAAAGATTATGAGTCTCAGATCTGTAAACATTGTAAGAAGTTGTGTGAAGAAACTTTCTACAAAAAGACTTGTTATCATACAAATTGTAAGAAAAACCCCGAAAAGACCAAGTGCGGAAAAGCTGAATTTCTTTCTGATTACCGAATCAGCGATTATCATTATTATGAACGCTAAAAAACATGCAACGAAGCAGCCGAAAGTGTTGTTCAGCGCAAGCACATAGGAATTAAGGCAGAGCGAAATAAATGCAAACGCTTTTCTGCCCTTGTTTTCATCTTTGAGTATAAGCGCGGCAGAAAGCATAATCAGAATTGTGAGAAAATATGCATAAAAATTGATATTGTAATAAACAGAACAAAGATGTGGATGATTTGCTATCGGTATTTCCCAGACATATTCATTTACAAGCGTCATTGCGCCGTTTACAAGTCCAAGCCCCAAAATAAAATATAATATGTAATATTTTATTTTTTCTTTTCTAATCAGTGAGCCGGCAAAATAGTAGAAGAAATACATAAGAATTGACAAGAAAGCCTCTCCTCTGGGCGTGAGCCCAAAAAAGAGTTCTCTGGATATCCCGTTTAATGCAATCGAAATACATGCCAGTATCAGAAAGACGAGAAAAAACAGCCCCGGACTTTTATCGGAATTAATCAGAGTTTTATTTCTCTTTTCATATATTAACTTTGTAATTATACCAACAATACCAACTAAAAGAGAAATCGTAAAAAAACAGTTGATAATTCCGGCGAAATAATCACCGGGATACTCGTATGTACTGAGCGCTTTCAAGAGCTGTTCAAAGTTCATCGTTTCTTTAAACAAAAACGTATATACAATTATATGAACTATATGTGCCAGCGGATACATAAGCAAAGCAACGGCAAGCCAGCCCTCGCTGTTTTTAACGAAGATATCATTGAGAGTATATCTGTTTTCGGTGAGTGATTTAAGGTTCATAGAGCCTCCGCTTATGCTTTTTTCATTGAAAGAATCGTTTTGATGCTTTTAGTTATTGTTTTGCGATATAAAACAGCGGCAATAATTATTATTGCGAGTATTAAATATCTGGTATAAAAATGCGTATATACAGGCAAAACCAAAAAACCGGCAAGAGTAAACGTAAAGGAAATCAGAATAATCAACATTGTATCATAGGGCTTCACGCCGTCACAATACTTCTTGCAGACTGTATTCATAAATATATAATGACCTGTTGCGTAGAGAATAAAGCATACAAGCGTGGTATAACCTGCGGCGATAAAGCCGAATTTTTTTATGAATATGAAGTTTAAAACTATGTTTGCAACGGCGGCAATCACACTGGCGATTGCTATGAAGTGCTTTTTCTCATAGTAAAAAGCAAACTTCGCAAACATATCATAGCAATACATATAGTAAACACTCATCGCCACAGGCGGGATAACCCATATTGCATCGTAGTATTCTGCCGGGGCGAATATCCTGACCGCTTCTGGCGCGATAAGAATTAAAACAAAGTTTACTATTGCAACGCCAATAAGAGATATATAAGCAATGGGTTCAATTTCACTTATTTCTTTTGCTTTTATTCTTTGATAAATCCAGGGACTCAGAGTTTGAAGCAGAGCATTATTGAAGATAACCATTATCATTGCAACAGCATATGCAAGGTTATATATTCCGGCGGACGAATCATCAACTATACGCTCAATCATTATCCTGTCGGAACTGTTGAGCACAACCTGTGAGAGATAGTGTGGGATAAGCGGTATGCCGAAAGACAGAGCGTATTTCCAGTAATCTGCCGAGAAAAATCTTCTGCCTTTGTTCAGTTGAATAAAATACAGCGGCAGATAAACAATAAAGGCAATCAGCACGCTGCCGAGAATTTTTGCAGTTACTTTATCATCGGAAAGCTTTATGAATATAATCGAAGTAACAGGGCTCAGCACGGAAACAATCAGTGTTACAATAACAAGTGCCTTATATCTGTAAGCGTTTCTCTGCTCCGCTATCCAAAAGCCGAAAACTGCCGACAGCCAGATAAAAAGAAGCATAAGCAACATCTGCACTGTTGTGAGCGAGAGGATGTCATTCCAGAAGTTTTTAAAAGAGAGATAAATAACAGTCCATATTGCAACAAGGACTGTTGTGACACCCTGAAAAGAGGAAGTAAAAGAATCTTTGTCACTGTCAAATTTTACAAGCCCTTGTTGAAATACACCGGCAAAAAGATTAAGTGAAACTATAATTGTCAGAATCTGAAACCAGGAATTAAAAACACCGTATTGACCGTATTCCGAGGTGGAAAGCAGTCTTGTAAAAATCGGGGTTGTTATTACATGTATTCCTTTTTGCAGGGCACCGCAAATCAGAGCCCAAATGGATGATTTGACTTTGACGGGCAAATTATTGAATTTCTGAAACAACTTACCCATTACAAAACTCCTAGATTTCTTTGAACATTATTTCGGCTGCTTTTAAATCTTTAATGTCGTCTATTTCAAACCATCTTCCGTTTAATTGGCACGGCCTAAAGTCACACATCTTAAGGATATCATTTAGAGCTACTTCGCTCCATTTTTTAACTATACCGTTATCTATATATTCAGCGCATTTCCGGAAAAAGATTTCACCGCTTTTTGCTGAAAACTTATAGATATCAATCGAAGAACCCAAAGCCAACTCTCTCTCAATGCTTTTTGATATTTCAGTCAGCTTGCCGTTTTCCTCAACCACTTTCATCGACTCTTCAATATAATTACCTATGTCAACGACGATAGCATCTTCATACTCAGTTTCAAGCAACGATTCAACTACCGATTGATCAAAAAACACATCTCCGTTCATCATTAAAAAACCAGAGCCCAGCATCTTTTCTCTGCCGAGATACGCAGAATACATATTGTTTGTGGTTGAATAATCGTTGTTATGCAAAAAAAACACATGCGGAAACCGGGAAATAATTTCGGCTTCAAGCAATTCCGATTTGTAACCGGTAACGACATAGATTTCTTTTATTCCCAGATTATATAAGATTTCAATTTGATTAATGATAATTGATTTTCCGTTAACCTTTATTAACGCTTTAGGAACATCATTTGTCAATGGTGCCAGCCTGAGCCCCAGACCGGCAGCGAGAATTAACGCTTTCATTTTTCCTCCGTATCAAAAACATATTATTTTTTATGCTTTAAACATTATTCTTTATAGGAAGTGATGCTTTTTTGTCATAAACCTCATCATAAATATAATTTGCTATTCTTTTACTTGCCTTGCCGTCATCGGTATTTCCGAGCATCTTAAGACATTCTGTTATTTGGTCTGTATATTCCTTTTTATCGAAATTTTTTATAACTTTTAATAGTTCTTCGTTTGTCTGTGCAGCAGGAAAAGGCAGTTTTTCAAAAGGAATGTAAAAACCACGTTCGTGACATTCATAATTAGTCAGGTCGTGTGCAAAAAGAAAACAGGGCTTTCCTGTCAAAGCAAAATCGAACATAACTGAACTGTAATCTGTAATTAATGCATCGGCACATTTCAAATAGTCCGCCATATCATCTGAAATATTACCGCATACTACTTTTCCTTGATACTTTGTTTTTATCATATCCCAATCAACAACTGAAGATACATGATAATGAAATCTGCAAACAAATATCCAGTCACCGCCAAATTGCTCGGAAAAAGCAGTAAGAAGCGAATCGATATTTATTAACTCTAATTGCTCAATGCCGCTTCTTTTCAAATTGATTCCGTCTGTGTCTTTTCCGTCATTTCTAAAAGTAGGAGCATATAAAAGAACTTTTTTGTCAGCGGAAATTCTCAGCTTTGATTTTACTTCGTTTTGGTTTGTGTTTTCAGAAAACAAAATATCATTTCTGGGAAGACCGAGAGACAGTATTTCCATTTGGTCAAAAGAGAGGTGGGCCATTATTTTTGAAGTATAGTTGTTTCCGGTAATAAGTGTGAGGTCATTACATATGAATCCGGATACATCTTCATTTCCACATTGATCTCTACCCATTTTCTTTAAAGGAGTGCCATGCCACAGTCCATAGCATTTTTGCTTTTTTTTAGTTGCATTTAATAGCATAGCCTTTGCAAGATTTTTTAAGGGCTCAGATTTATACAAAACAAAAGCGTTTTCACAGTAAACATTATCAATCAATACTTTTGATTTTGCTCTTTCACGATAGTAATCTTCAGATTGAAACACCACACTTTTAATATATGATGGCAAAACATAATCTTTAGTCTTATTAATACCCCAAACAATTCTTATTTCAGGATAAAGCAAGTGAACTGTTTCTGACAAGGCTTTAGAATTATCACTGTAATCGCCGTTATGACTTGTAAAAAACCACTGAGTTTCTTCAATACGGCTTTTTTTATATTTTAAAAACCATAAAACATTTTTGACATCCATACTTATTCCTTTTCAATAAAAACATCAGTTTGTTATTTTACATTCTGTTTTTAATTGAGTTTTTTATTTTTAAAGAAATAAAAACAGGCCACTTAAGACCGTAAAACTTTAACGATGTAACAAATAAAGCAATTATTTTGGCCGGGAATACGGGTATATTTTTTGCCAATTTTAATCTCAAATCACGATAATAGACAGATTCCTCATCCAGCCAACTTCCATCGAAGTGATGAATTGATAATGTGTTTTTAGTAATAAACACCTGATATGTCTTTAAATCTTTCGGACACAGATAATCTTTTGGCAGTAGAGTAAACTCGTTAATTGTTTGGCGTTCGTTATTCGGAGAAAAACCATATTTTAAAAAAACTTTTGTTATACGGATCACATTGGTTGTTAAATCCAACGAACCATCACCCAAAACAAAATGAGAGTTGTCATAATCGTGCAGAAGTTCATATATCATCGGGTGATTCTTTTCAGATGCCATAAGACCGGTGGGTATTTGACTGTCCGATTCGAATCCCGATACTGCTTTATAATCCAGCAGACTGTCAAGAGGCTTTATTACTTCAACATCTGTATCCATATAAATTCCGCCGCAATCATACAGTACTTTGAGTCGCACATAGTCTGTAACAAAAGCCCATTTCTTATTTTCATAGGCCTCTTTTGCGTATACGCATTCATCAAGATTGAAATTGCTCTCATTCCACTCTATTATTTCATAATCGGGGCAAAATTTCTTCCAGCTTTCAATACATTTGATTGCGAGGTCGGGCAAAGGATTGCCGCCGAACCAGCAGTAATGAATAACCTTTGGAATCATATCGGGCTCCTTTACAAGTTGTTTTCAAGAATATCGGCGATTCTTTTACAGGCAAATCCATCACCGTAAGGATTAACGGCATTTGCCATTTGATCATATAACTGCTTATCTGACAATAACTCCGAGAAGGATTGATATATTGTTTCTTCGTCCGTTCCGACCAGTTTAAGGGTTCCTGCCTCTATGCCTTCGGGGCGTTCGGTTGTATCACGCATTACCAGAACTGGTTTGCCGAGTGACGGGGCTTCTTCCTGAATTCCGCCCGAATCCGTAAGAATAAGATAACTTCTTGCCATTATATTGTGGCAGTCAAAAACGTCAACAGGTTCAATGAGATGTATTCTTTCACAACCGCCTAGCTCGGCGTTAACTGTTTCTCTGACCGCAGGATTCATATGCACGGGATATAACGCTTTAACATCCTGGTGTTCATTCAAAACCCGCTTTATTGCTCTGAACATATTATGCATGGGTTCGCCCAGATTTTCCCGGCGGTGTGCGGTTATGAAAATCAATCTGCTGTCATTTGCCCAGTCAAGTTCGGGATTTCGGTAATCGTCTTTTACGGTCGTTTTTAGCGCATCAATAACCGTATTTCCGGTTACCCAGATACTGCCGGGGTTTTTACCCTCTTTAATCAGGTTGTTCTTTGCTCTTTCTGTTGGAGCAAAATTGTATTGGGATATAATTGAAACGGCTTGCCTGTTGAATTCCTCGGGGTATGGGCTACGGATATTATATGTGCGCAAACCCGCTTCAACATGACCTACAGGTATTTGCAGATAAAAGCATGCCAAAGCAGTGACAAAACTTGTGCTCGTATCTCCGTGAACCAGGCAGATATCCGGTTTTTCTTTTTCAAGGACTGCTTTTATGTTTTCGAGAATTGCTGTTGTAATATCAAAGAGAGTCTGTTTTTCTCTCATGATTGAGAGGTCATAATTCGGAACAACATTAAACACCTTAAGAACCTGATCAAGCATCTGACGATGCTGACCGGTAACACAAACAACTGTTTGAATACCGGATCTGGATTTCAATTCATTGACAAGCGGGCACATTTTAATGGCTTCGGGTCTTGTGCCGAAGACGAGAAGTATTTTTTTCGGAATCATTTTATTTCCTCCGGCTCGCCGTAATATTTCATCACTTCGTCCACAACGGACTTCACGTCATATTTCTCGGGTAAAACGGCGGTTATTTTTCCGCTGTTTTTTTCGCTTATGCATTCTCTTGTTTTTTCACAGAGTGCGGGCACGCTGTTATCAATCAGATATCCGTTCACGCCGTCTTCTATGAGGTCGGCACTGCCGCGTATTTTTGTGGCAATCACGGGCAGGCCGCTTGCGAGTGCTTCCATCACGGCAACAGGCAGGCCCTCCCTGAACGAGGGATGCACAAGCACATCGGCGGTCTTGTATAACTGCGCGGCGTCTTGCCTGTAACCGAGAAAATGCACCTGATGCTCAACGCCGAGTGAAACGGCAAGGTTTTTCAGGTAATCAAGCAGTTCACCCGATCCGGCAAGCGCGTAGTGAATATCCGGGCTGTCGAGTTCTTTGAGCGCGCGGATTATCAGTTCGTGGTTTTTGTTTTTATTGAGTTCGCCGACAGACAAAATCAAAAAGCAATCTTCCGGCACGCCGATTTCGGTCCTCTTTGCGGCGCGGTCAACGGCTGTGTTTTTGAATTTATCAATATCAACGCCCACGCCGGGTACATACAACGTTTCTTTTGCGTGAAATTTCAGGGCGCGGCTGTAATCTTCTTTGTTGATTGTGAAAAGAACATCCGTAAAGCGCGAGAGGAATTTTTCGGCAGGGTAAAATATGAGCCAATTCTTAATAGGCGCACCTTTGCAGAAATGAAAGCCGTGAGCGGTGTAAAAAACTTTTGTGCCGCGTTTCCTTGCTTTTCTCGCGGCAAGGCGGGTGAGCGCGCCGCCTACGGGAGTGTGGCAGTGAATCACATCATAATCGTTTTCTTCAATCAGTTTTTTTAGTTCTTTATATGCTTTTATATTTTGCGGCTTAAACGGGCTTCGTTCAAATTCAATATTGTAATAATTATCGCAGTAAGGTATCACGCAATCTGCCGGGTTTTCGTAATCATTGCGCGCGGCAACAGCGGTTTCCCACCCCGCCTCTTTAAGCGCTTTGAGATAGGGCAGGTGAAACTCCATTATATGCGTTTTGACCACCGTGGCAACGAACAATACTTTTTTCATAGCGTTACTTTTTCTCCGCTTCGCTGCTCGCAAACCCCTCCGTGCTCTCCGGCACAAAGAGAATCTTAATCGTTGCAAAAATTATCCTGAAATCTTCCGCGAGCGAGGGGCGGGCGATATACATAAGATCCATTTTGAGCTTGTCTTCGGGCGTGGTGTTGTATTTGCCGTAAACCTGGGCATAGCCGGTGAGCCCCGCCTTCGCCTGAAGGCGCAGCGAAAAATCGGGCAACGCGCGGCAGTATTCTTCGGCAATCTCCGGTCTCTCCGGTCTGGGACCGACGAAAGACATTGAGCCTGAAAGTATGTTGAACAGTTGCGGCAGTTCGTCCGCGCGGATTTTGCGTATCACTCTGCCGACCGGGGTAATGCGGTCGTCGCTGTCACCTGTGGAGAGAATCGCCTTACCGTTTTCGGCATCAACTCGCATCGAGCGGAATTTGATAATACTGAACTCCTTGCCGCCCTTGGTGAGCCTTGTCTGCCGGTAAAAAACGGGGCCGCCGTCGCACGCTTTGACCGCCAGCGCGATTATAAGCATAAACGGCGAGAGTAAAAGGATGAACGCGAGCGAAAAGATGATATCAAAAGCCCTTTTCACCAGCAGAAAAACGAGGGGAGGGCTGTATCTGCCCGCCTCAAAAACAGGCAGGTGGAGCATATGCTTCTTTTCCGAGCCGTAAACGAACATATCGCCGACCTCGGGGATGAAGAACACGCGGATGCCGTTTTCGATGCAGTATTTGATAATAGTGTCTTTATTCTGTCCGGAGGCGCTGAGAAACACCGCCTCAAAGCCCGACAGGCAGGTGACATCGGCGGCGCACGAACCGGAATCCAGCGTGGCGCTCACCTCAAACTGAAAGTCGAGATTATGGCTTTTAATGATTGAATCGAGCCCGGCATCGCTGTCACTCACAACTGCGGTTTTAAGCGGCGGCACCGCGGCAAGATAAACCTTCTTTGAAAGGAACGACCACGCAATCAGGAAGCAAATCTGCACCGCAAGGGTGACGAGCGCGGGCACGATGGTCGGGAAGCGTTTCATGATGAAAACTATCACGAGATACATCACCGTATCCGACAGCAGCAGGGCGAGAATCTGCCCGTAAAGAATTTCGGAAATTCTGCCCGTTCGTATATCAAAGGCATCGTAAACATCGGCGAAGATGAGGTAAAGGAAGGCAAACACGGCGACTATCATCAGCTGGCCCTTCCAGTAATAGTATTCCGGAAGCAAAGGGTTATAGAACCGAATGAAGCAGTAGTAAATCGAATAAACGATAAACGCCACATTCAGCAGCCGCGCAATATTGAAAATTATTTCACCTTTTTTGCCGGACATAACAAACCTCGGATGTATTATAGTAATTCATTTTATATTAACATATTATATAAAATAATGCAAACGGTTTTTAACAGCGAAGAGGGCCGATGATAAGATTTGTCATTCCGAGCCTGCCGAGGAATCCGGAGATCTTTCGACTCACTTCGTTCGCTCAAGATGACAGTAGGGCACGGATACATCCGTGTCGTTTATATCCGGCAAGCATATATGCTTGTGCTACTTGACATTTACACTCATTTCCTGTAAAATACGCGCGTCAGTTCGAAACCATCCTGACCTAAGCGGAAAACGCGATACCCTTCCGCTTTAAAACAAAACTAAGGAGACAATTTAACATGAAAAGCAGAAACAGGTTCATCGCCTGCACGGCTCAGATTGCCGCCCTCTATGCGGCGCTGACCTACGCGCAGGGATTCCTCCTGCCGGGCACCACCACCATGGCGGTGCAGTTCAGAGTGTCGGAGGCGCTCAATGTGCTCGCGCTCTTTACCCCCGCGGCAATACCCGGCCTCACAATCGGGTGCATCATCTCAAACATTTACAGCATCGGCTCCGGTCTTCCGCTGGATATGATTTTCGGCTCGCTTGCCACTCTCGGCGCGACGCTGTGCATGTATTTCCTTAAGGATGTGAAAATCGGCAATTATCCGCTCTTCGCAATGCTCATGCCCGCAATCTGGAACGGCGTGATAGTCGGCTGGGAAATTGAGCATTTCTTCATCGAAGGCGATTTCACCTGGGTAGGTTTCTTCACTCAGGGCGGCTGTGTGGCTCTCGGCGAACTCGGTGTGATGCTCACGCTCGGCACGATTTTCTACTTCGTGATTATCAGGCGCGGCCTGGACAGAAAACTTTTCAACATAAAACTGAAATAAAAAATAAACGCGTTCATCGTTTGATGAGCGCGTTTTTATATGCTGCGGGTTATTTTCTGATTTTTCTTACAAAATCCGATGCAAGCACAGTGTTAAGCAGCCTGTGCGCACGCGGCGAAACAATCATCAGCATAAATTTTATGCGGTAGTTTACCGGTATTTTTTTCATATCAAGCCCTTTCCGCATTACCCTGAGGCTCTTGCGGCACGGCTCAACGGCTTTTACAAAATCCGGGCTCGAATAAGCAAATTTATAAAGGGTGTTTGCCGAGAGGAAATATCTGAAAACCGCTTCGCTGTGCAGGGCGGGATAATTGGCATCAATATAATCAACAAACTCGCGGGAGGCGTCCATCAGGTCATAGTATCTGCCGTTCCACCCGCTGTGTGTTATGCTCCCGGAGTGGGCAACATAGTGATATACGGCTTTGCCGGTATATACAGTTGTGCAGGAATCACCGATGTATTTATAGACGGTGAAAACATCCTCAAACAGCCTGCCCTCAGGAAACGGGTGAGCGGCGGCAATATCCCTGCGCACAAGTTTGCCCCAGGCGGAAAAGCCGAAAAGTCTTCTGCCGCAGAGCGCGGAAAACGCCTGCCCGTGACTCATCGGTACAGATTCACCGCTTCCGTTGCCGTAAAGCGTGATTGGTTCACCGTTTTCCGTTTCCTTAATAAACCCGCAGATTGCCATATCTGCGCCGTCCGTGAGGCAGGAGACGAGGGTTTCAAGATAACCGTGGTCAATATAATCATCACTGTCGATAAAAGCGACATATTCGCCTCTTGCAATATCAAGCCCGGAATTTCTCGCGGCGGAGAGCCCGCCGTTTGCCCGGTGAATAACTTTTATGCGCGAATCCTTCTGCGCGTATTCATCGCAAATCCGGGCGCAGTTATCGGGTGAGCCGTCATCAACGAGGATGATTTCAAGGTCTGTATAAGTCTGCGCGAGGATGCTGTCAACACACTTGCGCAGGTATTTTTCTGTTTTATAAACGGGGACAATAACTGATATCATAGTGCCGCCCTCTCTTTCCGGCGACATTTTATCACATAATGCGCAGTTTTGCAAATGTTTTGCGCCCCCTTGACAAAAGCGCGCAAATCGTATAATATATGTGCGTGGACATACTGTCCAAAGGAGGTGAAGAAGTGGACACCGGCAGAACATATATCGCAATTGACCTTAAATCATTTTACGCGTCCGTGGAATGCGTTGAGAGAGGGCTTGACCCGCTTGATACAAATCTCGTGGTCGCCGACCTTTCGCGCACGGAAAAAACTATCTGCCTCGCCGTCACTCCTTCGCTCAAGGCATACGGGATTTCCGGCAGGGCGCGGCTGTTTGAGGCGATTCAGCGCATAAACGAGGTGAACGGACTTCGCCTTATGGACGCGCCCGGCAGAAAGTTTTCGGGCGAATCTTTTTCTGACAGGGAACTCAAGGCGGACAAATCCTTAAAACTCGGCTACATCACCGCCACCCCGCAGATGCACAAATATATGCAGGTGAGTTCGCAGATTTATGAAGTCTATCTCAGATTCGTCGCGCCGGAAGATATCCACGTTTATTCGATTGACGAGGTGTTCATTGACGCCACCGATTACCTTGTTTTATACAAAATGACCGCGCGGGAGTTTGCCCGCAAACTTGTCAGCGAGGTTTACGCCGAAACGGGAATCACCGCGACGGCGGGCATAGGCACCAATATGTATCTGTGCAAAATCGCCATGGACATTGAGGCGAAGCATATGAAGGCGGACAGATTCGGGGTGAGAATCGCCGAACTCGACGAGATTTCCTACAGGGAAAAACTCTGGAATCACCGTCCGCTCACGGATTTCTGGCGCATAGGCAGGGGATACTCGCAAAAACTCGAGCGCGTGGGGCTTTTCACTATGGGCGATGTCGCGCGCTGCTCAATAAAGAACGAGGCGCTGTTCTACAAAATGTTCGGCATAAATGCCGAGCTGCTGATTGACCACGCCTGGGGATACGAACCCGTCGGCATGAAGGATATAAAGGGCTACACGCCTGAGAGCCGCTCGCTCTCGTCAGGGCAGGTGCTCAAGCGCCCCTATCCGTTTGAAAAGGCGAAACTCGTCTGCAGGGAAATGACCGATAAACTCGTGCTCGACCTAGTTGAAAAGCGGCTCGTGACGGATCAGATTGTGCTGACCATCTGCTATGACAATGAAAACGTAAAAGACGGAAAATGCGCCCGCAGGATAAAAGAGGATCATTACGGCAGACCCGCGCCCGAAAAATCGCACGGCTCAATAAATCTCGGCTCATTTACAAGTTCATCGAAGTTGATTATGCAGAAAACGGTTGAACTTTTTGACTCGATAACGGAAAAAGAACTCACCGTAAGGCGCATCTATGTGGTCGCAAATCATATTATGACCGAAAAAGCGGCAAAAGAGCAGATTTACGAGCAGCTCAATTTCTTTGAAGGCTTTGCCTGCGAGGAAGAAATTGCAGAGAAAAAAGAAAAAAACGAAAAAGAGCGCGCCATACAGGATACGATAATCGGCATTCAGAATAAATACGGCAGAAACGCAATTCTGAAGGCGCACGATTTTGAAGAGGATGCCACAGCCATTGAGAGAAACGGCTCCGTAGGCGGGCACAGGGGATAACAATGAACGACTATTCCGATATTATAAAAACAGAATACAAGGGCTCGCAGACGCATACCCGAATGAGTATGCACGACCGGGCGGCTCAGTTTTCGCCCTTCGCGGCGCTTACGGGATATGAAGAGATAATCGACGAAACCGCGAGATTCACCGATGAGCCGCTTGAACTTACCCGCGAAAAGCGGGATGAGATAAACGACACGGTAAGGGTTATCCGGGAAAATATCCGCCGCAAGCCGCGCGTGAGAGTGGAATATTTCATACCCGACGGCAAAAAGAAAGGCGGGAAATATGTTACCGCCCTTAAAACGATTGTTAAGACGGACGACGTCGGCGGCGCGCTTATCGCCGACGACGGCACGAGGATTTCGGTAGGCGACATAAGCGAACTCACGCTCGACGAAGGCGACGGCAGTCTTAAATATCTTTCAAACAGATTTGACGAAAACACGGATTTTTTGCTTGATTTCAGCGGCGCAACAGAGTAGTATATTGGTGTAACAATCAAAGGGAGGCACACCGCTATGAGTTTTGCTGAATTTATTTACAAGGCGCAGGCTTTTCTGCTCGCGCTCTTTATGACGCTGATTCCCTACAAAGGCATCGGGCTGCCCGTGATGGACACCAAAGAAGATAACTGCCTGCTCAACGTCGGGATGATTTCCGATACGCATGTGGAAGCAAACTACCCCTTCCGCTCCGGATTTATGAAGCAGGGTCTCAGGAGAATGAGCAACTCCAAAACTCCCGTTGACGCCGTTGTGGTCTGCGGAGACTTAACAAACTACGCCGACGAGGAATCGCTCGCGAAAGTCTTCGGTATTATGAGAGACTACTGCCCCGGTCAGGCGATTATAGTGGCGGGCAATCACGATATAGGTCACGCGGGCGACAGGGATGTGACCGACATCACCCGTGAAGAAGCGCTCGCAAATGTTGTGAAATACCATAACGAGTTTTACGGCGACAACTGCGAGTCAAACTACTACGCGATTGACGTAAACGGCTATAAATTCATCGTGCTCGGTGACGAAGTTGTTGACGGCGGACACTGGGACGCAATCAGCATGACTCAGGAGCAGCTCGACTTCCTCGATGAGCAGCTTGCTCTGGGCACGGCTGAGGGCAAACCTGTATTCGTCTGCTGCCACTGGCCTCTTGACGGAATCAACGGCGAGGATACAATCTGGGACGGCAGCGGCATAGCCGAGGACGAATATCCCGTGAAAGAAATACTCGAAAAATATGATAACGTATTCTACATCAGCGGTCATATGCACGGCGGCATAAGAAATGAATATGTCGGCGAAAAATATGATATGCCTGTTGCGGAGCAGGTAAACGGCGTAACCTACATCAGCCTGCCCACATACGGCATAATCAATCAGTACGGTATCACCTGGTCGGGTCTCGGCGCACAGATGGAGGTTTACGAAGGCAAAGTAATAATCAGGCCCGTAAATTACCTCACCGGCAACTGGTATGTAAACTCCGAATACACCTTCGAACTGGTGTAAATGATTAATTAAACAAAAGGAAGGCAGGCCGTGAGGCTTGCCTTCTTTGTTTTTATATCTTTTTTGGCGTTTTGGCTTTTCTTTCGCTTTTCAGCCACACCGCGAGCACGGCGATTGCGATAACGGCGGCGGGCGTGAAATGTACGAGGAAAGAAACGACGCTGTCGGTCATTATACCTGTGACTTTTTCGGGGTTAATGAAAAACTGCAGGGCAGAGGGCATTGTGTTGTTTACGGCGTGCATTATTGCCGCAGGCCATACGGAGCCTGTTTTTACGGTGAGAAAGGTGAGCAGTATGCCGTCAATCACGCACATCAGAGCCATCGCCGCAAAGCCTGCGAATGGATAGCCTTTATAATCCGTGCCGAAGTTGTGCCCGGCGTATGTGAGCGGCCAGTGCCATATGCCCCAGATTATTCCGCCGATAATCACCGCCTTTGCCGTGCCGAAAAGCTTAATCATTCTCGGCATCATATAGCCGCGCCAGCCTGTTTCTTCACCGAGTCCGCCTATCGAAAAGAAAACTCCGGATACTATACCCATGAGCGGGTAGATGTAAGCGGTGCGCGCATCCGGAACGGCGAGGCGGAAAAACTCTCTGTCAAAGCAGGCGGGTTGAATTATAATTTTCAGCAGGTTTCCCGCTTCCGAGTATATCCACGGCAGAAGAATTGCGATTATGTAGAAAATATATTTTCTGTTTTTCAGGTCAATGCCGAGCATCATCGAGCCCTCGCCCGTGAGGGTATAGCCTTCTTTGGTGATAAATCTCGTGATTATCACGCCAATGGCGGGGCAGAGCATACCGAGCGTTGTCGCGATGTCCGCCGCCCCTTCACTCTCTGCGAAATCCAGAGACTTGCCGGAAACGACAAACGCGAAGAAGAGAGCCCACGAAATGCCGAAAGTGACTGCAAGGTATATAAGCAGATTGCGGAGAATTATTTTTCTTTCTTTATTATCCGTCATAATCCGCCTCCCTGTTTTTATTCAGCCGGCAGGTCAGCCTGTAGGAAAGATAATAGAGCGCCGATGAAATTACGGGCAGAAGCACCGCGGTAATGTTGATTTCAAAATCGTGGCTCTTTGCCCATTCGATAAAATCGAATAAATCAAGTTTTCCAATAATGTCCAGGTTTCCGAAGAAAATCCAGGCGATAACGAGCAGAAACAGGCATTCGAGCAGCGCGGTTTTTACGGCCGTCGCTTTTTTACTGCCGAGTGTGATGAAAAACGGAAGTTCAAATCCGGCTATGAGTATTGACGCGCTGGCGAAAACTATCAGAAACGAAGTGAGCGTTTCCACAAGAGTGGAAAAACTGTTATTGCCGGCAAATGAAGAATAGATTTTGCACCATATGATTTCCGCCGAGAGAAGGGCATAAACCGTAACCGCGATAAAAATGTATTTTGACGCTATGCGGGAGTTTCTGCCGGAGGGGAGGGATTTTATCATTGCCTGTATCTGCTTCTTTTCATCGCAGGCAATCAGTGATTTCGTCCATAAAGACGGCAGGCATATGCCCGAAACTGTCAGCAGGGCGGGCACGGTCCACAAGAAGCCGTCATACATAAAGCCCTCGGAGTTTTCGGTGTCCGCGCCGGGCAGAAAAATGCGCGCAAGCAGAAATAGCGCGGTAAGCGCAAGTATGATGATAACAGTCTTCCTGCCTTTTACCGCAAGAAAATCTTTATACAGCAGACCGCCCATTATGCCACACCTCTCTTTCTCTTTGCCAGCCGTACCGAGATGAAGAAGCAGGCGGCGGCGGTGAGCGCCGCGGCGGCGGCAAACAGATAAAACTTTGTTTCGAGCGCGTTTAAAACGCTTCTGAAAAAGCGCGCCATACTGCTGAAATCATCGCCCGAAAGCGCGGTTATCATATCTTTGATTTTCGCAATCAGAAAAACAATGACTGCCGCGGCAAGAGGAGTCGCAGTTGAATAAAGCGGTGCCACCCCCGCGTAGTTGAGAGTTATCACGAGAGAGAGGAAGATAACCATAACCGCCGTGAGCGAAACAAGTATACCCGCGCATTTTGAAAATGACATTATATCCGATACAGCCGAGATAACTGCCGCCATCGCGATATCTACGGCGAGACCGACGGCAAGAAACACAAACGATGTTATGAATTTCGAGAGCACGCGTTTTTCGGTGCCAAGCGGAAGCGACGCCGCTGTTTTATAGAAAGAAGCGGCTTTGTCGTAAGTGAATAAATCGGCGATGTTGCCGGTACATACGAGCGGCAGCACCATAAAGAACATAACCGAAGTCTTTACAATCGAGGAAATGTCAAATCCGGCCTCTCCCATTTCGGATACAGCCATGCTCAGGTTACCGTACCGTTCACTGAGAATGAACATAACCGCCACCGAGACCACTCCGAAAATGATGAAAGCGTAGGTCGTCAGCTGCTTTTTAAGGCAGTATATATCTTTTACAATCAGGCCTTTCATTTCAGGCACCCGCCTTCGATTTATTTACATAGTAAATCATTATTTCTTCGAGCGTCGCGTTTTCAATTACCGCGTCGGGATAAAGTTTCCTGCACGCGTCGGCATCATTTACGAGTATTTCGGTGCCGTAGGCGCCCGGCTGAGAGTAAACAACAACCGATTTGCTTATGCCGCCGGCATATTCGTTTGAGCATCTGAGCAGGGCGTGCTTTTCGAGAATTTCATCCTTGTTGCCCGCGAGCACTATTCTGCCGCCGTCGATGAATACAACTTCGTCCGCAATCTTTTCAAGGTCGCCCGTGATATGGGATGAGAGCAGTATGGTGTGGTCCTCCTGCATTTCGTATTCCCTGAAAATCTGCATTATTTCGTTTCTCACAATCGGGTCAAGTCCGCTTGTCGGCTCGTCCATCACAAGCAGTTTCGCATTGTGCGAGAGCGCCGCGGCAATCTGCAGTTTCATCCTCATTCCCCTTGAAAACGCGCCGCAGGGCTTGTTTAAGGGCAGTGAGAATTTTTTGAGGTTTTCGAAGAAGGTTTCCTCATTCCAGTTTTTGTATGAGTTTTTGAGTATGGTGTTTATCTGCTTTGCGGTGAGAAACTCGTGAAAGCCCATCTCATCAAAGACCACGCCCACGTCTTCTCTCAGAGAGGCGTGCTTTCCGTCAACGGGCTGACCGAAAAGGTAAACCTCGCCCGCATCCCTTTTTATGAGGTCGAGCAGCAGAGAGATAGCCGTAGTTTTGCCCGCGCCGTTTTGCCCGATGAAGCCGCATACGCTGCCTTCCGGCACGGCGAAACTGATATTATCAAGCCTGAAATCACCGTAGTCTTTCACGGCGTTTCTGAATTCAATCACATTTTCAGCCATTTTCCTTCTCCTTATAAATAATACCGAGAGTTTCTTTGAGTTCATCGAGGCTTATTTTGCCCACCAGAGCCTTGTCAACCGCTTTTTCAAACAGTTCCTGAATTGAAAAGAGCATATTTTCCCTGATTAAATCGGCGTTCATCGCCTTTATGAAGCAGCCCTTGCCCTGAACATTGGCAATGTAGCCGTCGCGCTCAAGGTCCTCATAGGCGCGCTTTGTGGTGATGATGCTGATTTTCAGTTCCTTGGCGAGCACTCTCATTGAGGGCAGGGCGTCGCCGGCGGACAGAACCCCCGACATAATCTGAGTTTTGATCTGCTCCTCAATCTGCTCGTAGATTGGAACACCCGATGAATTGCTGATAAGTATGTTCATATCGTACCTCACTGTGCGCATCAGTGTATATATACACTATACACAGTTGTTCCGCGTTTGTCAATGCTTTTTGGCAAAAAAATCAGGGCAGACCGAAAAACGATCTGCCCGTTATTTTATTATATATCAAGGCTTTGAGGACATCTCAAACACAAGGTCTCCGCCGCCTGTGAGAGCCTCGTGAGTGATGAATCCGCCGGCGATTTCCTCAGAATTGAGCGTGACGCGGGAAACATAAACATTTTTGCCGCTGTTGTTATTTGCCGTTATCTTAAGAGTGTTTCCGCCCGGGAGAGTTATAACCGCGCTGTCAACACAGGGGGAGCCGACATAGTATCTGTCCGTGCCCGCCACGGGGTAAATACCGATTGCCGCGAGCACATACCAACTGCTCAGCGTGCCGCCGTCGTCGTTGCCGTCGAGCCCGTCAATATCTGTGCTGAATCTGTTTGCGAGAGTCCACCTGACCCATTTCTGCGTAAGGTCGGGCCTGCCCGCATCGGTGAAAAGCCAGGGCGTATGGATATCGTGCTGATTGCCTATCCAGTAGCCCGCGCCCGGGTCGAGAGCCGCGCGGCTCAGAGACGCGTCTTTCATAAACTTTTCAAGTTCCGAAACAAAATATTCCTTCGAGCCGAAAAGTTCAATAAGACCTTTCACATTCTGCTGTACGCTCCAGCGCCAGTGATTTGCTCCGCCCTCGCAGAAGGCCTTGAAGAAGTGCGTGCCGAAGATGTCGTCAAAAAACGAGGTGATGCGGGTTGTCACTTTTTCAAATGTCCCGTCCGCGTTTCTCGGCATAAAGTATTTGCTGTCATTATCCCATATATTCTTATAGTATCCTGCGCGCCGTGCGAGAATATCCGTGTCCTCATCCCTTCCGAGTGCGGAGCACAGGCGCGAGACCGCGTCGTTTTCCCAGCTGTATTCGAGAGTTTTTGAAACGGAGTATCTGTCCGTCATATCGTCGGGGAGGTAGCCGTATTGATTATATGTCTGCATATCCTTTTTAAGGTCGCCGTCTCCGATTTCCCCGTTTGCGCATTTCACCATATAGTCGCAGGCTTTTTCCGCGTCAAAGTCAAAGCCCTTGAAATAACTTTCGGTGAGCACAATATTAGCGGGGTTGCCGAACATCGAGCCCGAGTAGCCCGCGCCCATAGGCCAGCGGGGGAGCACTCCGCCTTTATCCGCCATATCGAGAAGACTCTCGATGCTGTCCTGCTGAATGTCGGGCGCGATAAGGGTGTAGAGCGAGTGAGCGGTGCGGCAGGTGTCCCAGAGCGACATATCCGTTCTGTAGGTGTAGCCGTCCGCCGTGTGCACCTGCTTGTCAAAGCCGAGGTATTCGCCGTTTGCGTCGGTGAAATCGGTCGGCATAATCATGGAGCGGTAAAGGGCTGTATAAAAGATTTCTTTCGTTTCTTCGTCCGCCTCTATCGCTATGGTGCCGAGCCGTTTTTCCCACTCGTTTACGGCGCTTTCTCTCACGGCGTCAAAATCTTTTCCGCCTGATTCGCTTTCAAGATTCAGTTTCGCGTTTTCGGTGCTTATGAAACTTATGCCCGTCCTGAAGTTTACTTCATTACCGGCAAAGGTAACTGTCACGCCGCTTTCTTCAGGTAACGTTTCACTCACGGGAGTGTCGAATTCGGCGTAAAGATATACAGGGAGCCCCTGATATCTGCCGGTGAATGTGCCGAAGAGAGTTGTTTCGGCGGTCAGTGATTTTCCGTCTTCACCGGGTGTGACGGATGCGTTTTCCGTCCTGCCCGAGCTTATGCAGGAGGAGGCGTCAATATATACCGAAGGGCTTGCGGAGGTAAAGGTGAATCTGTAAACTGCGCTGTGGGATGCCGCTGTCATTTCGCAAAGAGCACCGCAGGCGGGCAGGTAAACCGAGTAGTAACCCGGATACGCCGTTTCGTCTTTATGTGAGAAGGGGAGGGCGGAAGGCTTTTTGCCGTTTACACAGGGAGTTATCCTGAACATGCCGTAGTCCCTTGCGCCCGTGCCCGAAAGCCTGCCGTGGCTGAAGCCGAGCATATGTCCGTGCTCATAATAGTAGCCGGAGGTGTTTGTCTTCACCGCCGCGGTGCCACCGACGGCGCAGGTGTCGGGCCCGACTCTCACACAGCCGAAAGGATAGCAGGCTGCAGGGCTGAGCATAGCGCACGCCCAGGGTATGCCGCCCGTGCCGATAAACGGGTTAACATACTGCGTGTAACTTCCTGTCTCTTTCGCGGGCGCTTCGGGGCGCGAAAAAACACCGCCGATGCCCGTAAACATCATTTCGGCGCTTACAAAAAGAGATACGAGTATTCTGAGAATTTTCAGCATAATCATTCCGCCGTTCATTTTTATTTTCAATTAATGATATCACGCGCAGGGGCAAGTTGCAACGTAAAAAGTGAAATAAGCAAAGCCGTGTGAACGCTTTCGCGCTCACACGGCATACGTGATTAATTGTTATCAGTTGCTGAAGTATGCGTCCGCATAAACATTATACAGATAAAGTGCTTTGCATATTAACGCAAGTCTCACATTATACTGCTCTGTTTCGTAAAGATACAGTGCCGTATAGGCATAGGCGAGAGCGGAGTAACCCCAGCGGTTGCATACATCGTTTCCGTCGGCGTCGGTAACCTCCACGAAGTATGTCTTGTCAAGGTTATCCGATTCGATTCCCGCTATTTCAACATACCAGAGGCTTCCCTTCTGTACGGGATCGACTGTGATTTTTTCTTCCGAACCTTCGGCATAGTATCTGAAAGCGAATTCGTCAATCGATCTGCCTTTTGGTACTGTGAAGTAATATCTCAGCGATGTTTTGGAAAGAAGCACAAGGCTCGAGCCGTAAAAGTCGACGCCGTTTTCACCGTCGGTTATTTCATTGTTGCCGTAGGCAGCAAGGTCTGCGGAAGTGACTCTGAACGGGTCGTCGTAATAATTACCCACAGCAGCCGGCGCCTCAAAGTCGTCGCTTGCCCTGAACATTGCATTTGCATAGTATCCGTAATCGGCGAGCGAGCCCATAAGGTTCATAAGATCCTGATTGTTCTGATACTCCGGGCTGTTGTTTGCAAGGTCAATGTATTCATTGACCGAGCAGGTGAATATATCGCCGACCGTTTCGCCGTTAATCACATAGCCTTTGATTTCGCAGTCTATCTGCGCGGCGGCTACGGGGCAGGTGAATTTGTAACAGAGCGTGCCGTCCGCATAGTCGAATTTTGCCGGGTCAAGATATGAAACGAATTCCGTTGTTCCGGTCCGGGTTTTTACGCTGAATACGGCGCGGCAGTCATCCAGCGGCTCGTCAATCGCGATATAGCAGTTCATACCGATATCGCCGTCAAGAGTAAGCGAATAACCGACAGGAGCATATGTCCTCGGAATGGATACATTGTATCTGGTATAATCTGCGGTTGAAGAGGTTGTGTCGGGATATGATTTGCCGAAAGGTATATAGCCGTTTTGCACATCGTCAACCCAGAGAAGATACGGATAATCTGCGTAAGCAAACTCCATAAAGGCGTATTGATAGCGCCCGTAATGGTGGCTTGTTACAAAAGCGTTGAGCTCCGTTTTCATATCGGTGCTGCCGCTGATATTGCCGGGCTGTATCGTCGCGGGAACACCCGTGGCAAAACTGAACTGCCTGTAGTTTGTGCAGATGCCCGGAGTCAGTCCCTGAGGATTTCCGTTGTTGGGGATTGAGCCGGAGTAGTGCGCAACGGGAGTGCCGCCGAAGCAGTGATCAATCAGGCCGAAGTTATCGCCGCAGATTGAAGCGTAGGTGGGAATGCGGCTTTCAATAAGATAATCCGCCCAGCTGTAGCAGTTTGAAATAACGCCGTGATTGGTGCCGGCAATACCGCCGTATGACAGGTGACCGGTAAGATTATGCGGAGGTCCGCCTGCGTTGCAGTTTTCCACTTCACCGATGTTGTAGCAGTTTTCAATCGTATTGTCGCAGAAGCCGTGCACGGTTTCTGTGCCCGATCCGTTACCGCAGTAGGGGCAGATAATATTTACTGTATCGGTGTAGTGAGCGGTTTCTTCGTAATACATGCTTGAAAGACCGACTATACCGCCTGTCTCCGTATCGGAGTAAACATGGCCGGTGTTAAAGCAGTTGGTTACTCTGCTGTACCAGCAGGGCGAAACACCCGGATATTCGTATCTGTACGGGCCGTCAAGGCGTCCGGCGATGCCTCCCGCACGGCCTTCGGTTTCAACATAGCCCTCGTTACTGCATCGCTCGATTATTGTGCCGGCAAGTCCGAGTCCCACAATTCCGCCGACATCGTCGCTGCAGCAGTAATCAAGGTCTGCGTCATTAAAGGCGCCGTCATGGTTAAAGTCATAGCCCAGATGGTCGTCGCCGTGGTTGCCGTTGATTTCATAAAGCTGATTTATGATTTCATTATCCATTTTGCCATCGAGTATGGTCTGAAGGTATCTTGAATTGCAGAAAGTTCCGCCCGCTACATAAGCCTTATCGGTGTTTCTGCAATCCGTTATCATGGCGCTGTGCACGGTTATGCCTGCAATGCCGCCCGCGCCCATAATCATGGCTCTTACATAGCCGTTGTTTTCGCAGTCGTGAATACGAACACCGTTATCCGTCGCTATACCGCAGATGCCGCCTGCAAAGCAGCCGCCTACATCCTGATAATGCTGTTCAAGGATACTGCCGCTGTTGTCGTATTGCAAAACTCCGTTTACGTACACATATTCTTTGTATGAGAACGGACTGCCGGGGAAAATATTCAGCGAGAAGATCCTGTTTGATGCATCCAGCGCTTCTTCGGTAACGTCGACAAGGCCGCTCACAATATCCGTATATCCGGTGTAGCCGGGGTAAACCACATTGCCGTTTCCGTCGATGTAACCATGGCTCTGATTCGGGTTCATAAAGGTTGAATAATACTCCGGCAGGGCGAGGTAGTCAAGAGTGACAGCCCTTATCTGAACGGTCTGGTCAACCGTGCATCTTTCAATCACGGTTTTTGCAACGCCCGAGCCTGTGGTAAGGCCGAGTTCATCGGTGTCGGTATAAGTCTGGCCGGCGCCCATATCCATGGCCGCGCCCGCAAAGCCGCCTACGCCCGCAAGTCCTATAATAAGGCCGCATTTGCCGTAGTTGAGCAGACTTCCGGTTGAGCTGAGCTCGCAGTCGTGTATATAGCCGTCTTCAAACCGGCCGACATAGGCCGCAACATTATGGTGGCCCTCAATGTGCTTCACCTGAAGGTTTATGCCGTAAATTTCACTGTTGCCTCCAAGCACCGAAATGAAGCCGATGTTGTTGAGCTCGTATTGGCTCCAGTTAAGCGTGAAATTGCCGGTGCCGTCATCGGTAACAGCCGCCATCGGGTCAATGTAAAGGTTGCGTATTGTGACGCTGCCCGACTGGCTGTGAAGGCGCCCGCTCCACTGCCATATCGGCTCCCAGTTATACACATAGTTGCCGTCAACATACAGAACATTCGGGTCCGCACCGTAGTGGGTTGCGGCGTAGGATTCGAAGTCAAGATCGCCGGTGATGATGATTTCGTCAATGTCCGTGCGCGCGCCGCTGTTGATATCATCCCTGATCTGTATGAGCCGCTCAATGCTGCTTACGGTCTCGGTGGTCGCCGACACCTGCACAATACCGAACAGGCCCACAATCATCGCCAGAGAGATGATTACGGCAAGAGTTTTTCTCATCCTTTTCACAAAGATACACCTCCGTTGAGATTAAAAACCGTTCCTGAACAGATAACGGGTATCTGTTATTATTTCTAAAAACATAGTAAAAAGTGAACAGTATTTGTTCAAAATACACATATTATTATACTATCTGTTTTTTCAAAAATCAATACATTAAAATAAGCATCATTATATAAAGAAAACCCCCGATGCATTGTGCATCGGGGATTTGTTAACTAAAGTGTGTTATTGAGTTTTAATCAGGGCTGTGAATAGAAGTAGTTGCTTGACGCTACATAGTAGAGCACAAGCGCTTTGACAGCGTTGTTGAGTGCTTCGCTGATATTTGCATTGAGAGCCGCATAAGCGTAACTGAGCACCGAAGCGTTCCAGGTATTCACAACATCGCCGTTCGCGTCTTTCACAAGGACCAGCTGCTTTTTGCTGATTTCCGCTGCGGGAATACCGGAAATCTCAACATAGTATCCCGAGCCCTTCTTTACGGGTGTAAGCGGGATTTCTTCATCATCGCTCTTGCTGAGACTGAAGGTGAAGTCGTCAATCGATTTGCCTTCGGGCAGGGTGAAGTAGTGGCGGAAGGAAGTCTTTGTGAGGAGCACAAGGCTCGAGCCGTAATAGGAAACTCCGTTTTCCGTATTGTCATAAACGGGCTGATCCTGCGCGAGCCATTCGGCGGTTATATCATTCATACCCGCGTCTGAAAACAGTGAATGCTGTACAAAGTTGTCGTCATAGCCGAAGAGTTCGTTTGCGTAGTAGCCGTATCTTTCAATACTTTTCGCAAGATCAACGAGGGCTGCGTTACTGCTCAGCTCTTCATCGGCGAGCAAATCGTCGAAATAGTCGTGCACCGAATAACTGAAGGGCTGACTTGCGGTATCGCCGTTATAGATTATACCGTATATTTCCGTGTCTATCTGTGAGGGCGTTACGTTGCAGGAGAACTTGTAGTATTTAACGCCGTTTTCCTCGGTATAATCGTTAAGGTTAACCGGGCAGGTTACCTCCTTGCCGTCAACGGTAAACACCGCATAAGCGTCGGTGCGTACGTTTTCAATGGCGGCATAGAAGTTAAGGCCTATATCTCCGTTGAGCGTAAGGCTGTGAGCGGCTACCGTAACCGGCTGCTCGGCATACCATCTGGCGAAAAGCACGGTGTCGCTGCTTACCTTGTCATTTTCAAAATCCCAAAGGCGGAACAGCGAGTCGGCACCGCTTTCGGTCCAGTTGTTCAGGAACTCATATGCGGGAATAAATTCAATTATCTGGGTTTCGGAGTTTAATACATCCATACCGTATACGCCGTCGTCATCAAAATACCAGCCGTAGGTTTCGGCGTCGGGCGCATACCAGCCTCCGAATACATATCCGCCTTTTTCGGGGTCGCTTGCGGGTGCGCTGATTGCGACATCGCCCCAGGCGTCATATTCATCATATACGGAGTTGTTTTCTGCGTCGTCAATGAATGTAACCGTGCGCTTTGTAACGGTAACCGAATCACTGAATGTTTCGCCGTCATAATCAAGATTGGCAGTATAAGTTCTGGTGTCGTCAATACCCAGCATAGTGATATTGTTTGTGCTCAGAGTCTGCTCCGCGCCGCATCTGCCGCACTCGAGAGTGACGCTCGCGCTGCTGTAATCGTCAGCCCAGGTCCAGTCTCCGGAGACAGCCCACTCGTGGCCGAGAGCGGAGCCTTCGGTAATATCGCTGAGCAGCACGGGCTGAGCACCCTGTGCGTCAAGATAGGTTCTGCCGCATTTTGAACAGCGGTAGAAGTCAACGCTGTGCGCTCCTTCGGTGCATGTCGCTTCATCGTTTGCAGGCACAAGCACAAGTTCGTGCTCGCAGTCCGCAGTCATCACACCGTAAATCTCAACATTGTCAACCAGCAGATGATATTCATTGTTGCAGTTGTAATGGCGGATGGCAACGCAGATGCCGGACTGACCCGCAAATCGCGAGAAATCCGCGCGGTAATTGATATAGCCGTATTCGGTGGTGATATCATCGCTTATTTTTACCATATTGTCGGCGGGGCCGGCATAGAGAGCAAATACTTCATTGCTCCAGGAGGAGTCGGCACCACCGGCATAAATCGAAAGAGTAGCTCCGATGCAGCCATTCAGTGAGAAGGCGGGAGAAATAGCCCAGTTATCGGGTGTGCAAGGGCCAAAAACGTTGTCGAATGAAGATGACCGGATCAGACCGCTTCCTTCATAAGCTGTATATTTTGAATTGTCGCTTTCATCGACAAGTTCCCAGCAGGATCCGTCTTCGTTCGCATCATAAAACGTCCAGCCGTCCGCTTCTCCCTCAAAATACCAGCCTTCAATCAGAGACTCACCTGTGACACTTTCAATATATGAATAGCCGCAAGCCGTGCAAGTATGTTTGGAAATTCCGTTTTCTGTCCGTTCTTCGTAAATGCAGAGTTCTGTTAATTCCTGGCTGCATCTGATGCAGGTTTTTGTATGAGTGCCGTCATTGCCGGAAACAGCTTCGCCGCTGAAGTCGTGGCCGAGAGCGGGAGTGACGCGGGTTTCGGCTGCCTGACAGCGGGTGCAGGCTCTGATTTCCGAACCTTCTTCTGTGCATGAGGCTGCGTTCGCTGTTTCCCAACTGCCCCATGCGTGGCCGAGCGCGGCGCTTGTAATCAAATCGGAATACAGAACGGGCTGTGAGCCTTCGGCATCAAGGAAGAGTCTGCCGCAGGTATCGCACACATAATGCTCTTGCAGAGCGTCGGTTAAGCAGGCGGCCTCAGAGGCGGGCACGAGAGTCAGCACATGGCTGTCGCATGCTGCCGGCGATTCGGATGATATTTTGACATCGTCAACATACAGAGCCCATCCGTATTGAACCTCGCAGTGGCGGATTGCGATATAGACTTCCGGCTGACCGACGAAAGCGGAAAGGTCGGCGGTATATTCGTTGTATGTTGTCGTAGGTTCAATGACATCTGTGAGAGCGGTCATTTCGTTAGGAACACCAGTTGTGCCTGCGTAAATAATAAAAGGCTCGGCGTTATAGGAACTGCTGGCTGTTGCCCAGAACGAAAGGCTTGCGTTCGTCATTCCTGTCAGTGAAAATGCGGGTGAAACAGCCCAGTCATCAACATTGGTGTTAAAACAAAATGATGAAGAAAAGTAGCCGTGACCTTCATGTGCATATTGATTTGATGAACTGTTGAAATAGCGGGTCCAGGATTTGCCGTCACCGTCCAGATCTATGGCGTTCCAGCCTTCGGCATTCTCCTCAAAGTCCCAGAAGGCTATTATTCCGGGTTCCTCGGTGACTTCTGTATATGTGTAGCCGCAAAGCGTGCAGGTGCATCTGGCAACTCCGTTTTCTACTTTTCTGCTGTAAGCGCAGGGCTCGGTTATGCTCTCGTTGCATCTGCCGCATACTGTTGTATGAGTGCCGTCATTGCCGGAAACAGTTTCGCCGCTGAAGTCGTGGCCGAGAGCGGCAACAACGCGTGTTTCTTCACCGCCGCAGTTGTTACAGGTTCTTTTTTCCGAGCCGGCCTGTGTGCAGGTGGGTGCGTCTTCTGTTGCCCAACTGCTCCATGCGTGGCCGAGCGCGGCAACAGTGCGCGTTTCGCTTTCCTGGCAACGGGAGCAGGTCCTGCTTTCCGAGCCTGCCTGCAAGCAGGTGGGCTCATCGGTTGTTGCCCATTCGCTCCAGTTGTGGCCGGGCGCGGGGAAGAGTATATCGCCGGGAAGAGCCGGCTGTGTGCCTTCCTCGTCATAGTATGCTCTGTGGCAGGTGCTGCAGACATAGTATGCCGCGTTACCGTCGGATGTGCATGTCTGCTCTACGGCAGGCACAAAAGAGAGCACATGGTTGTCACATTCCGCAGGTATATCGTATGTTATTGCGACATCGTCAACATAAAGATACCATCCGTCCTGAACACCGCAGTGGCGGATTGCGATATAGACTTCCGGCTGACCGGCAAAAGCGGAAAGGTCGGCAGTATACTCGGTATATGTAGTATCAGTAACAATCGGCTCTTGTGTGAGAGCGGTCATTTCGCTGAAGTTATTGGTTGTGCCTGCATAAAGCATAAAGGGCTCACTAGTGCTGGTGTTTTGGCTTCTTGCCCAGAGCGAAAGGCTTGCGTTGGATAAACCGGCCAGCGAAAACGCGGGAGAAACTGCCCGGTTATCAACAGTTGTATTCATGCAATATCTGGAATAAAGACAGGAGTTACTGTTATGTGAATATGATGTAGAGTTGGCTCTGTGTTGCCAGGTGCTGTTGTCGCCGTCTGCATCCGTAAAGGCCCAGCCGTCGGTATTCTGCTCAAAATCCCAGAGTGCAACAGAATTTGTAGTTGCTGAGCTTTCAGTATAACTGTAGCCGCATATATCACAGGTATATTTTATAAAACCGCCTTCTTTGACTGTGGAGTAAGTGCATGGTTCGTCATACACAGTCAGGCTGCAGAGGCCGCAGGTTTGAGTGTGCGTGCCGTCGCCGTTGGAAGTTGCTTCACTCCAGTTATGGCCGAGCGCGGCAACAACGCTTGTTTCTTCACTGTCGCAGTTGTTGCAGGTTCTTCTTTCCGAGCCGTCTTCCGTGCAGGTAGGCTCATTTGTTGTTGCCCAGTCGCCCCAGGAGTGGCCGTTTGCCTCGGTGGAACGGGTCACCGTCTGCCCGCACACAGAGCATTCGCCTTCTTCAGAGCCGGGTTCCAGGCAGGTGGGGCTCTGAACTGTAGTCCACAAGTCGACGGTGTGAGCGGTT
The DNA here is from genome assembly GCA_016280595.1 of Clostridiaceae bacterium. Lineage (GTDB taxonomy): Bacteria > Bacillota > Clostridia > Oscillospirales > Acutalibacteraceae > CAG-177. Next base: position 25,560 of record JAEEHB010000029.1, on the reverse strand, counting down.
TTGGGCACGTTACGGGTAACGGTTTCCTGGCAGGTGGAGCATGTTCCCTCTTCAATGCCTTCTTCGCTGCAGGTCGGCTCCTGAGTCCTGGTCCATCCGGAATAAGGAACCGAATGGCCGAGTGCCGGTGTGTTGCGCTCAACAGTTGCTCCGCAGTAGTTACAGTAACCGGTGCTTATGCCCGGCTGTGTGCAGGTCGCTATGGTATTCTCCTCTTCCCAGCTGCTGAAAACATGATACTGAATCAGCGCAAAGGAAAAACAGCCGTAACCCAGCGAGCCGAAGTTATAAACTTCAATATAATAGGTTTTTCCGGCTTCGAGAGTGAGCTGGCCTCGGAAGTCTCCCGTATTTGAGAAAGTTGAAAGCCTTGAGTACTTGTCTTTCCATACAATCGCATCGGGATCTTTGGAACTGTCAAAAGAATATAAAAGATACACATCGGTCTGCGAAGGGGTAAACTTAAAATAAAAATGTCTCCCCTGTTCATTTGCCGAATTCTCTATCCTTACGGGCTCGCCGAGAACAAGCGTTTTGGCGACATCGATATTCGCATCTGTGATGGCAAAAGCCGCGGGTGCCGTCACGCCCAGAATCATAACGAGGGCAAGCAGCACGGATAAAGCTTTTCTTTGCATTTTCTTCAAACTGACCACACTCCTTGATTAAAATATATCCTTAAAATCTTTCGCTTTATTATGCTAAAGTCTATTATATAATATCATAATAGATATTTCAATATCGAAAATAAATTTTCCGTAAAAAACGCCGGTTATATCTTTTCGCTTTTTTTCGTTGCATAAACGGCGCGGATAAAGTATAATAAGTTTATCAACTTCCGAAAGAGAGGATATAAAATGTCTGACGCAACAGTATTAAGTTCAGCCCCCGCGCAGGAAGAAAAGCAGATAAGAAAATCCGAGTTTATCGCGTATCTTACCGCAGTTTTCTTCTACACCTGCATGACCGGTATGCTCGAGTCGTACAGAAGCGCTTATCTCGTAAACGTGCTCAAACTCGAATCGGCGCAGACCTCACTGTTTAACACGCTCATAAGCGTTATCCCGTTTTTCCTCAATTTTTTGATCGCGATGTATATCGACAACCGCAAAATCGGCAAGGGCGGCAAATTCCGTCCCCTTATCCTCGCGAGCGCGGTGCCCGTGGGTGTGCTGCTTGTGCTCACCTTCATAACCCCCGCCCCGATAGTAAAAGCAGGCGGCGCTTTGCTTATAGCCTACCTTACCGCGATTGCAATTCTCTTCGGAGTATTTTCGCATTTTGCGGGCACAATCAATAACCTCGCCGTGGTGCTCACGCCCAATATGAAAGAGCGCGACACGGTTATGTCTTTCCGCAGCATTTCCTCCGCCGTAGGCAACTCCGCGCCCCTTGTAATCATACTCGTTATAGGCCTTATATGGAAAAACGAAGCCACTCAGTATATCATAGGCGCCGCCCTTTGCGCGGTGGTCGGCATACTGACAATGCTCTTCGGCATAAGGCTCACAAAAGAGAGAATCGTTTACACCAAAAAGAGAGAAAACCCGCTTATCGGCTTCAAGGAAGTGCTTGTCAATCCTCACGCCTGGGTTATCATAATAAGCGAACTTCTCAAGAACTTCAGAAAAGTTTCAACCTATATGGGCGTTTTCCTTGCGGCGGCGCTGCTCGGCTCAACCTCCAAATACCTGCTTTTCGGCCTGCCTACGGGCATCGGCACAGCGGTAGGTATGCTTGTAATAAATTTCCTGCTCAAGAAGTTCACCTCAAAGGTGCTTTACATCGCGAGCGGCATCTATTCGCTTATTATCAACACGCTCGCCTTCCTCGTGGGCTACACCTATTTCAAAAACGGCTCGTCTGTACTTCAGATAGTGTTCATAGTTTTCCTCTTCCTCATCGGCCTGCAGTTCGGCGCGTCGAACCTGCTGCCCAATATGTTCCAGGCGGATGTGCTTGAAGACCTTGAACTTAAAACGGGCAAACGCCTTGACGCCTCTCTGCCGTTTGTGGTCGGCATAGGCACTCTTATCAGCGGCACCATAGCCACAGCCCTCGCTCCGAGAATTCTCTACGGCGACGCTTCGATTATTCAGTATATTCAGCCCACCGACCTCATACCGAATCCCGAGCAGTCGCTCAAAACCAAGATTCTCATGCTCTTCTTCTACACCGTCGTTCACGGTATTATGATGTTCCTCGCGGGCGTGCCCTATTTCTTCTTCAGACTTACGGGCAAACGCAAGCAGGATATCCACGAAGCCGTGCTTGAAAACAGAAAAGCCATGGAGCAGGCAAATCAGGCAACAGAAACACAGGAAGAAACAGAAAACGAATAAAAGAACAAAATAAAAATGTTCTCTGTCTTTTGGCAGGGGACATTTTTTGCTGATGCGCACTTAAAACGTCATAACAAGCACCGCAGCAAAGAAATATGCTGCGGTGCTTTATACTGCAAAAAGGACCGCGAGTTTTTACACTCGCAGTCCTTTTTAACTCTATTGTCTTTTCGATTTTCGCCTTTTATGTCCCGACCGGATTATGCGTTAAAGTATATATTGGCGTAATCATTATACTTCGTCAGTGCCATGCAGGTGTTCACCAGTTCTTCACTGAAATCATCTTCTCTTTCGTGCACCTGGCACACATAACTCAGCGCGCTGACGTTCCATGAGTTGGCCGGGTCTCCGTTTTCGCCGTCTACGATTATGTAATAATAATTATCAAGTTCGGCGGAGGCGATATCGGATATTTCAATGTACCAGAGATAGCCTTTCCTTACGGGATTCAGGTCAAGCGATGTGTCGGTATTCGGACAGTAGGCCATAAATGTATAGTCATCGATTGACTTGCCTTCGGGCAGGCCGAAATAGATTCTCAGCGCCGTCTTTGTGCGGAGCACAAGGCTCATGCCGACATAGTTTACTCCGCCTTCAAAATTGTGGAATTCGGGAGCATTTTCCAAAATAATTAAGGGATCAACGTTGTCTATGGTATCACTGTAGCCTTCAACTTCCGCTTTTGTGAAGTCGCTTTCGGGTTTGAAGAGCCTGTTGGCGCGGTAGCAGTATTCGGCGAGCGAGCCCATCAGGTTTCTGAGGTTATCGTCGTTAATGGTTCCGGACTCGGCGATATACTGATTTACCGAATAATAATCGTCTTCCGAATATGCGGTGGGTGATTCATACCAGCAGAGGATATCCTCAGCGGCATCGGCGGCAGCCACATTAAATGTGAATTTATACGCGCCGGTTTCATCGTCATAATCATTAAGGTCTATGGGAACAATCGTTTCCTCGCCGTTGAAGCTGAATACAACAATGTCGTCTTCGCTCGCGTCGGTATAGTAGAAATAGAAGTTGAGGCCTATATCTCCGGCAAGGGTGAGGCTGTGGCCCACGAGTACGGGCACTGCAGTGAAGACGCCGCTCAGGGTAACAGCTTCGTCGGGCATTTCAAATACATACCTGCCGTAGTATTCGGAGACATCATAATTTGTGCCGGTTACATCGCCTGTGATGATTATATCATCGCAGGTGAAGTTTGCGTCGGGTGCGACATTGATGCACACGCGCTCTTTGTAAACGGCGCTTGCGGGGGCGGTTATCGTGCCGCCGAGAGATGCGTCAACGGTAATGTCGTTATCATCAAGGCTTGCCGTCTTTGTTGCCGTAACGGTTAAAGTGGCTGTGGAATAAAATGAGTAGATTACCGCGTAGCAGACCGAGCCTTTTGATACGCTGAAAGTGGCGTTGATATCACGGCCGCCGGGGATTGTTTCGTCGCCGACCAGCGGGACGCCGTTACCGTCAACATAAATGGAGAGGAAGTAAGCGGTTTCGGATGAAGAAATGCCGGAAATATTGTAAGTGCCGCTTTCTTCGGGAACGAATTTGAATATGGCTTTATTGTTGCTTGAGTCATAAGTGAAACTTGAGGGAACATCTTCCTCAAGAACGATTACGTCATCATCTTCCTCTGCGTAAACATCAACAATGACATCCTCTGAGGGCATAGTGAACACGATTGCCCATTCGGGCTCTGTGGGCTGGATAATGGGAACGAGACCGCCCATACCGGCGGATACATCACGGAGTTCTGCCTGTACGATTTCTCCGCTTGCCGTTGTAACCTCGAACATATCAAGGCTGTAAGCGGGATGAATGTTGGGCAGCACACAGACTTCTGTGCCTGCCGCCATTTCCGAAACCGAGTAGGGATCGTAGTTAACAAGCTCACTTGAGATTGCCGCGCCGAATACCTTGTCGCCGGTAACGGTTATATTATAGGTTTTGCCGAATGCAGCGCTGACGGTAACATCGGAGGCGGGCATAACGAACTGAAGCGCGTTGGAATCCAGAAGCGCTATTTCGTTATCGTCGGCGTCGGTGACTGTGAGAGAGGCAAGGCCGTAGCTGCCGTCGGGCTCATAATTGATTTCAATATAATCGCCTTCAAAAGCAACTTCGGGTTTTACGGTTATTGTGCCGTGACTTACATTTGCCACGGTTACATTGTAATCCTGAATCTCCTCAAGAAGCGAAACCGAAAGTTCCGCTTCGGAAAGTCCGTTCATCGTTGCGCGGACATAATAGGTATTGCCTCTTGTAAGTTTGAACTCATCCTGATGGTCAAAGTCATACGGATTGAGAGTGCTGCCGTAATCGTCTGTCACGGTCACATAGAACGGCTGAATGTCGTCGGAGGCGAATACATAAATGCCGCTCTTTTCGGGAGTGAACGAATAGAAGTATGATCCGATGTCGCTTTCCGCTTCGATTTCGTTTAAGCCGGTTGTGATTGAATCGTATGTTTTGGCCTTGAAGCCGAAAGACGCCGTAACGTCGTCTGCGGGCATTGTGAAAGTGAGTTCATAAGCCGAATACGGGTAACCCTTTCCCACTGAGGGAACAACTTCAAAATCAACATCATCGCCGGTGCTGTACGCCGTAAGGGCGAAGTTGTTCATATCGGGCTGAAGGTCCATGGGGCAGACAAAGACAATCATCACTTCCGAGCCTGCGGGAGTGCCTGCGCCGTCGGGGTTGCTGCCGATATTCTCGCCGTTTGCGTAGGTGGCTGTGAAATCAATATCGCTGTTATCAATGTCGGTATAGATTATGTAGTTATCGGCAAGGGTAACGGATTCTATTGTGACATCCGACAGGGGCATTGCGAAGCGCCAGTAGGAATTATACAGCGTCACTTCTACTTCGTCACCGTTTTCATCGGTCACGGTCCAGCCCGTAACAGACTGACTGCTTCCGGTGTCGTAATCAAGGTAAATGTAATCGCCGGCATATGCGGTGAGATTGGTGAAATCGGAAATCACACTGTCGTCGGTGCTGATTCTGAGTTTATCTGAATCTATATTGTCGGATATATTTATTGCACAACTCACGGCACGGACAACATAGATATCAATCGGGGCAGTTTCGCTGCTGAAAGAGTGAAGTATGCCGGTGTAGGTTTTGCCGCCCTCAAGGTCTGCGGTGAATCTGAAGTTGCGGTCTCCGCCGCTGTCGTCATCTCCGGAAATCATTTGGCCGTTCTCATAGAACCCGAGTTTGGGGTCGGGACCGTTATGATTATCGGAGTAAAAGGTATAAGTGCCGCTCTCGGAGGGAATAAATGTAACGAGCCTGTCGTAATCGGATGAAATGTAAATATCCTTATTTGCTCCTTCGCTGAGCACCACGTCGCCGCTTATGTTAACAATATATACATCAATCGTGCAGCTTTCGCCGTAAGAATAAAGCTTGACAGTGTAGGTTTCTCCTGCCGTAATGTTGTTTGCTTTAAAACTGAAGTCGCAGCCGTTTTGTGAGGTGCCGTTGCCGGAGGCAATATCGCTGCCGTTGTAATAAACCACACAAAAGAGTTCGTTGCCGGTATTATTGTCGGAGTAAAACGAATAGGTTCCGCTTGTTGCTGCGTTGAAGGTGTATTCGGAGTATCCGGAGTTATAAACATAAACATCTTCATTTTTGCCTTCGCAGAGCACGCGGTCGGTTACCGGATTTTCATTTGAAATAAAGACATTAATCTCAATATTGCCGCTCCAGGAACGAAGCCCGAGGATATATGTTTTGCCTGCCTCAAGAGGTGTTTGAATTTTGAAGTTGCGCCCCTCTCCGCCGTCCTCGTTATAGGTAATCTGTTCCCCCTGATAGTAAATGGTGCATCTGGAATCAAGATCGGTTTCGGTGTGGGAGTAAATCAGATAGTCTCCGCTCGTTTCGGGGGTAAATGCGTAATAAGTTTCCGGGCCGGACGGAACACTGACATTTGTATTATCTCCTTCGGAGAGCCTGCCTTCTGCAATTTTTATAATGTAAATATCACTCAGGCAAATACCGTCGTAGGATTCAAAGTATAAAGTGTAGGTTTCTCCCGCTGTGAGTGTTGCTTCGAATCTGAAGTTGTTGTTTTCTCCGTTGTCATCGTCCCGGGCAATCTCGTCACCGCCGTGAAGAAGCAAGCAGAGGAGGTCATAGTCACCTTCGGAGTAAATCTCATAGACTCCGCTTTCTTCTGCGGCAAACGTGTATTCGACATTTTCGTGAGAGTAAATGGCGACATTTTCATTTTTGCCTTCGTAGAGTATGTGGTCACCGTATATCTGCTCTTCTGTGAGGCCGCAGTAAATGCATACGCCGTCTACAATCTGATGATCGCCGTAGCCTGTGGGAGCGTCGTAACTTTCGGGGCAAAACATGCACTCATAGCGTTCATAGCCCTCTTCACAGCAGGTTCCATCAACTATTTCCATCATCTGAAAATCGTGCTGGCATTCTTCGGGCGGTTCTTCGGGCGGGTCTTCGGGTTCATCGCCGTCGGCAAAAGCCATAACCGCAACGGCGTTGAAGCAGAGCAGAACGCTCAGCAGAATCGCAAGCAGGCGCCTGAGCCTGTCGGGAATCATTTTTGTCTTCATAATTTTTCCTCCGTATGTGTTGAGCGCCGCCTGTGCGCGGCACAAAAATTACGGTTTATTTTATCATTTTATAAATATAACTGTCAAGTAAGAGTTTCAATATATATCGCAGAGCAAAACGGCGCGGAATTCACAAAGTGTTTACAATTGAATTATTGACAAAAGCGGGGGAATGGTATAAGATAACATCAAGAATTAGCACTCTGCTTCTTCGAGTGCTAATTTTGGCACTCGAAAGCAATTATCCGGGAAGGAGGGTTGAATATGCCGGATAAAAAAGAAACCGAAGCGCTCAGCGAGCGAAAGAAACAGATACTCGCAAACGTTGTGGAGCTTTACATCAAAACGGGCGAGCCGGTCGGCTCCAAAGGTCTTATAGACGCCACCGGCATGTCGGTATCCTCCGCCACGGTGCGTAACGAGATGAACGAACTTGACTCTATGGGTTACCTCGAGCAGCCGCACACTTCCGCGGGCAGAGTACCCACGCAGGAGGGCTACCGCTACTATGTGGACCACCTGATGAAAAACCGCGAGGTTGACGAGCTCACAAAGCGCTTGATTGACGCGGGCGTTTCATCCGCGGTAGGCGACCCCGAAAAACTTATAGCCAAGTCAAGGGAAATCCTCGCAAACCTCACCAAGTGCGCCACCGTTTCCACGGCGCCGGTCGGCGAAATGACGCTGATTAAAAAGATTGAGGTTGTGCCCGTAGGCGCCTACTCGGCAATGATGGTGCTGCTCACCTCAAACGGCATACTCAAGAGCCGTCTGTGCAGGTCCGATACCGAGATTAACGCATCTGTACTTGAAAAATTCTACGGTATCGCGGGCGCTTTCATCATAGGCAAGCCCGCCGCCGAAATCACTCCCGTTTACATCCAGACTCTTGCCGCGGCAATCGAGGGCGATTATTTCACCCTGCTTCCGCTTCTCGCGGCAGTCACGGAACTTGCGGACAGCGTCGGAGATTCGCGCCTGGTGCTCGGAGGCAGTTCAAACCTGCTCTCCTTCAAGGATTACGGCGAGGGAGCAGTTGCCCTGCTTGAATTCCTGAGCAGAAGCGAGCCGCTCTCGGATGTAATCAATTCGTCAAGGGGCAGCCTTGATGTGCGCATCGGCTCCGAAAACAAATACAAACAGCTTGAAAATTCCAGTGTTATTGTGTCCAAGTATTCCGTCAACGGCGACGAAACAGGCACAATAAGTGTTATCGGCCCCACGAGAATGGATTATGAGACAATAATCCCCAGCATCAGGTATATGACCGACATAGTCGGACGGCTCATAACACAGGCGCTCGAAGAATAGAGAGGGGCAGATTAAAATGGACGAAAAAAAGAAAAAGAGCAAAGCGGCTCCCGAAAAGGAATCCGAATTGAAAGAGGAAACCGCTCCCGAAACACCGGAAACCGAATCTGAAAAAGAAGCGCCCGCGGAGAAATCGCGGGAGGAAGTGCTCGAGGAGCAGATAAAGGAAAAAGACGATAAGTATTTAAGGCTCTGCGCGGAGTACGATAATTTCCGCAAACGCTCTCAGAAAGAAAAAACGGAAATCTACTCATCGTCAAAGGCGCAGGTAATCGAGGAGATATTGCCGATACTCGACAATTTCGAGAGAGCGGCGATGAACTCCGAAGCGAATTTTGAGGGCTACAAAAAAGGCATCGAACTCATATTCGGCCAGTTTCTCAAAGTGCTCGAAAAATTCGGCGTGGAAAGTTTCGGCGAAGAGGGCGACACTTTTGACCCGAATCTCCACTCGGCTGTGATGGCGGTGCAGGACGATTCGCTCGGCGAAAACACCGTTGCGCAGGTATTCAGCAAAGGCTACAGACTCGGCGACAGGATAATAAGAGAAGCCACAGTCAAAGTAGCAAACACTTAAAAAGTAAATTTACCTTCAGAGGAGGAAATATATTATGTCAAAAGTAATAGGAATCGACTTAGGTACCACCAATTCATGCGTGGCAGTTATCGAGGGCGGCGAGCCCGTAGTTATCGCTAACGCGGAAGGCTCAAGAACAACACCTTCGGTAGTGGCGTTCGGCAAAAACGGCGAAAGAATGGTAGGCCAGGTTGCCAAGAGACAGGCAATCACCAACCCCGACAAAACCGTATCATCCATCAAAAGACAGATGGGTTCCGACTATAAGGTAACCATCGATGGCAAAAAGTTCACCCCGCAGGAAATCTCCGCGATGATTCTGCAGAAACTCAAAGCGGACGCGGAAGCATATCTCGGCGAAAAGGTCACCGAGGCGGTTATCACCGTTCCCGCATACTTCACCGACTCCCAGAGACAGGCTACCAAGGACGCGGGCAAAATTGCGGGCCTTGACGTAAAGAGAATCATCAACGAGCCCACAGCCGCGGCTCTCGCATACGGCGTGGACAAAGAGACCGAGCAGAAGGTTATGGTATTTGACCTCGGCGGCGGCACATTCGACGTTTCCATTATCGATATGGGCGACGGCATCCAGGAAGTGCTTGCAACAGCCGGCAACAACCGTCTGGGCGGCGATGACTTCGACCAGAGAATCATCGACTGGCTTGTAGAGGAATTCAAGAAGGATCAGGGCTTTGACCTGAGAAGCGACAAGATGGCAATGCAGAGGCTCAAGGAAGCCGCCGAAAAAGCGAAGATTGAACTTTCAGGCGTCACCTCTTCCTCAATCAGCCTGCCTTATATCACTGCTGACGCGACAGGCCCCAAGCACCTTGAAACCACCCTCACCAGAGCGAAGTTCAACGAACTGACCGCAGACCTCGTGGAAGCCACAATGGGTCCCGTACGTCAGGCGATGAACGACTCCGGACTTAAAAACAGCGAAATCAACAAAGTGCTTATGGTCGGCGGCTCGTCAAGAATTCCCGCAGTCCAGGAAGCAGTCAAAAAGTATATGGGCCTTGAGCCCTTCAAGGGCATCAACCCCGATGAGTGCGTAGCCATCGGCGCCGCCATCCAGGCGGGCGTGCTCGGCGGCGAAGTTACGGGCCTGCTTCTGCTTGACGTTACCCCGCTTTCACTCGGCATCGAGACTATGGGCGGCGTAAACACCAAGATTATTGACAGAAACACCACCATCCCCGTAAAGAAGAGCCAGATTTTCTCCACCGCGGCGGACAATCAGCCCAGCGTTGAAGTTCACGTGCTTCAGGGCGAAAGAGAACTCGCCAAGGATAACAAGACTCTCGGCATATTCAGCCTTGACGGCATTATGCCCGCGCGCAGAGGCGTGCCTCAGATTGAGGTTACCTTCGATATCGACGCTAACGGCATAGTCCACGTTTCCGCGAAAGACCTCGGCACACAGAAAGAGCAGTCCATCTCCATCACCGCGTCCTCCAACATGAGCAAAGAGGATATCGATAAAGCGGTCAAGGAAGCGGAGCAGTTTGCCGAAGAGGATAAGAAGCACCGCGAAGAGATAGATACCCGCAACGAGGCTGACCAGATGGTTTACCAGTGCGAGAAACTCATAAGCGAAAACGGCGACAAGTTTGACGAGGCCGACAAAGCCGCTCTCACCGAGAAGATTGAAGCCCTCAAGGAAGCAATCAAGGGCACCGACATTGAGGCAATCAAGTCAAAGAAAGACGAGCTTACCTCCAAATTCTATGATATCAGCGCAAAAATGTATCAGGCGGCAGGCGGAGCGGAAGGCCAGCCCGATTTCGGTCAGGGCGCACCCGGCGCAAATGACGGTTACACCGATTTCACGGACGCCGACAACCAGTAATATTCCGCCTCTCCGGCCGTGAGTTAGGAGAATTCCCTTGGATAACAACAAAAGAGATTATTATGAGGTGCTCGGCTTAAAAAAGGGAGCATCCGACGATGAAATAAAAAAAGCATACAGGCAGATGGCGAAGAAATACCATCCCGACCTCAACCCCGACAATCCCGATGCCGAGGCGAAGTTCAAAGAAGTGAACGAGGCGTATGAAGTGCTTTCGGACAGCGACAAGAAAGCGCGCTACGATCAGTTCGGCCACGCGGGTGTTGACCCCAACTTCGGCGCGGGTCAGGGAGGAGCCGGCTTCGGCGGCTTTGACATGGATCTGGGTGATATTTTCGGCTCGTTCTTCGGCGGCGGTTTCGGCTCCGGTTTCGGCAGCCGCAGCGCAAATCCCAACGCCGCGCAGAGGGGCGAAGACATCCAGACCAAGGTGACCGTTTCCTTCGAAGAGGCCGCCAAGGGATGCAAGCGCACCGTGGAAGTAAACAGGGTTGAAACCTGCCCGGACTGCCACGGCAGCGGAGCCGCCGCGGGCACAAGCAGACGCACCTGCCCGGACTGTAACGGCAGAGGCTTTATCTCCGTAACTCAGAATTCGCTTTTCGGCACCATCCAGACTCAGAAAGCCTGCCCCAAGTGCGGCGGCAAAGGCAGCGTGATAGACACACCCTGCTCAAAGTGTCACGGCCAGGGCAGAGTATCAAAGAGAACGAATGTTGAGGTGAACATCCCCGCCGGTATTGACAACAGGCAGATGTTTGCCGTGAGCGGAGCGGGCAACGCAGGGCGCAACGGCGGACCTGCGGGCGACCTGAGAGTAGCCGTGTTTGTAAGGCCTCACCCCTATTTCACAAGAGAGGACTACAACGTTCACCTCGAGCAGCATATAGCCTTTACCCAGGCGGCGCTCGGTGACAAACTCAGAATTCCAACCCTTGACGGCGATGTGATGATAGACATCCCCGCGGGCACACAGTCCGGCGATAACTTCAAACTCAGGGGCAGGGGAATCCCGGTCGTCAACTCAAAGCAGAAAGGCGACCAGATAGTCCATATCATAGTGGATGTGCCCACACAGCTGAACGACCAGCAGAGAGAACTTATCAGCCAGCTTGAAAAATCGCTCGGCGTCCGGCGCGGCGCCCCCGCAAACCCCAAAGGCAAAAAAGGCAAGTTCACCGATAAGTTCAAAAACTGAACAATGTAAACCAACCGCATTGCATACGCAGTGCGGTTGGTTTTGTTTATGAAAATATGTTCGAACAATATGTCGGTTTTGATTGAAAAAAATTTATTGATATATACTGAGATACAGTTCACTGAATTGACGCTTAACATACCATTGACACATTTGAGCATCAAGTTCAAATGATCCGTCTTCTTTTATAATAATCAACGGCAGATAATATGCCGGATTATTACTTTTATAATCATACTCGTCATCAGAAGGGAACACCCTCAATTTTTTTCCGGCCAGTGCCTGATCCGTATGACCTTCTATGTGGTATTTTACAGTATATACTGAGCCGGTAACACGTGATTGAACACTGTAATTATTGTCATAGTATTTTTCGGTCGCATCCTCAATTCCGAGAATAGTTCGTGAAGCAGATGTAATTGTCAAATAGTAATCATCGATATAATATATTCCGTCATCTCTTGCACCGGCTGGTCTGGTTTCAGCGTAAGTGTTATCCGAAGTGGTTGGTTCGGTGCTGCTGACTTGAATATTATTCTCTAAAGGTGAAGAACCCGGAGAGATGTATCTGAACCAGCCGCTTTCATATAGCCTGAACATATACTTTTTTTGCCCGGTATACTCTTGAACACCACCGATACTCGGATAACTGTCACTATAGTTGTTATTGTTATCGTTAGTGTTATGGTTATCGTCGTCGCCTTCATGACTTGAGTCCAAAGAAAAAGTCGCCTGTGTCTCCGAATTGGCATTTACCGAATTCTCAGTGTAAGGATCATTATATTCTGAGTTGCTGTATTTGCCTATTTTGTGCAGACTTTCAATTTCTTCCTGCTGTGACGATACCTGATATTCGAGGTTGTCAACTCTTGCTTCAATTGCCTTGTCAACAATCTGGTAGCCGAAAAGACCGACAAATGAAGCGAGTATTGCCGCAAGTGCTTTTTTCATATCGTTTCCCCCATTGGTTTAGTTTAAAATTATCATACCATAACCCTTTTACAATCTCAATAATTATTTGTTATAAGGTTTGATTATATCGTCCACACCCGTCACATCGTCACTGCGCCCCTCAATTCTGCATTATGCATTCTGAATTCTGCATTCTCTCCGCGCCTTTGGCACGGACTCAGCGCCGGAACGGCGTTCCCTGCGGGTATTATCTTTAAATTAAATAGTGACATTCTCTATCTGCCGTGCTACAATAAAACTATACTGAGCAATGAGGTGAAAATATGAAAGTTTACGATCTGATTATTGTCGGCGCGGCGACCTCCGGGCTTTACCTTGCGCGCAAGATGGCGAAGAGGGGCTACACCGTCAAGGTGATTGAAAAACTGCCCGAGGAAAAGGCGGGCACCAAGATGGATATTTTCCACGTGACGCGCACCGATTTCATCAAGTTTGATATCCCCCTTGTGCGCGAGGGCGACCCCGAGTGGGCGTTTGAATTCACGGACAATCATTTTTCCTCACCCTCAAACAAATATCACATAAATGTTGACGCCGAGACGGTCGGCCTGCATATGAAAGAGTATGTTGCCCTTATGGCAAAACTCGCCCGCGAGGCTGGGGCGGAGATTGAATATGACGCCGCCTTTGAGGAGTTTACTTTTTCATCGGGCGCGATTTCGGGCATCAGATACTCAACGCCCGACGGCATAAAAGAAGATAAGTGCAAGGTTGCCGTCGACTGCTCGGGCATCGCTTCCGCCGCGAGGCGCGCCCTGCCAAACGGCTACGGCGTTGAAAACTTCAGAATTGAAGATGAAGACCTGCTCTTTGTGCTGCTCAGATACGCGCGCTTTGACGAGGAGCAGATGAACACCTTCTGGCTCAATATGAAATCCTGGTACGCTCCGTTTTCGATGGACGGCAAGGAAAAGATAATCGGCACGGGTGCCTCCGGCAGTATGGAAAAGGTAAGGCGCGAAGCCGAAAAACTCGACGGCGTTTCATCTCACGGCGAGTTTGAACTTGTGAAAACCGAAGAGGGCGCCACCCCTTACAGACGCCCGCCCTATTCGCTTGTGGCGGATAACTTCATTGCCGCGGGCGATGCCGCCTGCCTCACGAAACCCGACTGCGGCGAGGGCGTCACCTCAAGCATGGTTATGCTCGATATCGCGGCGGATGTGCTTCACACCGCTCTCAAGCAGGGCAGGGCGGATAAGGAAGCTCTGTGGGATATAAACTGCAGATACAACAGAGCGCAGGGCGCCGAATTTGCTATGGTCAGAGCCTTCCTCACGAAACTCATCAACACCGTGACGGACGATGAACTCGAATACTGCTTCAGAAACAGAATCATATTCAACGAGACCTTCCTCAATAACGGCGATGTCACCCCGAAGGACGCTATTCAGACCGTTGTGAAGATGATAGGCGGCATTTCTCGCAAGGGCGTGTCGCTCAAGACTGTCGGCGCGATTGTTTCCGGCGCCAGGCTCGCGTTTGAACTCAGAACTCACTATATGAACTTCCCGAAGAATCCCGAGGCGTTTCCCGTATGGGTTTCAATAGCCGAGCGTATGTGGAAAAAGGTCGGCAAAGTCAAGTGAATCAACGGAGGGGAAAATGAAAAAACTTATCTGCCTGCTTCTCTCGGCGGCGCTTGTCATCTCCGCCACCTGCATCTGCTCTTTCGCGGCTGTTGCCGAAAATCCCGAGATAGAAATTGAGGGCGAAATAACCGATTACCCGATTGTTATGCTGCCCGGCTACAGCGGCTGCCGCCTCTATTACGGAGATGACCCCGAAACGGGTGAAAACGCCTGGGCGGGCATCACCCTCGATGAACTCGGCCCCAACCTGCTCAAGAGAATCGCGGAAATCGGGCTCGGGCTCGGCGCGCTCACCCTGGGCAACGCAAACCTCATAGCGAAGGTGCTCGGCGAAGAAATAAACCGCACCTGGCACTATATGCCCTGCAACCCCGACGGCACAAGCGTTTACGACCTGCACCCGTATTACACCACCCCCGCCACCACCAACAGTCAGTGGCTCAGCGATACGGACAACGACTTCTGCCGCCACGACCGTGAAATGGCGGGCATATATGAAGATTATGTGGGCAAAGAAAACATTTTCAATTTCAATATAGACTGGCGTATGGGCGCCGAGGACCTTGCGAATCAGTTAAATGATTACATCAAGGCGGTGAAGGAATACACCGGCAAGGATAAGGTGAATATTTACGCCATAAGTCACGGCGGTCAGATTGCCGCAACCTACCTCACCCTTTACGGCGAGCAGATGGACGCCGACACAGTGGTGCTCTCATCGCCCGCAATCGGCGGCAGCGCCCTGGCGAGCGACCTGCTTTTAAGGCAGGTGAAAGCGCAGGAGCAGACCATAGTCAAAATGGTGGAGCAGGTGACATACACCGAGGAGGATTACGAGTGGCTGCTCAAAGCGACCACGCTCGGTTTCCTCGATAAAATCCTCAACGCCCTTGTGCCCAATGTGAAAGACCTTATGGGCTACTGGCCGAGCATCTGGGATTTTGTGCCCGCCGACAAATACGAAGAGTGCAAGGCCCGGTATCTCTCCTCGCCCGAGAGCGCTCCCCTTGTGGAGCAGAGCGACCGTTTCCACTATGAAATTCTGCCCCTCGTCGGCGAAAAACTGCGCGAGTGCAGCGACAGGGGAATGGATATATCAATCGTCACCGGCTCGGGTGACAGAATCGCGAGCGGCTCGCCCGATTATTCCGACGCAATCATCCCCGTTTACAGCGCGACGGGCGCATACTGCCCGCCCTACGGCGAGCATTTTGAAGACGGCTATGTGCAGAAAAACCCCTGCGGCGGCAAAAACAAGATTTCGCCCGACAGGACGATTGACGCCTCCGCCGCCTACCTGCCGGACAACACCTGGTTTTCCGACGGTAACTATCACGCCTGGACCTATTTTGCCGAAAACACCAAGTATCTCACGGCGCGGCTCGTGCTCACGAAAACGATAAAGGATGTTTACAGCGACCCGGACTACCCGCAGTTCATCCTCTCGGAGAATCCGTCAAAGTCACTTGTGTATTCATTCGGCGGCGAAACGCCCGGCTTCATCGACCCGGGCACGGACACCCTGCTCGTGAAAAACGTGATGCAGAAGGCAAACCTCAGAGTGCTTGCCGTAATCGTGAAGGGCGCGGACATCAAAGCGGACACAGGAGTTTCCGGCGTTAAAATCGCGCCCGGCGAAACGGCGCGGATACCGCTCAGGGCAAACATCCCCGAAGGCGCGAAAGGCTACGCCGAAGTAACCGTAATATACGCGATGAACAACATAACCCCGCTCAATTACCGCACAATAGGGTTTACAATCGCTGCGTGAATAAAAAGAGGTGTTGACATATGTTTTTAACTTCCTCTCTTGAAATAATGAAAGAAACCTTAAAAAACTTTCTGCCGTTTTTCTTCCGGCTGTGGTGGCTGTGGGTACTCGTGCTTGCCGCTGCAGTAATCCGCCTGATTCTCAGCAGTCCGCGTTTCAAAGGAAAAGCAGGTGAAAAGGCTGTTATAAGGAGTCTTGCAAAACTGCCGGACGGAGAGTTTGTTTTGCTTAATGATTTATTGTTGCCGGCTGAAAACGGAACTTCGCAGATAGATCATATTGTTCTTTCCGGCAAAGGTTTATTTGTGATTGAAACCAAGAATTACAGCGGCATTATATCGGGAAGTGAAAAATCTTCGACCTGGACACAGAATATTTACGGCAACAAAAAGAGTTTCAAGAACCCGGTTTATCAGAATTACGGGCATATCAAAACACTCGAAAAGATACTTGCCGGTTTTGAAAATATACCGTATTATTCGATAGTCGCTTTCCCCGAAAAAGCAAAACTGAATGTAAAATCCGAAAAAGCAAATGTAGTATTCTATAAAGATATTGCAAATGTTATTACCAAAACCGAAGCGGAGGCTGTGATTTCTTCCGATACAATTCAGGCAATAAAAGATAAACTCCTTGCGGAAAACATAGTTGATAATGAGATGCGCAAGGCTCATAACATTGAGGCTCACCAAAAGAAAACGGATGCCGAGCAGAAAGTCAAGGAAGGCATCTGCCCTCAATGCGGCGAAAAACTTGTAGTCAGAAACGGAAAGAACGGCAAGTTTTACGGCTGTTCCGCTTATCCGAAATGTCACTACACACACAGCATAGAGTAAACAAAAACGGACACCCGGAGGTGTCCGTTTTTTTATGCGGAGTTATATCATTAATTGTAGGGAACGCCGTTCCGGCGTTCCGAATGCCCCGCAGGGGCATAATCACCAGGATATGCGAAGCATAGCAAGCGAGAAAAAACAACCATATTCCGCGCCTGCGGCACGGACGGAACGCCCGAAGGACGTTCCCTACGGAGAATAATTGTTTACCCTTTATACACCATGTAATAATGCTTAATCAAACCGTTTTTATACTCCGCCTCACCTATTATCTCAAACCCGAGTTTTTTGTAATATTCCACATTCTTTTCGTCCTGCGCTTCGAGGCCGAATTTATAACCTTTCCGGGCAAGTTCCTTCATGCTCTCGGTTATGAGTTTTGTGGCGATGCCCTTGCCCTGATGCTCGGGGTCAACGAAAACGGGTGAAATAATCCAGGTGTCCTCGTCAAACACTTTCACATCGAGCGGCCCGTAGGCGAAGAGGGTGCGCAGGGTGTTCGGCCAGAACCAGTAGAGGTAGAGCCAGTCGGGGCATTTGAGAAAGTCAATCACGCCGTATTCATTGTGCGCCTTTCTCCACACGCAAACGCCCCTGTTTTCATCGTCAATGTAAAAATAATCTTCGCCGTTTGAGGTGTTGAGCCTCTCCATCATAAAGTGGTAAACAAATCTCACGCGGCGCTCGGGATTCTTTGTGGCGTAGGAGTGCACGGGGTCGTTCACATAAGCCCTGCCCGCCATCCTGGCAAAATACCGCAGTTCTTTTGTGTCAAGTTTTTCACCGGGTTTAATTACTCTCATATCTTCACCCCGCGTAAAATTCCGTAACGGTGTTGTTTGCCTGGATAAGCACGGAACTCTGGTTGAATGTCTTTATCATATCGTCCGCCGCGGCGTGCACGCTGTCAAGGTCCGTGTCGCTCAGACAGATAACGAGCGTATACTCTGTGTAAGTGGTGTCGCCGTCAACCCAGCCGCCGTTTGCCTCCTGGATTGTGTAGCCGCCGAACTGGTCAAGCAGAATCTTTTCCGCCTGCACTTTCGCCTCATCGGGGGCGAATACGGGCTCGTTTGTGTCTTTATCATTTGTGCCGAGGTAGAGCACATACTGCACATCGCTATTGTCCTCTTCCTTCGCGCCGTTTGCTCCGAGCGAGCAGGCGAGTGAAACTGCCGAAAGGGCTATTGCGATAACGCAGAGAATTGAAATGATTATTCCTGCTTTCTTTGACATCGTTATTTCTCCTTTTTTTGCTTTATAACGGAATTATATCATATTGCCGCGCACCGGGCAAGATTAAAAAACGGACCGCGCGATTGCTCTCTTTTTCTTGCAATTTTTCTCATAATATTATATAATTAAATTTACTAAGCAAATTGCGAGGCAGGGTGAAAATATGGAAATGCTTGAGGCTATGGTAAGGGCGCAGGAACTCAGAGACCTGCTCAATTATCACAGCAATAAATACTATGTTGAAGACAGCCCGGAGATTGAGGATGACGAGTATGACGCGCTCCAGCGCGAACTTGTGCTCATTGAAACCCGGTTTCCCTCTCTCATCACTCCCGATTCCCCCACGCAGAGGGTGGGCGGCAGCGCCGAGGGTATGTTTGAGCCGGTTGTTCACACCGTACCGCTTGAGAGCCTGCAGGACGCTTTCAGCCTCGACGAGGTGACTGCGTTTGATTCAAGGATAAGAGCGGAGTTTCCCGATGTGACCTACGCCGTCGAGCCCAAGATAGACGGCCTCTCCGTTGCGCTCGAATACGAAAACGGCTTGTTTGTGCGCGGCTCCACCAGGGGCGACGGAAGCGTCGGCGAGGATGTCACGGCAAACCTGCGCACCGTCAAATCAATCCCCCTGCGCCTTAAGAGAGACATCCCCTTTATCGAAGTGAGGGGCGAAGTGTATATGCCGCGCAAGGTGTTTGCCCGCCTTGTTGAAAAGCAGGAGGAAAACGGCGAAAAGACTTTCAAAAATCCGCGCAATGCCGCCGCGGGCTCCCTCCGGCAGAAAAACCCCGAAATCACCGCCTCAAGAGAACTCGACATATTTGTATTCAATATCCAGCGCACGAGCGAGGAGGGCATAACGGGCCACAGGCAGTCCATCGAGTTTATGCGCTCGCTCGGTTTCAGGACCATTCCCGTGTGCGCCGAGGCGCGCAACGCGGATGAGATAATCGAAAAAATACGCGAGATAGGCGAATCGCGCCCCTCCCTCGCTTACGATACCGACGGCGCGGTAATCAAGACCGACAGCTTCGCTTACAGAGAGCAGATAGGCAGCACGGCGAAATTCCCGCGCTGGGCTCTCGCTTTCAAATATCCGCCCGAGGAAAAAGAGACAATCGTCACCGGCATTGAGGTGACCGTAGGCAGGACGGGTGTGCTCACCCCGACAGCCGTGTTTGAGCCCGTGTTTATTTCCGGCTCCACCGTCTCGCGCGCCACCCTGCACAATCAGGATTTCATCAGCGAAAAGGACCTTCGCATAGGCGACACGGTTGTAATCCGCAAGGCGGGTGAAATCATACCCGAGGTTGTCAGAGTCACCGCTCACGCAGAGGGCAGCGAGCCCTATCTTCTGCCGGATGTCTGCCCCTCCTGCGGCACAAAGGTTATCCGCGAAGAGGGCGAGGCGGCGGTAAGATGCGTTAACCCCGAGTGCCCCGCGCAGCTGCTGCGCAACCTCATCCATTTCTGCTCAAGGGACGCTATGGACATTGAGGGGCTCGGCGATTCCGTGCTCGAAAAACTCGTTGACGCAGGGCTTGTGGACAAAATCAGCGACATCTACACTCTCAAGAAAGAGGATTTCCTCACCCTTGAGGGCTTCAAGGATAAATCGTCCGAAAACCTCGTTGAGGCGATTGAAAAATCAAAGGGCAACGATCTTTCAAAGCTTGTGTTTGCGCTCGGCATAAGGCATATCGGGCAGAAGGCGGGTAAGATTCTCGCCGATAAATTCCGCACGATGGACGCGCTTATGAATGCGGATATTGAGGCGCTTGCCGGCATTGACACAATCGGCGGCATTATGGCGCAGAGCGTGATTGATTTCTTTGCTGTTGAGCAGTCGCGCCGCGAGGTTGAGGCACTTGCCGCGCTCGGCGTAAATATGAATTCGCTCAAAGAGCAGATTGACGACAGATTCGCGGGCATGACTTTTGTGCTCACGGGCACTCTGCCCACCTATTCAAGAAACGAAGCGAGCGAGATAATCGAAAAATTCGGCGGCAAAACCGCCTCCTCCGTTTCAAAGAAAACCACCTATGTGCTCGCGGGCGAAGAAGCGGGCAGCAAACTTACAAAGGCGAGAGAACTCGGCATTACGGTAATTGACGAAAACGAGTTCAATTCAATGATACAATAATAAAAAGTTGATAAGCAGTGAGAAGGCCGGGCAGTCGCGTGCATTATGCATGAGGAAAGTCCGAGCTTCACAGAGCGGGATAACGGCTAACGGCCGCCGAGGGTGACCTTAGGGAAAGTGCAACAGAAATAAACCGCCTGTTTACAGGTAAGGATGGAAAGGCGAGGTAAGAGCTCACCGGCGTGATGGAGACATCACGGCCCTGCAAACCCTATCCGAAGCAACACCGACCGGAGGTGGGATTTAATCCCTGCGCTTGCTCGGCGATACTCCGACGGGTGGCTTGAGCCCTGCAGCAATGCAGGGACCAGACAGATGATTGCCTTAAATGACAGAACTCGGCTTACAGGCCTTCTCGCTGTTTTTCATAAAGAGACGTTATGGATAATCTGGAAGAGAAAGAATTAATCTCGATTGAGGGCACAATTGAAAATATCACCTTCCGCAACGAGGAAAACGGTTTCACCGTTTTTGAATTCAGCAACGATGACGAGGGCTACGTGACCGCCGTGGGCGAAATCGGCAACCTCTATCCCGGTGAAAAAGTCATCTTCAGCGGCAGCTGGGCGGTGCATCCCACTTTCGGCAAGCAGTTCAAGGTGGAAAGTTATGTTCCCGCCATACCCGAAACCGCCGACGAAATGCTGATTTTCCTCTCCTCCGGCATAGTCAAGGGTGTTAAGGAAAAAACGGCTCAGAAGATAGTCGCGGAGTTCGGCGACAGCACTTTTGAGGTGCTTGAACTTTACCCGGAGCGCCTTGCGCGGATAAGGGGAATATCCCACGAAAAAGCGATGGAGATTTCGAGGGCATACTGCCGCGTGTCAAAAGAACGCAACGCCGTAATCGCGCTCGAAAAATACGGACTCTCAACCAACGAAGCGCTTAAAATCTTCAATAAATTCGGCTCGAAATCCGCCGAAATGGTGGAGCACAATCCCTATTCGCTTTGCAACGCGGGGCTCGGCATTGATTTTGACAGAGCCTGCCGCATCGCCGGCAGCCTCGAAAAAGCGCCTGCGGATGAATTCAGAATCAGGGAAGGCGTCATCTACATATTGCGCCACAACCTCTATCAGCAGGGGCACACCTGCGTGCCGCGCGAGAGCATAATCGCGCCCTGCCGCTCCCTCACGGGCTGCACGGAGGACGACGCGGAAAAGGCGATAGACGACCTTATAGATATCAAGCGTCTTATAGACGAAGAACTCTACAACAGGAATTTCATTTTCCTGCCCGATATATACGAAGCGGAAAAGAGCGCGGCAAAAAGCCTGCTCTTCTACAAGCGCTATGCCGCGAAGTCTTTCCCCGAGATTGACGAGCAGATAAAGAAAGCGGAGGTAATCGGCGGCGTCTGTTACAACGAAAAACAGCGCCTTGCCATAAAACTCGCCGTTGAAAAAGGTATGCTCGTGCTCACGGGCGGGCCGGGCACCGGCAAAACGACCACCCTGCGCGGCATACTCTGTGTGTTTGAGGACCAGGGGCTTGAAACCGTGCTTGCCGCTCCCACGGGGCGCGCCGCGAAACGAATGAGCGAACTTACGGGCAAGGAGGCAACCACCATCCACCGCCTGCTCGAAGTGGAGTGGGATACGGAGGAGAGAGCGACCTTCAAGCGCAACAAGCGCAATCCGCTCACCGCACAGGCAGTTATAATCGACGAACTGTCTATGGTTGACATCCAGCTGTTTTCGGCCCTGCTCGAAGCCCTGCCAATCGGCTGCCGCCTCGTAATGGTAGGTGACAGCGACCAGCTGCCGCCCGTCGGCGCGGGAAATGTGCTGCAGGATATAATCGAGTCAAAGGCAGTGCCCACGGTTGAACTCGACGAGGTGTTCAGGCAGGCAATGGAGAGTATGATTATCTCCAACGCGCACAGAATAGTACGCGGCGAAATCCCGGACTTAACCGTAAAGGACAAGGACTTCTTCTTCCTTGACAGAGCCCTGCCGGCGGATGCCGCGCTCACAATCTGTGACCTTGCCGAGACAAGACTCCCGGGCGCCTACAATTATTCATCCGTTGACGATATCCAGATTCTCTGCCCCTCAAAGAAGGGCGAAACGGGCACGGTGAATATAAACAAACTCCTTCAGCAGCGCCTCAATCCCCACGAAAAAGGCAAGCCGGAGCATCACTTCGGCGGCAGAGTTTTCAGGCTCGGCGACAAACTGATGCAGACCAAAAACAATTACGGTATCGAGTGGGAATCCGGCGGAGTGAGCGGGCTCGGAGTCTATAACGGAGACATCGGCGTACTTAAAAAGATAGACGAGGAAGGGCAGACATTGACCGTCGTTTTTGATGACAGGACCGCCCTCATCCCCTTTGAATACAGCAAAGACCTCGAGCACGCCTACGCCGTCACCGTGCACAAGAGCCAGGGCAGTGAATTCCCGGCGGTGATAGTGCCTGTCACGGGCATAAACTCAATGCTCGAATACAGAAATCTTCTTTACACAGCCGTCACAAGGGCGAAGGAGATAATCGTGCTCGTGGGCAGAGAGGCAACCGTGCGCAGAATGGTCGAAAACGACAGAAAGCAGAAGCGTTATTCCGCGCTCAAGGCGTTCATAATGCTCGGTGACTCCTGATGAAAAAGAAAAGGAATGTCCTCCTCTCCCTCATTTTCCCCGAGAGATGTGTCTACTGCGGCGCGAGAGTGCCCGGCGGCACGCCCGTGTGTGAAAAATGCAGAAAGAGTCTTCCCCGCATTGAGGAAAAAGTCTGCCCGAAATGCGGCAGGGGCAAAAAAGTCTGCGACTGCAGGGGCAAGGAAAACTACTTTGACGGCATCGCCGCCCCGTTTTACTTCAGCGGCTGCGTGCGCAACGGACTGCATATATTCAAATTCAGAAACAGCACCTCGGGCGCAGGCGAGTTTGCGCGTGAAATGGCGGAAACCTTAAAGCAGAGATTCGGTGACATCGCTTTTGACTTTATTACCGAAGTGCCCGTATCCCGCAAGTCGCTCAGAGCGAGGGGCTACAACCAGAGCGCGCTCATAGCGAAAGAACTTTCCTCCCTAACGGGTATTCCGTATAAGAGCGGCGTGATTGAAAAAATTTACGAAACCCGCGCACAGCACGGCCTGCCCGGATATCTGCGAACGGGCAACCTTTCCGGCGTTTACGATTTGCCCGAGCCATCTGCGGTGAAAGACAAAACCGTGCTATTGTGCGACGATATATCAACCTCGGGCGAAACTCTCAACGAGTGCGCCAAAATGCTGTGGCTCGGCGGAGCGAAGAGTATTTACTGCATCACTCTCGCGCTTACGCCCGTCAGGAAATAAGAAATAAATCATACAGGTGATGAAATGATAGGAACAAATATCGGAATTGACCTCGGCACCACTTCCGTGATCGCTTTTATTGAAGGCAGGGGAGTAGTGCTTAACGAGCCGTCGGCGGTCGCTTACGATAAAAACAATAATATAGTCGGCATAGGCAAAAGGGCTTACGCGATGCTCGAAAAAAATCACGAAGGCATCAGAGTCGTAAAACCCCTTGTTCACGGCGTTGTGTCCGACTTCACCGCCACCAAGCAGATGGTGCAGTATTTCATTTCGAAAGTCTGCAAAAACGCCGTGTTCAAACCCAATGTCATAGCCTGCGTGCCCTCAATGGTGACCGGGCTTGAAAAGAGAACAATTCTCGAACTCATCACCCAGGCGGGCGCGGCAAAGGCGTGCCTGATTGAAGAGCCGCTTGCCGCTTCACTCGGAGCAGGCCTGCGAAATGACAGGCCGAAGGGCGTGATGATAGTCGACATAGGCGGCGGCACCACAGACGTAGCCGTTATCACAATGGGCTGTATCGCCGTATCGAAGTCCTCTCACTCCGCGGGCAACGCGCTCAGCGAAGCGATTATCAGATATATGCGCACCGAGCGCGATATCATAATAGGTATGAAAACGGCGGAGGAAATAAAGATTAGAATAGGCTCCGCGCTCCTGCGCGATGTTGAAATCGGGCTGACCAAAGCGGGCAAATACTATCTTACGAAAATGCCCGCGAGTTTCGAGATAAGTTCCACCGAAACTTTCCTCGCGATGAAACCCGTGCTCGACGATATTGTGGAAACAATAAGAGCCGTGCTCGAGGAAACACCTCCCGAACTTGCCGCGGATATCCTCGACTCGGGCATAGTGCTTACGGGCGGCGGCGCGCTTCTGAGAAACATTGACAGAATGATTGAAAACAAAACAGGAATCAAAACGAGAGTTGCGGCTGACCCCGTCAACTGCGTGGCTCTCGGAATGGGCGACGCTTTTGAGCATATCGACATCCTTTCGCAAAACGGCTATGTGTTCAGAGCATTTGAAGAAATAGGCGGATATAATCCCCGCCGGGAAGAGTAATATATGATAGAAAAGTTTAATTATAAGAAAAATATAAATATAAACCCGGGCAAAGGTCTGCTCAACGGTCAGGGCAAAGGCACCCTCGCCACCTGCCGTTACGGCTTTTTCCCGATGTCTTACAACGGCTGTGAGATTATCGCAATCTACAATATGCGGTATCTGCTCGGCATACCCGAAGACCTTTGCAACATCGCAAAGGAAGTCTATCCCTACGGCCACGCCTTCTGCGGAGTATTCGGCACCTGGCCCTTTGCAATCGGCAAGTATTTCAAAGACAATCACATCCGCGTAAAATATAATAAGAAATATAATGAATTCAAAAAGACCTTTGCCTCCCGCAAATACGCGGTCATTACATTCTGGAATGCGCGCCATCCCTTCAAGGGCATTCACACCGTGGCGATAGAAAATACGGACGAGGGCCTGAGAATCTATAACAAGACAAACGGCACCACCGAGCCCGTAACGCTTCCGGGTATTGACGACTATATGGACGAGCACAGATTTATCTGCGGCTACACCGCCCTTTAAACCCTTTGCTTTCATCCTTCCGGCAGCCCTCTTTGCGGGGCTGCTTTTTGTATCTGAAAAAAATATCGAAATTTTAGAAAAAAAGTCTTGACAATGATATAAGTGTGTGATAAAGTATTCGAGCACCCCTCAAGAGAGGGATGCAGGCAGCACCTTGAAAATTAAACAACGACGAAGCAAGAAAAGAACCCTTGAGGATTTTTTTGAGAGTACTTTCAAGTACACA
>JAEEHB010000004.1 GCA_016280595.1 Clostridiaceae bacterium | reverse complement strand
TTTACTTTCCGTATTCGGTTCTGCTTGGCATAAACATCGCCCCTCAACAATTGTTGAAGGGCGAAATTTGGTGGGAGAGGGTGGATTCGAACCACCG
This sequence comes from Clostridiaceae bacterium, assembly GCA_016280595.1. GTDB lineage: Bacteria > Bacillota > Clostridia > Oscillospirales > Acutalibacteraceae > CAG-177. The sequence continues at coordinate 31,807 of JAEEHB010000004.1, read as the reverse complement.
AAGTTAAAGAACAACAGATTTACAGTCTGCCCCCTTTGGCCACTCGGGAACCTACCCGTATTCAGTTTGCGTTACAAGCGGTGGAGCTGGTGGACGGACTCGAACCCCCGACCTGCTGATTACAAATCAGCTGCTCTACCAACTGAGCTACACCAGCACGGAACGCTCAATTAATATATCATAAAGAATACTAATAGTCAAGTAAAATATTCAACAATTTATTTTTATTTTAATAATACACTTGATAAATACATATTCATAGGTTATAATCTAAATCACTTCAATACGCGGGTATGGTGGAATTGGCAGACACGCAAGATTTAGGATCTTGTGGGCAACCGTGCAGGTTCAAGTCCTGTTACCCGCACCAAGGAAAACAGGCCTTGTGCCTGTTTTTTTCTTTTATAGCTTATTCTTTACTTCATCTGTTACCTATGCTATAATAATTGTGTCATGGCAATAGCATTAGAATTTAGGGGTGAGATTACTTTGATTTCAACAGGTTTTACGGCTAAGGCTGTTTCGGTTATTATGTCTGCGGTAATCGGGTTTTTCGGCTCGGCGGCGGGTTTTCGCACGGGCAGGCTTGATTCTCTCAAATCGGTAACCAAAGTCGCGGACAATTACTACATTATGGATTACACCTACGACTATGATATTGACACTCTGCTCGAAAGCAAAACGGGAAATTCCACAACCGCGGGGCTGCTGCTCTATTCGTTTGCGGATGTTTTTCTGCAGTTCAATCCCTGCGCGAGAAAGATTGTTTCAAACCTCGGTCTTTACGGTGACATAGACAGTGAACTGATAGCCGCTATTATGGGAAAAGCTCTGAGTTTCACGAGTTTCGGCTGTACCACTTTCAACGCTTCAACTCCTTCGGGCGACAAATTGTTTGCGAGAAATTACGACTATATGGATTCGCCCGGAATGACAGTCTGGACTCATCCGAAAGACGGCTACGCAAGCGTTTCGACTGTTTCGCTCTATTTTCTCGGATACGGCGGCGACTTTCTGCCGGATAACGCGCTGACCTCACTACTCACGCTTATCGCGCCGTATATCCCCGTTGACGGAATGAACGAAAAAGGGCTGTCAATCGGCGTGCTCGAACTTGAAACGCCCGAAACCTTTACGCAGACGGAAAAGAAAGATATCACGACCACGGCTGTTATCCGCGCCGTGCTTGACCACGCGGCTACGGTTGACGAAGCAGTTGAAATCTTTATGAATTACGATATGCACGACCTTCTGGGCGGCGCGTGCACCTATCACTACCAGATTGCGGACGCAAAAGGCGACACCGCGATAATCGAATACGCGGGCGGAGAGCCGACGGTAATAAGGCCCGGCAAATCGGGAACGCTTATAGCGGCGAACTTCTGGCTGACGGACGGAATCGACGACCCCGAAGGGCTCGGCAGAGACAGATATGACACAGCACAGAAGATGCTTAAAAAGAAGAATTACAAGGTGAGCGAAACAGAGGCAATGAGCATACTCGATGCCGTTCATATGGATAACGATGATATGAACGGATATATCTGCTCAACGCTGTGGAGCGTGGTTTATAACAACTCGGCAAAGACTTTCATAATCTGCCCGATGTATGACTACGGCAGGCAGTATAAATTCAGCCTGGACACTCCCCTTTCATATACATACTGATAATTTGGCAGATAAAAAAAGAGCACTGCAATCGCAGTGCTCTTTATTGTTGCATAAGATTCAATTAAAAGATGCTGTCCGCAAGAGTCTGTGCGGCATCGGAATCGGAGCAGATGCAGTAAACAACAGTGCCGTCATAATCCGCTACGAGGGCTTTTTCAATCTTGGGCACCTGGTCGGGGCCGTAATCGGAATAGCCGTCTTTAAGATAATCAATGCGGGATGCGAGCGCTTCCTTGACAGCCTGAAGAGTTGCGTCATCATCGCACTTAATAACAGCGAGTTCATCCGCGGCAGCACCGGAGCCTACATACCAGGCGATATCGGAAATACCGGAAGTGTCAACATCATATTTTTCAAGGGTATTGAACGGAAACTCCGAAAGTTCGAGGTCGCCCTCAAACGGAAGTTCCTCCGCCATCTTCGCAGCCGCTTCTTCGGCGGATAACTGCTGTGCGGCGGCCGTGGAAGAAGTTTCTTCGGGAGTATTTTCATTGCCTGCGCAGGCAAAAAGAACAAGGGAAAGCGAAAGTATAATTAAAAGTGAAATAATCTTTTTCATTTTTTACCCCTTAAACATACTTGGCAACATAGGTGAGCCACTTGCGGGTATATTCTTTGCCGAGATGGCTGCCGTCGGTTGAGGCTTCATCCGGCAGGTAGCCCTTGCTGTTGGTAATAGCGGACGCGGCATCAACATAGGTGAGCCCTTCGTCATCGGCAAGTTTCCTCAGCAGTTTGTTGACATTATTGATAGCCTGCTGATTGTAGCCGTATTCGTTCTTCGCGCTTGCCGCCTCGGAGATAGGCAAAACGGAAATGATATAAACTTCGGCGCCGGGCACTCTTTCGTGAACGGCATCTATAACTTTCTTGTAGTGCTTCACAAAGACATCCATACTGCCCCAGCCGCACTCGTTATCGCCGAACATGATGAAAATCTTCTTGAAGGATTTGCCTTTGAGTTCATCAATCACGGGCACCTTGGAGCCTTCGCATTTTTCGGTGAAAACGGTATCTACATTGAGGCCGACCTTACCGTAAACGTTTTTGCAGAAGCCGTAGTTTTCAACGGAAAGAACTCTGGAATTGCCGAGAAAAGCGCAGTCTGTGAAATCAAGTTTTTCGGGATTTGATTTTGTCGTTTCGTCAGAATGAACGGTGACGTCAACGGCGTTGGCAGTTGAAAAGATTTCGTCACTGTTAAGCCTTGAAAGCATACTGCTGACTTTATCGGTAAGCGCCACGCGGGATGAAGAGGTATCCGAAGGGGTTTCGGAGTGAGAAGATGAAGAAGACGAGGCGGCGCTTGTTTTCTTTTGTGTAGTTGTCTTTTTTGAAGTGTGAGTAAGGGTTTCGGTATCCGATGATATTTCGGTGGTTGTCTGAGTTTTCGACTGAGTGGCGGATGCCGCCGTCTGCTTTGCGGATGTTGACGGGAGCGTGGCGGAAGACTCGCTGCCGATGGTGGCGGAGGAGATATCATCCGATTCGCTGCCTTTATTCACATAAACTCCGCTGGTGGTTGTGACACACGAAGTCAATAAAAAAACACCGATAAGCATAATTATCAGCACAACAGAAACCCGAAAAGCCGGGATTTTATTCGATTTCATTTTTACCATCCTCTATATGCAACGGGCAAAGCCCTGAAAGAAATTAAAACACAGCAAGCAGTTTGAGGCTGCTCTCTGCCGTCCGTAATAACTTTACAACATAATAAGAGATTTTGCAATTGTGAATTAATTACAATTTAGTTACAAATTTATATAATAAAATGTTTAATGTTACATCACAGGTCAAAAAAGCGGGCAAAAGCAAGCCGTGAGAGCCTGCTTTTGCCCGTAATGAAGCGATTGATTTACTGAGTGTTTACGGCTTTGAGCGAAACATAAGCCTTGAACATATCGCCGTCAAGTTCAAGCCTGAACTGACCGCCCTGCAAAGTGCATAAATCCTTTGCAATAGAAAGCCCGAGACCGCTTCCCTCGCCGGATCTTGAGGAATCGCCGCGGTAAAACCTTTCGGTAAGTTTGCGCGAGTCGATATTGAGCGGAGAGGCGGAGATATTCTTGAATACCATCGTGCCGTAATTTGAATCGCCGGACACGGTGATAAACGCCCTGGTGCCTTTCATTGCATACTTTTTGATGTTGCCGATAAGGTTTTCAAACACCCTGCCTACAAGCGCAGGATCGGCGGAAACGTAAACGGGAGTATCAGGGCAGTTGACAACAGTGTCGATGCCCGAGTTTTTGAGTTCCTCTTTATACTCCCCTGCTATCTGCATCGCAAACTCGCACAGGTCAAGAGTCTGATAATGCACTTCCATAGCACCGCTTGACGCCTTGGACGCCTGAACAAGGTCGTTGATAAGGGTTTTGAGTTTCTGCGATTTCTCGTCGATTACGTTGAGGTATTCGGGCGCGTTTTCGCTCTCAAGCCCTTCTTTCTTGAGAAGGTCAACATATGAGATTATTGAGGTGAGCGGCGTTTTCAGATCGTGAGTGACGTTTGTAATCAGTTCGGTTTTCATCGACTGGTCTTTGAGCGCCTGATTAACCGCGGACTGTATGCCGTCACGCACGCAGGTGATATCCTCCGCCGTTGCGCGCATATAGGGCGGCATAAGTTTTGTGGCAATCACGGTGTCAAACCTGCCCTGCTTGATTTTGCTGACACCCGTTGCAATTCTGTGGAAAGAGATTGCAAGCAGCGCGGCGTAAGCGCCGAGAAGCAGCGCGAGAATCATGCCGAATAAAATCGCGCCGGGATGCCTGCTGACGATAACCATCACAAGCAGTGCAACGAGTTCAAAAGCGGCAATTGTAACGGCTGAAAAGATAAGGAATTTTCTGCCCTTTTTGCTCGTATAATCTTCCGAGTAAAGGCGGGTAACGCTGTCTTTGATTTTATAATGAACGCCTTTGAATTTTCTGAAAATCGCTCTGAAAATCCTGAAAACAGTGTAAAGAAGAGTGTGCCTGAAAAATGTTTTGTTTCTTATATTTCTCACGCAGCCGGCAATCAGCGAAGCGAGCACAAGCAGGCATATTGCGGCAAGCGCGGCGCAGATTAAACTCGTAAACGGAGCAACACTGTATGCGAGCGAATACGGGAAGTAGTTATCCATAAACAGCCTTGTAAACATGAATTCATAGTAATGAATTCCGAATACAAGTCCGCCGAGCGCGATTATAATTCCGGCGCAGAATACAAGGCGGATAATCAGAGGAATCCTGTCGGTAAGCCTGATTTTAACGTCTCCGCTGTCGGTGATGCCGCACTTCACGAAGTAGATTACAAGGGCGGCGACAGAAATAACAAGGCAGACAATCAAAAGGGCAATCTGCATTCTCGGAGAATGCGCGCCGTGATTGGCTATGCCGTTGTAAGCCATTTTGCCGACAAGGAAAGGACCTGAATTCGTATCGGTAAAGCCGAAATACGCTCTGTCGATTTCTTCCCTGTTTTCGAGTGATTTCAGCGGAGTTTCAAGGTCTCCCGCGAGAGCGTTTATAAATTCGCTTTCGGATTCGGGGACACCGTCACGCGAGGAAACATATTTGCCGTTTTCGGAGTATTCATAAAAATAATCCGCTCCGAGTTTTTTGAGCACAGTTTTGGTATCATCGGAATATTTTACATCGCAGTTAGTGTAAACCTTGCCGGTTGTGTTGACGAAAACCGCGTATCTGAGGCCGGGAGTGCTTTCAACCGAAGCATCACCATCGTAGTATATGAAATTATCGCCGAACTCGTTGAGACCTTTATAAAACTCAATGATTTCATCGGTTGACATCTCGCCGTAATTGACCGCGCGACCATCGTCGCCGTCAAAAGTAAGGTTCCATATCATCCTGATTGCTTTGGCAATCGCATATTCCTTCTGCCCGGCAAACATGGTGTCGGCTGTGGTTTCGGTGACTTTTTGCGATAAATCGGCGGCGGTTGTCGGCTCTTCGCCGCTTGCATCGTTAACGGTAGACGCAGGCGCGGTTGTCATTGTGACAGAGGTGTCTTCGTCACGCGCGGGCGCTTCGATATATTCATCGTCTTCGATGTCTTCGTCATCAATCTCGGGCACGTTGCCGAAATAATAACTGTATTTTGAAATGAAGTTGCCCTCGTAGTCATAGTAATAATCTTCGCCGCTATTATTTTCAAAATGATAGCGGTACATGCCGTCTTGCACATTGATATCAAGATTATCAACGTTGTCAAGGAATTCACAGGCGCGGCGGATGTCTTCGCAGCCCTGTTTTATACTTGCGTTACGCTCCTTGCCGCTCTGAGTCTTGTTGAAATCCTCTTCGGTTTCGCAGGTGCGGTTTTCCGCCTGAGCAAGCATAATATATTCGCAGGTGTTCACGTTATACCTGAAAGTATTGGTATCGCTGAAAGCGGGATATAAGCCCGTTGTCTGAGAGCGGTTGTAATAAAACGCATCACGCAGGCAGTAACAGATTTCAAGCGATGAAAAGAAAAAGAGTATGACCGAAACGGTCAGCGCGATAATTCTGATAACGGAGTTTTTATTCGTATTTTTCGATTTTGTATCCAATGCCCCACACCACCTGTAAGTATTTCGGTTCTTTGGGATTAATTTCAATCTTTTCCCTTATTCTTCTGATATGCACCGTAACGGTTTTATCGTCCGAATAAATTGCCGGCTCGTTCCACACCTTTTCATAAATCTGTGAGGCGGAAAGAATTCTGCCGAGATTTTCCATAAGCACTTCGAGGATGCCAAGTTCCGTGGCTGTAAGTTTAACGGGCTCGCCGTCAACGGTTACGGTTTTGGAAACCGTATCAAGCGAGAGACCGCCGGTTGTAATCACGCCGTCTTTCGGCTTGATTGAGCCGAGCGAGGTGTAACGGCGAATTTGCGATTTAACTCTGGCGATTAGCTCTAGCGGATTGAACGGCTTGGTAACATAATCATCGCCGCCGAAGGATAGCCCCGCTATCTTGTCGGTATCCTCACTCTTGGCAGAGAGAAAGATAATCGGAAACTGTTTGCTCTCCCTGATTTTGAGAGTGGCGGCAATTCCGTCCATAATGGGCATCATCACATCCATCACACAGCAGTGAATTTCGTTTTCCGAAGCGAGTTTAACAGCCTCCGCTCCGTTTTCCGCCTTTAGCACATTGTAGCCTTCATGTTTCAGATAGATTTCAATAGAGTTGAGAATCGCAACATCGTCATCACAAATTAAAACCGTAAACATAATAACCTCCGGAACCGGTGTCTTCGGGATTGCTTTCCCTTGAACCGATTATACAGTAACACACAATTTCTAACATTAAAGACCGAAATTATTACAAAATTTCAAAGATTGGGCAAGTGCTTTTAACTACTTGCCCATCTCATGTTGTTTAATTATTTTCTTATTTTAGCCCTTACCTTGCGAAGCGCCTTGCGGGCGGCAGCCGCCTTTTCCACAAAGAGATAACCCGCTTTATTCATTATCATATCCGCTTCGCCCATAAACTCGGTGTATTCCGGGCAGAAACCCTGCTTGAATTTGAAAATGCCGTGAAGAGGATTGTTTTCATCCGGGTAGCCGCCCCTGAAGTCATACCAGTTGCAGCCCTCTTCTATTGCCCATTTAATCATTGACCACTGCACAAGATAAGTCGGCATAAGGTTGCGGTGAGAGTTTGAAGAAGCGCCGTAAACATACCAGACCTTGTCGCCTACGTGCACATCAAGCGCGCCCGCAAGAAGTTCATCTTCATAATAAGCGAAATAAATTCTCGCGTCGTCGCCGAAAGCATCCATAATTCTTTCAAAATAAGAAGTGTCTCTGGTGGCGAAATTATCTCTCTCGCCCGTTACGAGCATAAGTTTATGAAAGTCCTCACAGGCTTCTCTGCCCTTGATTTCAATTCTTATGCCCTTGCGCTCGGCAAGGCGGGTGTTGTAACGGGTTTTCGAGTGGAAACCTGCCATTACTTCGTCGGGCGTTTTGCCGCCGACATCAAGGCGGAAAATATATCGCGCCTGTATTGTGTCAAAGCCCGCTCCCCTTTCCTTAAAAGAAAAACCGATTGATTTGAGGAGGTCGATATACTCCGTATTATCGTAAGGAGTGTCGGTATCGATTTTGAAAGTATAGGCACCGTTTTTCTTACCGTATTGCGCGGCGGATGTCAGAAGTTCCCTTACGGTGTCTGCATCTGTCAAATCACACACGGGGCCTCTGGGGGCGTACATCATTTTGAAAGGAGTCATAGGAATCTGACGGATGAGCACCGCGCATACGCCTTTGATATTGCCCGCTTCATCTCTCGCGATAAAGCCTGTCCAGTCCCATTCTTTTTTTACTTTGCCCCAGGCGGAGGTCTGCATCATATGTCCTTTGGGATGGGAATATACAAATCTGTCAAATTCAGCCGCTTCGTTTATTTTAACTGTTTCCATTGTTATATAACTCCTTTGCTCTTTCGGCAAGCGCCGTTTTTTCGTTGGGAATTCTGTCCGATATAACATCGTCAAAAAGCGTATTGAGAATTCTGCCGAGCACCGTCCCTTCGGGGATTCCCATTGCTATAAGGTCCGCTCCGTTTATTGCAAGGTCTTTTATGCCGAAGCAGTTTTCGCGGGAAATTATTTCTTCATACCGCTTTCTGCCGGCTTCGTTTTGCCCGAGCGCCTCTTCTGCGAAAGCGGGATTCTGCGCCCTGATATCTGCTTCTCTCACGGCAAACAGGTCTTCCATTATTTCCGTACCTAGAGTGCCGATATATTTTCTCATCGTTTTATCGCTGAACTGCTCGGGCATAAAACCGTGATATTCAACAAGAGCAATCACTCTGTTTTTCATACGGTTTGAAACCTTGAGCCTGTTCATTATGCCACGCGTGATTCCGGCGCCCGCGTGTGCGTGAGAATAAAAATGATCAACGCCGTTTTCATCGGTCGATTTGCAGGAGGGTTTGCCTATATCGTGCAGAAGCATTGCAAGGCGTATTTCCGCGTCGGGAGGAGAATATTCGGCGGCTTTGCAGGAGTGATACCACACATCGTAAATATGCCTCTCGTGATTCTGTGCACAGCCTTTTTCGGCTTTCAGTTCGGGAATAATCTCAAATATCACATCGGAATATTCATCAAGGAACTCCGCGTCCGCAAAGGGAAGCATTTTACAAAGCTCCGAAACTATTCTTTCGCTGCTTATATTAGCGAGCAGGCCGCGGTTTCTGTGAATTGCGGCGGCCGTTTCGCTGTCAAGCGTAAATCCGAGCGTGAGCGAAAACCTGAGAGCCCTGAGAATCCGCAGGCCGTCTTCGTTAAAGCGCCTGTCCGCTTCGCCTACGCATCTGACTATTTTATTATTAATATCTTCAATACCGCCGAAAGGATCAACAAAGCCTTTAAGCGGAGAATAAGCAATCGCGTTGCAGGTGAAATCGCGCCTTGAAAGGTCAAGCGTTACCTCGCGCGTAAACTCTACGCTGTCGGGTCTGCGGTTATCGGAATAATCGCCGTCTATCCTGAAAGTGGTGATTTCAATATGCTCGCCATCGATTATCACGGTCACGGTGCCGTGCTTTATGCCCGTTTCAATCACCCTGTAATCCTCAAAGAGTTTTTCTGTTTCCTGAGGCAGAGCGGAGGTTGTGATATCCCAGTCATTTACCGGGCGACCCATAAGCGCGTCGCGCACCGCTCCGCCGACAACATAGGCCTCAAAGCCTGCGGCAGAGAGAATTTCAAGCGCCTTATTGACTTGTGAAGGAATATCAATTATCATATCATTAAAGGAGTGAGAAAGATGAATATACAGATTTTCGGCACCAACAAATGTTTTGATACCAAGAAAGCACAGAGATATTTCAAAGAGAGAAACATCAAGTTTCAATTTATAGATTTAACCCAGAAATCAATGAGCAAAGGCGAAATCGCGAGCGTGAGGGCAAGTCTCGGCTGTCCGCTCGAGGACCTGATAAACGAAAAATCGAAGATGTATGAAAAATCATATATCAAATACCTCGCGGGCGAAGACGCAAAAATTGAAAAACTGCTTGAATACGGAGAACTTTTTAAAACTCCGATAGTACGAAACGGCAAGCAGGCTACAATCGGATACTGCCCCGAAGTGTGGAAAACCTGGGAATAATCAATAGCACTCAAACTTGCTGATTGTGGCAAAGCACCTCGCCTGCTCAATCACAAGTTTAAAATAACGCACTCTGATTTCCTTGAATCTGCATATATGTTTATAGCCGATTACCGTTCCCTTTTCGAGTCTTTTCCATTTACCCGAAATCTGAGCATAGAGCGTGAATTTTTCAATCTGCTGGCCCGTGGCTATATGCTCGCCGAGCACGACTTTGTCAATATCATATTCGTCGCCGAGGTCGAGTATCAGTTCACTGCCTTCGGGATTATCTCCGCTGTGCCAGTAACTGTCGCTGTCCGGCTCAAGAATTTGCTGACCTGTATGCTCTTCGTCAAGGTGACGGTTATCGGTCATCACCGAATCGTCGGCTAAGTTTTCATTAAAGTCAATTTCAAGCTGCGCGCCCATACTCAGAAGCGTTTCGATATCCTTTTCGTTTATCTTGCCCGAGGGCATCGGCGGGATATTGAGAAGAAGATTGGCATTTGCGCCGACCGAGTTATAATAGATATCCATAAGTTTTGAAAGCGGTTTCACGCTGTAATCATCTGATGAATGATAAAACCAGCCTTTTCTTATGGAAACATCGACCTCCGCCGGATACCATATAAGTTTATTGCAGTTTTTGATAACCTTCCTGCTGCCGAGATCAACGGCGGTGGGATTTATTTTTTTAGGCGGCTTTGAAACATCGGTCTGACTCTGCGCGGCAACTGCGAGGCTGTTACAGTGATAATAAGGCACTACGCTCCACTCACTGCTCCTGCCTACGCCCGCTTCATTGCCGCACCAGCGCACATCGGGCCCGCATATGCTGATAACTGCGTCCGGCTGATACATTCTGATAAGGCTGTAATAAGCGCTCCAGTCATAGTCCTGCTTTCTGCCGTTAGGGCCTTCGCCGCACGCGCCGTCAAACCACACGCAGAAGAGTTTGCCGTAGTTTGTCAGAAGTTCTTTAAGCTGATTTTTAAAGAAGGTATTGTACGCTTCGCCCGAGCCGTAGGTTTCCTCGTGTTTATCCCAGGGGGAAACATAGACACCGAATTTAAGCCCGAATTCTTCACAGGCTTTGGCACACTCGGCAACAACATCTCCCTTACCGCCGCGCCATGAAGAAGACTTGACACTGTGGTCAGTATATTCGGTCTGCCAAAGGCAGAAACCGTCGTGATGCTTGGCAGTGAGAATAAGCCCTTTCATACCGGCGAGTTTACACAGTTTAACCCACTGACGGCAGTCGAGTTCCTCGGGATTGAAAAGATCGGGATCTTCGTTTCCGCTGCCCCACTCACTGTCGGTAAAAGTGTTCATACCGAAATGAACAAAGGCGTAAAACTCTGTTTCCTGCCAGCGAATCTGCCTTTCGCTCGGCACTATCGAAGCGGCATATTTAACAAAATCAGGAGTATTTGACAAGGTAATACCCTCCCGTAAAAATATCTTATTTATTTTATCATTATATAAGAATTATTTCAAGGAATAAAAAAGATTTGGTCTTATATTTCCATATGGATTATGCTCCGCATATCCTTTGTGGCGGGCGGATGATATCCGCCCCTACGGAGTACGCATTAAAAAAACAGTTATTAATCATACTAACTCAGCGGCACTTAGGAAGGACGCAAGAAGCGATGAAAACAACGCATTTATGAGCGAAGACAGTATCGGGATACGGCGAGCGAATAAAGGCGTTGAGAAAAGAAAAATATAATCTCTTCCTTATAGTCAATTACCGCAAAACAACAAAAAGAACTGCGAGTTATAAACCCGCAGTTCATCAAAACTTTTTTCTTTTCGCTTTTCGCGCTTATTGCTACGACCGGATTAAGTCTCAAAGGAGACTTTCATCAGTTCCTTTACTGTTGTAACGCCCTCTTTAACATACTCCGACGCCGCCATATGCAAGGTATGCATACCGTCTTTAAGTGCCTGCTCTTTGAGGTCTCTGGTGCTCGCCTTTGAAGTTACGAGATGTTTGAGGTCCTGAGTCATTTCCATAATCTCAAAAACAGCGGTTCGGCCGTAGAAACCGGTATCCGAGCACATCGGACATCCGCCCGGCTCATAGATGGTAAGAGGTTCGTCAACAGGGAATCCCATATACTTCTTTTCGTCTTCGGTTGCCTCTCTGGGTTTCTTGCAGTGGGGGCAGAGTTTACGCACAAGACGCTGGGCTATGATACCAACGACAGAGTCCGCAAGAAGGAAGGATTCAACACCCATATCAAGAAGACGGGTGATGGTGGCAGCGGACGAGTTAGTATGCAGGGTGGAAACAACCAAGTGGCCCGTGATAGATGCCTGAACAGCTATGGAAGCAGTTTCATAGTCACGGATCTCACCGATCATGATTATATCCGGGTCCTGACGCAGAATGGAACGAAGGGCGGAAGCGAAGGTAAGGCCCGCCTTTACGTTAACCTGAACCTGGTTAAGACCGGAGATGTTGGCTTCAACAGGGTCTTCAACGGTGATTATGTTAACCGCGTCGTCGTTAAGTTCGGAAAGCGCGGTATAAAGCGTGGTGGATTTACCTGAACCCGTAGGTCCGGTAACAAGGATAATGCCGTTGGGGTTTGATATGATGTGATCGAAGCGCTCAAGTTCCCAGGGTTTCATACCGAGCTGAGCCTTGGTACGGGTAAGGGCAACGGTTGAGGCAATACGCATAACTATCTTTTCACCGTATGAGGTGGGAAGGATGGATACACGGATATCATACTCGCTGCGGTCAACGTTGATTGTGATACGTCCGTCCTGAGGCTTACGTTTTTCGGCGATATCAAGGCTCGCCATAATCTTAAGGCGGGTTACGATAACAGGCATAAGCATAATATCGTAAGTCATAACCTTGACAAGAACACCGTCTATACGGTAGCGGACAACAACCTGTGTTTCCTGAGCGTCAATATGAATATCGGATGCGCGGGAACGGACAGCTTGCTCGAATATTGAGCGAACAAGCATAACGATGGGCGCGGAATTGAGGTTTTCCTGTTCACGCTTTTCTTCTTCGCTGAGTTCGGTGGTCTTCTGCTCCCTGTCCTTTGTGAACTGCTCTGCCGCGGACATCGCTTCGTCTGAGCCGTAATACTTATCGAGCAAGTGGTTAATCTCGCTCATGGTAGCGATTTTAGGCTCAATCTGGCAGCCGGTAATCATGGAGATATCGTCAAGCGCGTTCACATCGAGGGGATCCGCCATAGCAAGCGCTATGCTGTCATGCGTTTCGGTGAGGAACTCGATGGGGCAGACATTGTGCTTTCTGAGAATGCTGCCGCTTACAAGCGAAACGATTTCCTGAGGCAGAGTCATCGCTCTGAGGCTGATATAAGGCACATTGAGCAATTCGCCCTGAGCCATAGCAATCGCCTGAGCGTCGCAGAATTTAAGGTCGATGAGACTTTCTCTCAGGGGTTTGTTGTTCTTTTCGGCATCGGCTATTGCCTGTTCAAGTTTTTCTTCGGAAATTTTACCTTCTCTTAAAAGAATATCGCCGATGTTGCTTCCGTCTCTGTTGAATATCAATTTAATCACCTGTAAATAAAAATTTTGCGTGAGAGGATAAATATAATTATCTTATAATAAAGAATTTTTGTCAATAAAAATTTTCAGATGAAATATCAGCCGATTGTGCAGTTGAGGGCAGAGTCTCTTACGGGTTCAAGGTAGGCACCGGAGCCGCTGCCTCTCTGCTTATAAACTCTGCTGCTGTCGGGGTAATACATTTTGAGGTCATCCTGACCGTGCGGATGGTTTTTGATTTCGGCTCTGAGTATATGAGGAGGAAGGTCGATGGGCATTATATGGTCTCCACCGGCCCTGTTCCAGCAGCCGACTGCAAAATAAACGCAGTTGAGCGCAATTGCTTCCCAGTAGTTATGGTTCACTATGAAATCGGACATACTGCTGAGTTCCGAGGCGGTAATATCCCTGACCATATAAACGCAGTTGTCAAGGCCTCTCTTGTTGCCGTTATATGACTCAAGGTTGTAGTAAACACCGAAGCCGTTTATCTGCGCAAAAGCGGATGTACCTACCGATACTCCCTCGCCCTTATGGCAGGTATATGCGCCCACTTTAATATCCTTGCCGCTCAGGTTTTCAACATAAATAAACGCGTGAGGGGTGGAATACAGTTTGCGCCAGTTGGAGCAGAGGTAAAGGCGGGCAACAGGCTCGTTGCCTGCGGCGCTTGCGGCCATAACAGAGGCAAGCGAGAAAACTATTGCCAGTGAAAAGATTACACATAAAACTCTTTTTAATACTTTTACGGATTTCATTGTCTTTCTCCTTGGTAATACAGATTGAACTGAACTGAAATTTATTATACACATTTTTAAAAATTATTTCAACACCCTGCTGAATAAATACAGTATTGCAATAAACAGCAAAATGGCTTATAATGACAATAACAAGCAAAAAGGGATTAAAAGTATGAGGCTGATAAGTGACAAAAGCATTATCGGAAGAGACCGGAGAATAGTCCTTTTCCGGCTGGAAGAAAATGACAGCCCTGCCGAAACGGTCTGCCTGCTGTCGGGTATTTTCTCTCAGCCCTGCGCCGTTGTAAAAACACCCATAGGAGAGCACCGCCTCCCCGCAGGCGTATGCGGCAATATCGATCTTATGAAAAAATCCCTTGAAGAGGTAAAAATACTGAGCATTGAAATCGGAGAAGGCAAAGGAAAAACCGATGTCACCTTTACGGTTGATTATTCACTCGGAGACTTAACCTGCACCGGTCCGCTCGAATATGATTTTTACTCTCTGCTTATCGGTTACGGATTGAATTTCTCACTGTAAGGAGCAATATTATGAAAAAGTTTTTTACTGTTTTTACCGCAATCGCTCTTATTCTTTGCATTGCTTTTTCACTCGCAGCCTGCGGCAAAAAGGCTTCTCCCGCTAAAGCGGATAAATTCGACGACCTGGTAATGCAGGATGCCGCCGACGAAAGCCGTACCATTTCGTTTGACAACGGAGTATATACAGACAACCGCAACGGAAGGAGTTATACAGGGCTCTATCAGTATTTCAATGATACCCTGAGGCTTTCGCCCTACGGTCAGAACTATGTTTATCATTACAAAGTGCAGTATGACGAAGACGGAAACATTTCCGGAATGACAAATGACCAGACGACATTTGTCATTGCAAAAAAATAAAACAGTTTAATATTAAAGACCTGCGATGCCGCAAAGCACCGCAGGTCTGTTTTTATCCGCAGAAATAATCGGACTCGATATAATCTATATCCCTCTGCTTGAGCGCAGTGAAATCGTCAAAATTGTTTACCGTCCATACGCCGATTTCAAGCCCTCTTGAGCGGAAGGCGGAAATCATTTCATCATCAAGCAGATTATAGTCAACGTCGATTGAAAAACCGCCCTCAAAGCATCTTTCGTAGCCGAGATGCTTTTCGCCTGAGCCGTGAGTGAGCATAACGGGGATATCTGGTACATACTCTCTTGAAAGGGTTATGTTTTCAAAATCAAACGACTGCACTATACATTTCTTGAGATCATAGACCTCAGCCATAAGGTCATAGATATCCTTAATCTGCTCTCTGCTGAGTTTGCTTTTGATTTCAACGAAGCATATCATATTGTTTTGCTTCATTATTTCAAGATATCTTCTGAACGGGCAGACATAAACAACATCGTCTGTTGTATTGTTTTTTACCGGCTTTGAGAGAAGGGTTTCGTAATCGGTTTCTTCCGCAATCATAACGGTGCCGTCGGCAAATCTCACCTCAGAATCGTGATTGATTATGAATTTGCCGTCGGCTGTGATTCTGACATCCGTCTCCGCGCCGTCGAAGCCGTTTTCAGCCGCCTTGATGAAAGCGAGTTCTGTGTTTTCGGGATATTTTCCGCTGTAGCCCTTATGGGCAATAAACTTTACTCTTCCCATCATCTTGTTTTCATAGCGGGAGTAACAATTGAAGCGGCAAGCCTTGCGGCAGGCATAGTCTGAAGCGTGATATTGCCGGGGCCTGTGACAACGGTATTGAAGAGACCTTCGCCGCCGAAAAGAACATTCTTGACGCCGCTTACGGTCTCGATATCCATCTTGCAGGTGGCATCCATCATTGCAAGTATGCCCGTGTCAAGGAGAATTCTTTCACCGGGAGCAAGAGTCTTGGTTTCGGCCATACCGTCAATCTCTATGAAAGCGATGCCGTTGCCGCTGAGCCTCTGCATAACGAAGCCTTCGCCGCCGAAGAAACCCGCGCCGAGTTTTTTCTGGAAAAAGATATTAAGTTCAACACCTGTGGTGGAAGCGAGATAAGCGGATTTCTGGCAAATTATATCTCTGCCCGGAGTGATGGGCACTGCGAGAATCTGACCGGGAAGAGAGGACGCGAATGCGATATATCCGTCTCCGCCGACGGCTGTGTAGATATTGTTAAAAAGGGCTTCGCCCGTGATGGCCTTTGAAAAGATTTTGCCGAGGCCGCCGCCGGAAGTCTGCATCTGCATATTGCCGCTCATCCAGCTCATTGCTCCGCCCTGACATTTGATGCTTTCGCCTGCGGAAAGAGCGATTTCAACTACGGGAAGCGGTGTGCCTTTAATTTCGTAATTCATAAAAATCCTCCGATGAATTGATTTTGTTTATTATACTACATATAGTATATAAAGTCAAATAAAAAGGTGCGGACCCACAAGGAATCCGCACCGTTTGTTTTATAACGGATTATTCGTTTGTAATGTCATCCTGAAGATTGACAGCCTTATCAAAGAGGGCGCATACATCTTCGCCGGGAGCCTTGGTAATAAGGGTTACAACAACAGATACTATCATACCTACTATGAAAGCGGGAACGATTTCATAGATTCCGGTATCGGCAAGGAACACAAGCCAGAGAATATCCGTAACAGCACCTGCTATGATACCTGCAAGAGCACCTGCGAAATTAAATCTCTTCCAGAATACAGAGAGAAGAATTGCGGGGCTGAACGCGGCGCCGAAAAGGCCCCATGCATTTCCGACAAGGTCCATAATTGTGCCGGACTTGGGATTGGCTGCGATAAGGATTGAAACAACAGAAATCGCAAGAACAACAAGTCTGCCTACCCAAAGCATTTCTTTGTCGCCCGCATTGTTTTTGCGGATAATAGGCTTGTAAACATCGCTCGCGAATGCGGAGGATGAAGCAAGAAGCTGAGAGTCAGCCGTTGACATTGAAGCGGCAAGGATAGCGGAAAGAAGGATACCGCAGATTGCCGCGGGGAAGAGCGCTCTTGACATCTGGATGAAAACCGTTGATGAATCTTCGATTTCGCCGAGAAGCATATGACCGATAGCGCCGGCGGCAACGGAGAATATAACGATGAGCCAGTTCCAGGTGATGCCGATTTTTGCGCTCTTTTTAAGAGCCTTGTCTGATTTAAGAGCCATAAATCTTACGATAATATGAGGCATACCGAAGTAACCGATACCCCAGCCGAGGCCGGAAATGACATCTTTTGCATTGGTGAAAAGTTTGAAATAACCGTCGGGAAGCTGAGTAGCGGTTTCTGCGCCCTGGCCGCCTTTGATTGCGAAAAGAGCAAAGATTGGAGCGGCAAGAAGGGCGGCAAGCATCAGAAGACCCTGGAAGAAGTCGGTCCAACAAACAGCTTTATATCCGCCGAGGAAAGTGTAAAGCACGATGATAGCGGCGGCAACATACATTGCAACCTTGGTGTCAATACCGAGAACGGTGTTGAAAAGAGTGCCGCAGGCTTTCATGCTGGATGCCGCATATACGGTGTAAGCAACAAGGAAGATGATTGCGCATACAACTCTGATAACCGAATTCTGAGAAAGGAAACGGTTGGTAAGATACTGCGGAATGGTGATTGAGTCATTGGAAGCAATCGTAAACTTACGCAGACGGGGAGCAAGGAAAATCCACGCAAGAGCGTAGCCTATTGCAAGACCGATTGCAATCCACGCCTGACCTATACCGAGGGTATAGATTGATGCGGGAAGACCCATAAGAACCCATGCGCTCATATCGGAAGCGCCTGCGGAAAGAGCGGAAACCCAGGGACCCATCTTACGGCCGCCGAGGAAGTAATCTTTCTCACCGCCGTTTTTGGACTTTATGAAGAAGAATACGCCGATTCCTATCATAAAGCAAAGATAGATGATGAAAATAATGTTTTCTACATTAAACATATAAGCACCTGCCTATAAAAAATTTCGTGTGATTATATCACATTTAATACAAGAATGCAATACAGAACGGAGTACAGAATAAATTCTGCACTCCGCTGACAGTTATTATTATATTTCCTTTATATATCAAGGACTTGCAAATTTTGAATTTACAAGAACGAAAATCGAACAGAAATTATACTTATTTGCCGAGTTCAAGTGTCCTTTTGTATGATGCCCTGACAGCCTCGATAACACTGCTTCTGAATGCGCCGTTTTCAAGCGCTCTCACGCCCTCAATGGTGGTGCCACCGGGACTGCAGACGGAATCCTTGAGGTCGGCGGGAATTCTGCCGCTCTCGGTCATCAGTTTCGCGGAGCCCTCAATCATTTTTGCGGCGTAAAGATAAGCCTTGTCTCTGGGCACTCCGATTTCAACCTGACCGTCTGCAAGCGCTTCTATCATAAGGTAAGCAAAAGCCGGACCGCAGCCCGTAACTATTGAATAAGCGTCGATCTTGCTCTCTTCAATAACATCAATCGCGCCGCAGCCTTCGTAGGCGGAAATAAAGGTTTTCAGTTCTTCTTCTGTAATACTTTCATCGGGAGCACAAAGAGTCATACCGGCGCCTACCGAGCAGGGAACATTGGGCATAATCCTGATTACGGGTACATCGGTGCCGAGAAGGTTTTTAATCTTTGAAACGGCTGTGCCGGCCGCCATTGATACAAAAACAAATCTGTCTCCTCTGTCCGCTATGAAATCTTTTACCGTACCGAGCACGGAAGGCAGAGCCTGAGGCTTTACGGCAAGTACGATATAACGGGAATTAACCGAAATATCTTTTATATCCGTAACCGTTATTCCCGTTTCGGAAGAGAGTGAATTGACTTTTGCGGCATCTGTATCGCATACGGCGATATCGGAGGGATTGACGGTTTTGCACATTCCTCTCGCAATCGCGGAGCCCATATTGCCCGCGCCTATAAAACCGAATTTATACATTTATCTCACCTGTCCCTTTCCCTTGATTACATAATGATAAGACATAAGCTCTTCAAGCCCCATTGGACCTCTGGCGTGCATCTTCTGGGTGGAAATACCCATCTCACAGCCGAGACCGAATTCACCGCCGTCGGTGAATCTTGTAGAGGCGTTGACGTAAACTGCGGCGGAGTCGACGTTGTTTACGAAAAACTCCGCGGCGTTATCGTCACGCGTGATTATCGACTCGCTGTGACCTGTGGAATGAAGAGCGATATGGTTTACCGCCTCTTTCACTCCGGAAACGACTTTGACAGCGAGAATATAATCGAGATACTCCGTGTCGAATGAGTCCTCCCCTGCTTTTTCGCCGCCGATAATATCATATGCTTTTTCGTCACAGATAAACTTAACCGGGTTTTCTCTGCCTGACGTAAGCCTGTCATAAAGGCGCGGAAGAAAAGCGGGAGCAACTTCTTCGTCAACTATGCACACTTCGCATGCATTGCATACGGAAGGCCTTGAAGTCTTTGCATTGTCAACTATACTGAGAGCCATATCGAGGTCTGCCGTCTTTTCAATAAAAATGTGGCAGATACCCGTGCCCGTTTCTATGCAGGGCACTTTGGCGTTTTCGTTGCACGCTCTGATAAGCCCCCTGCCGCCTCTCGGGATAAGCAGGTCTATCTTTCCTCTTGCCGCCATCATTTCATTTGCACTGTCTCTTGAAATATCGTCAACAAGCTGAATTGCGTCGGAATTTACGCCCGCTTTTTCGAGCCCGTTTCTTAGAGCGCAGGTTATCGCCTTAGATGAGCGGTAAGCCTCTTTGCCGCCTCTAAGCACACATACATTTGAACTTTTGAAGCAAAGCACGGCGGCGTCCGAAGTAACATTCGGGCGGCTTTCATATATGATTCCGATAACGCCCATGGGAACAAGCACCTTGTCAATCACAAGACCGTTGGGTCGCACAACCTCACTGACGATTTTGCCGTTGGGGTCGGGCAGAAGGGCAACATCGGACATTCCCTGCGCCATCGCTTTGATTCTGCTTTCGCTGAGCGCGAGCCTGTCAAGCATCACATCGGATATAATTCCGCGTGAACTTTCGAGGTCGATAGCGTTTGCTTTCAGTATTTCATCCTGAGCCTCAAGCAGTGAATCGACCATAGACTGTATGGCGGCGTTCTTTTCTTCGGAAGAGAGCGCTTTTAAATCCTGCTTTGCTTTTACGGCTCTTTCAAGAATTTCGGAAGTGGTCATTGTGACACTCCTTTACCTTGCGGCGGCAAATCTTGTGCCTACTTTTTTGCCGTCCGATATATCATAAAGTATTTCGGGGTTTCTGCCGTTTGCGATTATCATTTCAACGCCCGCGTCCATGGCAATCTGCGCCGCGTGGAGTTTGGTGCGCATTCCGCCCGTGCCGAGGCTTGAGCCTTTGCCGCCGCCCATAAGGGTAATTTCGGGCGTAATCTCGCTCACCTCTTCAATCAGCACGGCATCGGGATATACGGACGGGTCTTTGTTATAAAGACCGTCTATATCGGAAAGGATAATCAGCCTGTCCGCTCCGATGTGCGAGGCAACGATTGCGCCGAGAGCGTCATTGTCACCTATAGCGATTTCATCGGTGGAAACGGTATCGTTTTCATTTATGACGGGAAGCACGCCGAATTCGAGAAGGCGGTTAACTGTATTCTGGAAATTAAGCAGATTCTGCGGATTTTCAACATCGTTGCCCGTAATCAAAATCTGAGCCACATTGTGGTTATACTTCGAAAACTCCTCGTCATATACATACATCAGTTCACACTGACCGACAGCGGCCGCCGCCTGCTTGGTGGGAATATCGTCGGGCTTTTTGCTGAGCATCAGTTTGCCTACGCCCATACCGATAGCGCCCGAGGAAACGAGTATAACCTCGTTGCCCGCGTTTTTGAGGTCGCTGAGCACCCTGCAGAGGCTTTCAACCCTGCGAATATTTATCCTGCCGGTATTGTGAGTTAATGTGGATGTGCCTACTTTAACTACGATTCTCATAGTTTCACCTGCATTATTCTGAAATTATATGCCCCGTTTTAAGGTTGAAGGAGAAGACTTTATCCTCGCCCTCTTCGGTGTAACGCACTTCAATTGTGTCTGCATCCGTTCTGTAAGCGGAGTGAACAACGGCGTTGTTTTCGGCAAAACTCTTTCTGAGGATTTCGAGTTCTTTATCGCCGTAATCTCCTGCGTTGTCGGATACAAAGAGAACGTCACCGAACATATTGTTGACCTTCGCGAGCAGGAGTTTCTGCTCAAATGTAAAGGTGAGATTGTCTTTTCTCAGGAAGAAAACATCGGGGTCGTTGCAGAATACTCTGCCGTTGAGATGACGGCGGAAAATGGTGTTGTTGATAGCATTCTGCGCGGAAGGAACCTCTCTGTTGACTTTAAGTTTATTGTAAAACTTGCCGCCGTAAACGAGGTCTACATCGCAGCTGATACGGCAGGCGTCAACAACGCCGAAGCCGGGTCCGAGAGGCATACCGCAGCCGAGAATAAGTTTTTCTTCGCCCACGCACTCGCGCAGGAAATCCATACCCTCGCACATAATCTGACCTCTTGATTTGCCGCAGCGGGGCTCTGTTGCCTCGGAATAAAGGAAATCAAGTTTTACCATATCATAGCCCCAGTCATTGAGTATGACATCAAAGAAATGCTTAATGTATTCGCGCACTTCGGGGTTATACATATCGAGGGTGTATGCTCCGCCCCAGGCAAAGCAGCCCCATTCCTTCTTGCCTTTTTTATCTCTTATGAGCCAGTCGGGATGTTCCTTTGCCACCTTTGAAACTCTCTGCACGGAGAAGGGAGCAATCCAGATGCCCGCAAGATATCCTTTTTCGTGAATTCTGTCGGCAATCATTTTCATGCCGCCCGGGAATTTTTCCTTATCCACATCGAGCCAGTCGCCGACATAGGCTTCGTAGCCGTCGTCTATCTGGAAAATCGAAACGGAATCCTTTGCCCTGTCAAGGCCGTCAAGGTCGCGCAGGATGATTTTTTCGTCGATTTTCTGGAAGTAGTTGTACCAGGAAGTATAGCCGGAAAGGTGTTTTATTTTGGGCTGACGGAGATTTAGTGAGCCGAAGTAGGCATCAAACACTTCGTCATATGAGCCGCCGAATACTTTTACATTGAGCAGTTCGTAATCGGAATCCGCGCTTACGCCTTCAATATCCTTTATAATACGGAAGGTATTTGCGGGGTTATCCATTTCAAAGATTGTATAGCCGTTTCTTTCGCCCGCAGAGCCGAAGAGTTCAAGGCTGTCACCCTTGCGGAAATAGGTGTAGGTGAAAGAGTGGTATTTGCCGGGTGTGCCGTAATCGGTGAAAAGATAGTCGCCCGACATCGAGGCAAGGCGTCTTGTGAAAGCGCTTATTTTGGAAAGACCGACAACATCGTCAACCGTATCGGTCTTTTTGACCTCACACGTGGTTGACCAGGACTGGAAGCCGTTTACGAAGAAAACTTCGTCATCCGACATTGTCTTTTTTGCCTCAAGCGCAAATGAAAACAGGTCAATTCTCTTTTTGGGGTGAAGCACGCATTTTAATTCGCCTTCGCTCACGGAAATATCAAGAGAATACAAATCGGTTTCGGTTTTATCCGACTTTACTTTTCTGCCGTTTTCAATATAAGTAAGAACGGGAACAAAATCAAACATCCGGTTACCTCCGTTATTATAATGCAGGGAGAAAGCCGTCACGCGTATAAGATTCGGCTTCCTCCCTGAAATGATTATTGGTGATTATCTGCTCTGAAGAGCAAGGTTTCTGGTGATTTTATTGCAGAAATCGTTGGCTATACGGTTAGTCCAGAATTTACTGGGTGTGACGGCATATTTGCCGTCTTCCGCAAGTACTTCTTCCTCATAAGCGGAATAGAGGTCATCCGCCTTGTCGGAACGGATTGTCGCTTTCCAGTCAACGTCATCGACATTGTCCTTTGCGAAGTACATAATATGATAGCCGTAAGTTGTTTCAACTATTTCACAGTCGCCGACTTTTCTTGAAGAGTCAAATGACCAGTTGAGGAAGGGCTCAACATAACTGTCGGTAACTCTGATTCCGGCATAGAGACCGCCGCTTTCGGTGGAGCCGGTATCATCGGAATGCTCTTTTGCGAGTTCAGCGAAAGATTCCTCGGTGGCTTCGCCGTTTTTCCACTCGGCAAGATATTCCTCTGCCTTCTTTTTGGCTTCGGCTTTTTCTTCGTCGGTGGGATTGCTTGAATCTTCTGCGTTGAAGGATACAAGAAGATGGCGTACATCAACGCTGTGGCCGTTGTATGCGGGCTTTTCAATGAAAACGATATAAGCGTCTGTTTCATCGGTGAAGATGTTTACATCGCCTGCTTTACGCGCGGAATCGAATGCCCAGTCTGCGGCGGCATCATTGAGAGTGCCGTTGATTGTTTCATACTTTGAGTGAGTGGATTCGGTGGTGTATTCCTCGTCCTCTTCCTTCTCATCCTTTGCTTCCTCTGCGGTTTCTTCTGCCGCATCCTCTGCTTTATCTTCAGCCTTGGTATCTTCTTTTTTCTTGCTGTCAAGATATTCGCCGATTGCCTTTTCGAGAGAAGCCTGATCGGTTACCTTGTCAAACACGGCGTTAGCATCTGCAAAGAGAGCTTTGTTTGCCTTCTCCTGCCTTGCCTTGAGAGCGTCATCGCTTTCGCCTTCTTTTGCTTCAAGCACTTCGCCTCTGAATACATAGTAACGAAGGTCGGTATAATCATAAAGTTTCTTGTTGTCTTTGTACTCTTTTTCAAGTTCTTCTTCGGGAATATCGGTGCCGAATTTTTCCTGCTTATACTCACGGTAGTGCTCATAGATTTCCTGAGCCTCGATGAGCTTTCTGAGTTTTTTCTCGGTGATACCTGCGCCGAAGGAGGACTGAAGGTATGCGTTGAGTGAGAAGCCGTTTTCGCTTGCGGAAGATCTGTAGTTCTCTATGGTTTCATCGATTTCAGCCTTGATGTCATCATCGATTTCATAGCCTGCCGCTTTTGCTTCATCGTTGAATGCTTTTATAGCCTGGGCAAGTTCAATAGCCTGAGTTCTGAAATACTCTTTGTAGGTAATCTCGTTGCCGTCTTCATCCTTGGTGGTCTGCTTGTCGGGCGCTTTGGTTGAATCATAATACTGACCTGCGGAAGCACCGTACTGCGACATATACTGGGAAAGATTGACCATATAGGAATAGGCGTTGTAGTAATAATAATTGAATTCGCTTGCGCTCAGAGAAGTGCCGTCGGCAAACTTCAGAGCGGGAGCAAGTCTTCTTACGATGCCGGTGTTTTTAGCAACGGTGTAGCCGAGACCGAGCACGATTGCGCACACAAGAACTATGGCAACCGCTTTCTTTGCTATTTTGCCTACGGTCTTGCCTTTTTCAATGCTCTTGGCATTCTTTTTGTTTGCTTTGGCTATTCTTTCTTTACGCTCTTCGCGGTAAATCTCAGCCTTGCTTTTGCCTTCGTTTTTAGCCATTTTAACTGATCATCCTTTACTTCTGTTTTTGGCACAGGCATTTCTGCCCTGCCGAAAGCGGACCGCCGCGCAGAAAAACCGCGCCGCACTTTCCGCATAATAAATATATATTATACTATTTTTTATATTTTTACAAGTATTTTGTAAAATTTTAAAGCAATTAATCAATAATCGGGAAACTGAGAGGCAAACCAGACATCGGTAAGTTCAAATGATCTGCCGTCAAGATAGCCGAGAATACCCGGCTCCGAAGTAAAATCAAACTTGAGTTTATATGAGCAAAGAAACTGCTTTTTGTAGCCGAGAGACTTATTCAGGCGGTTTGTGCCGTATTTGCCGTCGCCCACAAGAGGATGCCCCTCAAATGCGAGGTGCGCTCTTATCTGATGAGTGCGCCCGGTATAAAGCCTCACTTCAAGCAGAGAAAGATTATTGCCTTCTTTAAGCACGGTGTAACCGGTTTTCATAGTTTTGCCGCCCGGCACGGGCTCACTGTAAACCGCAACCTTGTTTTTCTCTTCATCCTTTGTCATATATGCGGTGAGAATGCCGCTCTTTTCTTTGAAAATGCCGTGCACTGCACAAAGATAATACTTTTCAATCTCCCTGTCTTTGAGTTTCTGATTGAGAATGCGCAGAGATTCGGCATTTTGGGCGGCGATCACAATTCCCGCCGTATTTCTGTCAATCCTGTTTACAAGCGAGGGAGCAAACGAGTTTTCGTCTGCGGGGTCATATTCTCCCCTTTCATACAGGCACCTTTTCACGCGGGTTATGAGCGTGTCATTGTATTCCGTTTCATCCGGGTGAGAAAGCAGGCCGACAGGTTTATCGAGCAGCATTATGTTTTCGTCTTCGTATATAATGCTGAGGTTTTTTGAGGCAGTGAGAAAATCATATTTCTCTTTGGCCGGGGCAAAAAACTCATCCGAAATATACATATCGACCACATCGCCCTCACAGAGTTTTTGTGAAATCTCCCCCCTGCCCGAGTTTACCTTTATTCTCTTTTTCCTGATGTATTTATACATCAGCGACTGCGGAAGCAACGGCACTGCTTTTGAAATAAATTTGTCAAGCCGCTGTCCCGCGTCGTTTTTACCGACTGTAAATGATTTCATATAATCACCGTATATTCGCAAATGCCGCCCGGCAAGGAAACAATCGCATGCCGGGCGGAAAGAATCTGTTAAGGAAATTTACAGACCGAGTGCTTTCTGGAATATGCGCACAATGCTGTATAAATAATTCTGCCAGCCGTTCTGAATTCTGGTCCAGAGGCTGTAATTGAGGTCTCCCGTAGGTCTGTCGCTGCGGCTTCCGTCAAAGCCGGAATGTATGGAAGAAATCCAGGTGATGAGACCGTTCGGGGAAGTCAGGTCGACAACATTGCCGCAACCGTCGATTGTTTCAAGTTCGGGATAAGTCTTTTCGCCGTGCATATGCAGGTCATAAGTTATAACCTCGGCAAGATGGTGGTTGTCCGAAGCGGGCTCGCCGTCCGGCTTATACACATTCTGGAATGTTGAAAGGCGGCAGTTTTCGGGATGGTCGTTGTATTTGAGCACTTTCTTCCAGATTTTGAGAGTGCTGAAATTATAGTTTACAACCGGGTCTTTCTGGCTGGCAATAATCCATATGGCGGTGCCTTTTGCCGCTTTAATAACATCGGTTGAAGGAGTAACGGTGGAAGCAAGAGGAATAACGCAGGAGAAGAAGCCGGGGAACGCTTCAAGCATAAGCCAGCACATTCCGCCGCCTGCAGATGAGCCGGTAACGGCAATCCTGGTAGTATCTACATTATCGCGGTGCTCCTCGATAAATGCGTCAAGCAGAGCGCGGAGGGGCTCAATAAAGCCTTCGTTCCAGTATTCCTTATTTTGCTCGGGGCATCTGGGAAGAAGAATGAACGCGCCGCCTGCATCGGAAAACCTTGCCTGGAATTCCGCGCTTGACCAGTAAGGCATGGAACTGTCTTCAAGCTGTTTGCCCTCATAATCGCCGTGACCTATGCCGTGAAGGAAGATTACGATGGGATACTTTGTTTTGTCGTTTTTTCCGACAGGTGAATAGAATTTGCAGTCGAGAGCGTATCCGTTTGCCTTGGGGCCGTAGTAGGACTCAAACTGACCCTTGAGGGCATCAAGACCCCTGGAAAGCGGAAGAGCCTTTTTGGAAGAGTATCTGCCGGCGTAAGAAGGCAGGCAGAGGCAGGATACGATAATCAGAGCCGCTGTGATAACAGCCAAAATTCTTCTCATTGATTTCACTTGATATTCCTCCCGAAAATTAGGATTAAAAATACTTTATTATTATAAAGCATTGAATCAAAAAATACAATACCCCAATTTTATAAAATCAAAGCCGTGCGGAAAAAATCTGCACGGCTTTTAAAAGTATTATTAAATGTTTATCAGTCTTTCTTTGAATCAAGAACCTTGTAGCAGAGTGCCGCGAGAGCGCCGCCGATGAGAGGAGCAACTATGAACACCCATACGCATGCAAGATTTTCGCCGCCTGCAAAGAGAGCGGGACCAAATGAACGAGCGGGGTTAACCGAAGTGCCGGTGAAATGAATGCCGAGCAGGTGAACGAGAGTGAGTGAAAGGCCGATTACAAGACCTGCCACACTGCCGTTTTCGGTTTTGGATGTAACGCCGAGAATTGCGAGAACAAATACGAAGGTGAGAATGATTTCGATTGCGAGGGATTTTGCTATGCTCGCGTCAAACAGAGCGTTTGCGCCGAAGCCGCAGTCACTGCCGAGGAAGGGAATCATTGCAGCCGCGCCGACGATACCGCCGAGGAACTGAGCAATAACATAGCCGAAGAAATCGGCAACTGACATTTTGCCGCTGATAAGCATTGCGATGGAAACGGCGGGGTTGATGTGGCAGCCGGAAACATTGCCGATTGAATAAGCCATTGCAACGATAACAAGGCCGAATACAATCGCTACCGCGAGGTAGTTGGGACCTTCACAGCCGATTGCGGCCGCTGTGCCGCATGCAAAGAAAACAAGAACAAATGTGCCGATAAACTCTGCGAGATATTTTTTTACACTTGACATAATAATTCTCCTTTTCCGTATTATTTAAAAAGATATACTCTTGCCTCATAGGGCTTTGTATAAAAATCATTTTTGCCGGGGTCAATCACATCGTAATTCTGAAGCACAAGTTCGCCTTCGCTCAGATTGTAGCCGACGGGAGCCTTGAACTTGACGGGGTTTTCGCTGAATGATGTGATAACAAGAAGCCTCTGCCCCTCGTAAAGTCTTTCGTAAACAAAGAGATTTTTGCTGTTTTCGTAAAGAAGATTATATTCGCCGTAAATGACTATTTCATTTTCTTTACGGAACTTTGTGAGTTTGCGGTAGTAATTGAGAAGCGAGTTTTCATCTTTCTCCGCGGCCTCAACATTTATTTCCTTGTAGTTTTCGTTAATCTTGAACCAGGGCTCGTCTGCTGTGGTGAAACCGGCGTTTTTGCCGGA
Organism: Clostridiaceae bacterium; assembly: GCA_016280595.1. Classification (GTDB taxonomy): domain Bacteria; phylum Bacillota; class Clostridia; order Oscillospirales; family Acutalibacteraceae; genus CAG-177. The sequence goes on along the minus strand of JAEEHB010000004.1, from coordinate 3,831 downwards.
ATTCCACTGGACGGGAGTTCTCGCGTTTTCTCTGTTAACCTTGCTCGAAAGTTTGAGGAACTGCTTTTCGGAAAGGTGGAGTATGCCGGAGAACAGGCGGTAATTGTTGAAGGTCATAACATCCTTATATTCATAAAGATGGTCAACGCTTATGTTGGTCATACCGATTTCCTGACCCTGATAGATAAACGGAGTGCCGCACTGCAGGAAATACATTGTGGCAAGCGCCTTACCGCTCTGCACTCTGTATTTGAGTGAGCCGTATCTGTCAATTATACGGGCGTGATCGTGGTTTTCGATATAGAGGCAGTTCCAGCCTCTGCCGTACATTGCCTTCTGCCACTTTGTCATGGTGTTTTTGAGTTTCCTGAGGTTAAACGGAAGTTTAATCCAGTCGGTCACCATACAGTCGGCGTTCATATGATCAAAGGAAATAAGCATATCGAGTTTCTGATTCGGGCCTTCGCTGCAAAGTTCAACAGCGTCTTTGAGGCTTGTCATCGGGCCCTCGCCTACCGTCATACAGTCATATTCATTGGTGACAGCCCTGAATTCATCAAGATACTCGTCAAGATGAGGGCCGTGCTTATAATGCTCAACGCCCGTTGCAACGGGAAGAGGAATACCGTTGGGCAGGCCTTCAGCCTTGGAGATGAAGGTGATAACATCCTCTCTGAATCCGTCAACGCCCATATCGAGCCAGAATCTCATAATGCTCTTGACTTCTTCACGGACTTTGGGGTTATCCATATTGAGGTCGGGCTGTTTCTTTGCGAAAACATGCAGGTAATACTCATCGAGGTTTTTGTTGTATTCCCACGCGCCGCCTTCAAAAACGGAAAGCCAGTTGTTGGGGGGCTTGTTGCCCTTGCCCTTGCGCCAGATATAATAATCGTGATAGGGATTGTCAACGCTCTTGCTGCTCTCTTTGAACCATTCGTGCTCATCCGAAGTATGGTTTACGACAAGGTCCATAAAAACACGCATACCTCTTTCGTGAGCGCCGTCAAGAATCATTTTGAAATCATCAAGGGTGCCGAATTCGGGGTTGATGTTTTTATAGTCTGATATGTCGTAGCCGTAATCGGCGTTGGGAGTGGGATAAATCGGAGAAAACCAGATTGCATCCACTCCGAGGCTTTTGATATAGTCCAGTTTGCTGTAAACACCGGGAAGGTCTCCGATACCGTCACCGTTGCTGTCGCAAAAACTTCTGGTCCATATCTGATAGACAGACATTTCCTTAAACCATTTTCTGGTTATTTCAGCCATTAACATCGTCCTTTCATTCCGTTATATTCAAGCCTTGCGCGGCTGTAATTACTGATTGCCGGGCTGAGTCGTTGTGATTTCTTCCGTGTTTCCTGCGCTGTCGGGTTCATCTGCGGGCGCGGGCTCTTCGGCTACAATCGGAGAGCCGTCCTTAGCGATAAATGTAAGTTCTTTGCCCGCCTCGGAAACGAGGAAATCATAAGAGCCGTCGGGAAGCACGGTGTATTTATCTTCACCGTATAGCACATAAGCGGCATCACGCGAGGGAGCGGTGCCGGAAACACGCGTCATTCCCGGGTGGGTAAGAGTGAGCGCTTTTTCGAGCGCGAGTTTTGCGTTTACCATAGGCATTGGCACGAGTTCATTTTCGCCGAGATACTCGGCGGTAGTATTCGGCTCGGCATAAGCGCCGCAGGTTGAAAGCAGGATTTCTTTGACTTTATCACCCGTGAAGGAATTGTCTGCGCTCCATACAAGCCCTGCAATACCCGCAACGAGCGGAGTGGCCATAGATGTGCCGCTCATGTACTGATACGCGTCGGGATAACCGCAGGAATAAACATATGAGCCGGGCGCGCAGATTTCGACCTCCGGGCCTACATTTGAAAATGAGGTCATACGGTATTTGCCCTTGTTTATAACAGCAGCGGCGCCTACCAGAATTATCCTGTTTATTATATCACTTTTGCTTACCCTGTGCAAGCCTGTAAATATATATCCGGCAAAGGCGGGAGCGAAAAGTCCGGCGTTTACGGCATCCATTCTGGCGGATTCGGAATTGCCGTTTCCCGCCGCCTCAACCACGAGGAAATCATATCCTCTGTCAAGGAGTGCCGCCATAGCGTAGGTGTGAATATAGCCGTCAAACATCATGGTGCTTTTGCTCAGTGAGTTTTTCGGGTGCTCAATGGAGCTTGATTTGCCGACCGAGAAACTTACAACCTTTGCGCCCGCTTTTACATTTTTGACAAAGCCGAAAAGGATGGCGATTGTTGTATTCCACTCTCTCTGGTCTTCGGCCGCCATCCAGTCAACATAAGACACCTTCGCGCCGGGGAAGATGCCGGATATTCCTTCCGCGTTGTTCTGAAGAGCGGCAACAATGCCCGTTACGTGGGTGCCGTGTGCACCGGGTCTGTTGCGCTTTTCCTCCTTGGAATCGGGGAAGGAAACTATGCCCTGCAAATCGGGGTGAGCAATGTCAACTCCGCTGTCGACTATACCCATCATCACGGGTGAAAGCAGATTGAGATAATCCCACGCCTGCCTTGCGCCGACCGCTTCAAGCCACCAGTTTGAGCCTGAAGGATTAAGCTCATCCCAGAGCGGTTTGTCGTACTCTTCAAACGGGTCATCGGGAGTAAGAGCATCATCAGCCTTTGTTACCGTGAAAGGAACGGCGAGCAGGATTTCATCATGCTCCTCAAGCCTCTTGCACTCGGAAAGTATATCGCCGGCAGATGAGAAAACCGACGAAACGACGTACAAATCCGCAGGGGTGCACCATCCGATTGCTTTAAGGCCTTCGGAGGCGAAAAGAGAATACTTTTTGAAAAGCCCGACCGACGGATCGAGAATAAGAACTATCCTGTTTTTCATAAGGCCGTTTTTAAGGTCAAGGCGGATTACTTCCGAATCGGGAACAGCCTCATTGAAAGAATCGTTTATTGAATTGTCAGATGACGGCAGGCCGAAGAGCATAACGCTCACAATATCTCCGATTCCGTTAATACCAGGAAAAGAGAGCATTGAGAAGCCCATTACCGCCGAGAGAAACATTGCAATAAGTTTTGAAATCATTTACTGTTTTCTCTCCCCGGAAGTTTATTTTTAATCATATCAAAGGGTACCTGCGCCGTGATTACGCCCGCGAACATAACCGCACAGCCGAAAAGAGTTCTCGAAGAAAGATGATCCTTGAGAATAATCCAGCCGAAAATAACGGCAAATACCGACTCGAGGCACATCAGCAGGGATGCGAGAGCGGGAGGTGTTGTTTTCTGGCCGAAAACCTGAAACGTAAAACCGAGACAGCAGGAGCCGAGACCTGCGTAAAGAATAGGCACGGCGGCATTTTTGATTTCCTGCGGCTGAACATCTCTTTCGAATATAAGCATAAAAACAACCGATATAAGCCCTGCAAGCAGGAACTGACCGCTCGAAAGAGTGATATTGTCAACCCTGGTGCAGTAATGGTCAACAACATGAATATGAACGGCAAAGCAGAAGGCGCATATGAGCGCGCAGAGTTCACCTTTGCCGAGAGAAAAATCAGTGCCTTTATTGATACAGATGAAATAAAGACCCACTACTCCGAGAGCAACGCCGAACCAGAGATTAAGCCCTGCTTTTTTGCCTATGAACAGCCCGAAAATCGGAACGAGTATCATATAGAGGGCGGTTATAAAAGCAACCTTGCCTGCTTCAAGCCCGTAGGTGAAAGCGTGCTGCTGTAAGGTGGTGCCGGCAAAAAGGGCTGTGCCGCACACGAGCGTGCCCGCCGCAACATTTTTAGGGCTGAAAAGTTCAGCCGGTTTTTCACCGGGATTCTTCTTTTTT
>JAEEHB010000028.1 GCA_016280595.1 Clostridiaceae bacterium | reverse complement strand
TTTTTGATAAAAGCATAAATGACCATCGGCAGAAGGGCAACCCCGCCGATAAGCAGACGGATGCCGTTGAAAGTAAAAGTGCCGACGGATGCTCCCGTTTCCTGCGCCACAAAAGACATACCCCAGACAACGGCGGCAAAAATACATAAGAGCGGGCCTTTGATATTTTTAAGTTTCGTAATATCACATCCAAAAAATGCCCACAGAAACGGTCTGTGGGCACCTGGTCTTATAATTATTCGGCAGTATCGTCTGCTGCATCCGCTGCTTCTTCTGCTGCTTCTGTAACTTCTTCCGCGGCCTCTTCAACAACTGCTTCAGCCTCTGCCGCTGCTTCTTCAACTACTTCGGCAACTTCTTCTGCAGCCTCTTCGGTAACCGCTTCTGCTTCTGCCGCTGCTTCTTCAGCTGTTTCGGCAACTTCTTCTGCAGCCTCTTCGGCAACCGCTTCTGCTTCTGCCGCTGCTTCTTCAGCTGTTTCGGCAACTTCTTCTGCAACCTCCTCAACAACTGCTTCAGCCTCTGCGGGGGCTTCTTCAGCTGCTGCTTCGGGAGCGGCTTCTTCGCCGGCCTCATCGGCAGGCGCTTCATCCTCATACTCTTCTTCGGGAAGGAGAGCGCGGATTGAAAGGCTTACGCGTTTCTTATCATAATCAATCGCGGTAATCTTGCAGGTTACCTTTTCGCCCACTTTAAGCACTTCGCCGGGGCTGTTGATACGGCGGTTTGCAATCTGTGAAATATGGATAAGACCGTCAATGCCGGGGATAACTCTTGCGAAAGCGCCGAATGCGGTAAGGCCGACTATCTCAGCCTCAACTATACTGCCTTCGGGATAAGTCTTCTTGAGAATTGCCCAGGGATTGTCTTCGTCTTTTCTGTAACCGAGAGAAATCTTTCTGTTTTCGCGGTCAAGCGCCTTGATGTAAACTTCAACTTCCTGACCTACAGAGAACACCTCTGAAGGATGCTTGATTCTCTTCCAGGACATTTCGGAAATGTGAACCATACCGTCAACACCGCCGATATCGACAAATGCGCCGAAGTTGGTGAGAGACTTGACTGTACCGGTGTAAACTTTGCCTTCCTCTGCGTCAGCCCAGAAAGCGTCTGAAGCGGCTTTCTTCTGCTCGCTGAGAATTGCGCGTACGGAACCGACCGCTCTCTTTCTGGCGGGGTCAACATCGATGATGCGGAATTTTACGGTCTTTTTAACAAGATCTTCAAGGCTGTCATCTCTGCGCTCAGTTGCGAGAGAAGCGGGAATGAAGACGATGGAGCCCTTTGTTGAAACAAGAACGCCGCCCTTGATAACAGCGGTGACTGTGCCTTCGAGAATGTCGCCGTTCTCTTTGGCTTCAACGATGTCGCCCCAGGACTTCTGAGCGTCGGCACGCTTCTTGGAGAGAAGCATGGTGCCTTCTGCGTCATTGGTCTTCATGATGATGAGTTCAATCTCATCGCCTACTTTGAGTTCTTCTGCGGGGTTGGCATTGGGGTCGGATGAGTATTCCTCAAGGGGAACAAAGCCGGCCTGCTTTCTGCCGATGTCAACCTGGATTTCTGTGGGAGTGATTCCCATTACTGTGCCGATAACCTTCTGATTGTTGTTCATATTTGCAAGAGACTGCTCAAGTAAATTGGCAAAACTCTGGTCATTTGACGTTGCTTCAGAAGGCACCTCCTCTACCTGGTTATTTACGTTTTCGTTGATGTCGGACATTGCTGTAAGTACCTCCTTAATTATTGAGCGCGGAGTGGATGCTCCGGCCGTAACGCCGACTTCGGCGTATGTGGAAAAATCTATGTTTTTGAGCTCGTCGGCTCTTTCCACCAGAAAAGTGTCACAGTATCTGCTGCAGACGCTCTGCAGCTTCGCTGTGTTTGAACTGTGCCTGCCGCCGATAACTACAACGGCATCGCACTTCTGCGCAAGCGACTCGGCTTCTGCCTGCCTTTCACGCGTTGCACCGCATATTGTATCAAATATTTTTTCATTTGTACAGTATTTATTTATTATTTTTAAAGATTTTTTCCATTCGTTCTCGGAAAAAGTGGTCTGAGACACAAATATTATTCCGATATTGCATAATTGCGGCTCGGTTTTAAGGATATTTTCAAGTTCCTGAGCATCGCGGAAAATGTAAACCGGGCCCTTGCAGTATCCTTTTATGCCCTCCACTTCAGGATGCTCGGGGTCGCCTGCGATAAATACGGGAATATCTTCACCCGAATTATCGGCAACTATGGCGTGAATCTTTTTGACAAATGGGCAGGTGGCGTCGCACACTTCCGCGGCGTTTTCGCATACGGCCGCGTAAACATCGGGCGATACACCGTGAGCCCTGATGATTACCGTTTCGTCTTTCCGAGCCTGCTCGGGGGTATCTATTATGCCTATCCCCTTTTCTTCGAGGTCGCGGATGACATCGGTGTTATGGATTAGCGGGCCGAGAGTTTTTGCTTTTACTCCTTTTTCGGCAAGCGAATAAGCGGTGCTGACCGCTCTCTCCACTCCGAAGCAAAATCCCGCTTTTTCGGCAAGAATTATTCGCAATGGCCTTCCTCCTGAAGTTCGGTGATTTTTGCCATTATCATATCTGCGCATGCCGACTGTTCATCGCGGGTTGCGTTTTCCGAAAGACCGAGTTCTTCATAGGGAATGAGTTCGCCGAATCTTACGGTATATTTTGAGCGCAGTTTAAGCCCCTGATTGTTATAAACGGAAACGGGCAGAACGCCGCATTTTGCCTGAGCGGCGATATTGGCAACGCCTCTCTTGGGCTTGCCGATTTTGCCGTTTCTGGATCTTGTGCCTTCGGGAAAGATTGCAAAAATGTATCCGTTTTCAATAACCTGAACGGCGTGCCTTATGGCCTGGGAATCCGCTCCGCCCCTGTCAATGGGGAAACCGTTTACTTTGGTAAAGGCCCAGGCAACAATGGGATTGTTCCAGAGTTCTTTTTTAGCCATAAAATGAAGCTGCCTGTTTTTGATGCCGAGACCTATCATAAGAGGGTCAATCATATGTATGTGATTTGACGCAAGGATAAAGCCGCCGCTCTCGGGGATATTTTCAACACCGACATATCTGACTCTGAATCTCAGAAAACGCACAAATCTGCCGAGCGGCATCAGTATCTTATATATTCTGCCCTCTTTTACGGGCTTTGAAAAATCATATTTGCTCATTTGATCTTCTCCTCAATTATTTCAATAACCTTAGCAACAGACGCGTCAAAATCATAATCACCGTTATCAAAAATCACGCCGTCATCCGCCGGACGGAGAGGAGCCGCCTCTCTGTGGGAATCGTTGTAGTCACGCTGAATAAGGTCTGCGAGGACATCCTGATAATCAACTTCGGCGCCCTTTGCAATCAGTTCGTCATATCTTCTTTTCGCTCTTGTTTCGGGTGAAGCGGTAAGAAAGATTTTAACCTGCGCGTCGGGAAGCACAACAGTGCCTATATCTCTGCCGTCCATAATGCAGTTGTTTTCTTTTGCGATATTTCTCTGCAGGTCAAAGAGGAACGCCCTGACTGCGGGAATCGCGGAAACATTTGATGCCGCCATTGACGCCTCGGGAGTCCTTATAAGCGAAGAAACGTTTTCGCCGTTAAGATAAACCTGCTGCCCGAGTTCGGAAAACTTAAGTTCCACTGTAATATCCTTGAGGCAGTCGCCTACAAGTTCGGCGCTGTCGGTCGGAATGCCGTTATTGAGGGCATAAAGACCTACCGCTCTGTAAAGCGCCCCGGTATCAACATAAATATAGCCGAGTTTTGCCGCAACCGCTTTGGCAACGGTGCTTTTGCCCGCGCCGGCGGGGCCGTCGATTGCTACATTGACAGTCATTGTTTATCTACTCCTTTACACGCTTTCACCGGCGAGATGCCCGGTTGAAAAGGCAATCTGCAGGTTGAAGCCGCCTGTATATGCATCAACATCCATCACTTCGCCTGCGAAAAACAGTCCCTTGACGAGTTTTGATTCCATAGTTGAGGGATTAATCTCTTTTACGTTTACTCCGCCTCTTGTTACCACCGCCTCATCCACCGGACGAAAACCCGTCACGGTAACGGTGAGGTTTTTGAGCAGGTTAACAAGAGCGGCTCTCTGCTCTCTTGTGACCTGATTTACTTTTAGATTCATCGGAATGCCGCTGAGTTTCACTATCACGGGCACAAGAGATTTGGGCAGTAGAGAATTGAGCGAATTTATAAAATTGCGGTTTAGATTTTCGGAAAAGTCCCTGAGTATTCTTGCGTCAAGCATATCCGCCGTGAGGGCGGGCTTTAAGTCAATCGAAACGGTGTATCTGCCCTTTTCCGGATTTTTCATATGGGCAGACGCCGAAAGAATCACCGGGCCGGAAACTCCGAAATGGGTGAAAAGCATTTCACCGAAATCTTCGTATACCGTTTTGCCTTTTGCGGTATCGGTTACTTTTATTGCAATATTTCTCAGCGAGAGCCCCGAAAGAGATGAACAGAAGCCCTCGTGAATTTCAAGGGGAACAAGTGAAGGTACGGGCGGCACAACGGTGTGGCCCGCCTGCTTCGCAATTTCATAGCCGTCGCCTGTGGAGCCCGTTGCGGGATAGGAGAGCCCGCCTGTTGCGACTATCACGGCAGGCGCGTCAACACGCTCGCCGCCGTATGTGATTACGCCCTTGATTAAGGCATCTTCAATTATAAGTTCTTTTACACGGGCATTAATAATTTGCGCCTTGCCGCGTGCGTAGGATGATAGGCAGTCAACTATATCCGCCGCTCTGTCAGAAACGGGAAATACTCTCTGACCTCTCTCTGTTTTGAGAGGCACTCCCCTGCTTTCGAAAAAATCCATCACATCGCAGGGCATATACTTTGAAAAAGCGCCGTAGAGAAATCTTCCGTTTTCGGGCACATTTGAAATAAGTTCGTCAACGGTCTGCCTGTTGTTGGTGAGGTTGCATCTGCCTTTGCCGGTAATCATCAGTTTCCTGCCGGGTTTTTCGTTTCTTTCAATAAGGATTACCTTTTTGCCTCTTTCGGCGGCAGTACCCGCGGCAAGCATACCCGCCGCTCCGGCACCGATAACGATTACATCGGCTTTCACTGCTGCTCCTCCCCGCTTGTGCTGTAAACCCTGTACTCCTGCCAAAGGTGCTCAAGGTCTTCAAACCTGGAGTGTACTTCGTCTTTCTTTTCTCTCGATGCGGCAGCTATAAGGGCGTTGATAAGGCTGAGCGGAGCGACGAGAGAATCGACAAACGATACCATATTGCTCGGAGCAAGCAGAAGATGTGTAGCGTATTTCGCTATGGGAGAAAGTTCCGCGTCGGTAATGGATATAATCTTCGCTCCTCTGCTCAAAGCAAACTTGAGAGCGTTGATAGTTCTGTTTGAATATCTGGGAAATGAAATTGCTATGCAAAGATCATCTTTGGTGATGTGATACATCTGCTCAAACATTTCGCTCGAAGCGGAGGTGTTTACAAGCACCACGTCATAGATATAGCCCATATAGAAAGCGGCAAAAGCTGCGAGCGAAGAAGACGAGCGCACGCCGAGAATATAAATCTTTTTTGCCTCGTTGATTGCCTGCACGCTGCCCGCGAAGGCATCGAGCGACACAGTTTCCATTGTTCTTCTGATTGTTTCGGCATCCTGCAGAAGAGCGCTGCGCAGAATATCGTCATCGCTGATGTTGGAGGCGGCATCCATCCTCTGCACACTGGTGAGGCGTGATTTCACCGTATCCCTGAGATTTTTCTGAAACTCGGGGTAGCCGTCAAAACCGATACGAACGGCAAACCTGACGACGGTGCTTTCGCTCACTCCTGTAGCATTGCCGAGATCGGCGGCGGTCATAAACGACGCCTTTTCGTAGTTTTCGGAAATATAATCCGCTATTTTCTTTTGACCTTTGGAAAGAGAACTGTAGTAGAGTTCAATCTTTTCCTGAATATTTCCGGCCATACCGCGTCGTTCCTCCGATAAATCAGCGTAGTACTTATAATATAAATATACTAATATAGTTTACAATAAAATCAAAAGAATTGCAAGAAAAATATTATATGCAGGTATTATGCAGAAAAATAAAAACACATACCCGAAGGTATGTGCTTTATGTGGTGCCGGTGGCGGGGGTCGAACCCGCACGGGGTATTAGCCCACCGGATTTTGAGTCCGGCACGTCTGCCAATTCCATCACACCGGCTTGTGCCCGATTATTATAACTTATACTTTTTCAAAAATCAAGAACAATATAATCGCCCGGGTATGAAAGTGCTTTTTCCGGAAAGAAAAACTCACGGTCTCAAACGGGGCCGTGAGTTTTTTTGTTAAAGAATGTAGATTTTAACAGGTCTGTTTCCCCATTCGTCACACATGGATTCGGTGTTCATAAACAGGTCGATGGTGGTGTTGCCCATCTTGACGAATCCGCCTGTATCCTCCGCTCTGCAGTAACCGTAAACGTATCTGCCGTCTGCGGAAACAACATAGCACTCTGTGCCGTAAGGAATCTGCTTGGGATTGACAGCGATGATTCCGGGCTTGGGTACTGTACCGATGGCGGTGATGGGGTCGCCGGTGTAAGCGGTCGCCTTACCTTCGATGCAGTATTGATACTCTGCGGGGGCGCCGTTTGCATCAACTTTGAATCCTTCGGGGGCTTTGATTTCGGAAATAGGAAGTCCGTTTGAGTCGAAATCGGCAAGTGCATTCAGCGATTTTGTTCCTGACTTTGTAACCTGAGTTACGGGTTTCTGAATTATCTTTTCGCTTTTTACTGATGAATCTGTAAGTTCGCCGTTTACATACTTGTCAATGTAAATAACTCTCTTCTTTCCGTTTTCGCCCTTGGTGATAACCTCAACCTCACGCGATGAAACGGAGGGGTCGGCAATAACCGTTGAGTCGAAGGGGACGGTTTCGGTCTCTGTGCGGAGTTTATAGGAAACCCTCTTGACCGAAATCCTGGTGTTGCCTGTAACCGCGGAGTCTGCAGACGGGGTCACAATGTCGTCCTTACCCAGTCTGATACCCGCTTTTTTAAGAGCATCCTTTACCGTGCCGGCTGAAACGGCAACCTTTCTGGTTTTGCCGTCTGTATTGACGGAAACGGTAAATGCGCGGTTGGCAAATGATAATATACTTTTTTTAGTCTGCGAGGTCACTTCATTTTCAATCTGCTCGGCTGAAACGGAAGAAGCGCTGTCAAGGCTGTCATCATAACCCAGTATATAGGAAATGATTCCGTTTTCGTCAATCCTGATAAGCCTGGCTCTTCTGATAATGATTGTGCCTCCGTCTTTCTCGGAAAACTTGTCAGTATCGAGTTTGTCGTTGACGTCAAGGACGTAACCTGCCTCTTGGACGATCTTTGCGGGGTCGGCAATGTCGGTGGTAACGGTGGTTGATTTCAGTCCGTCAATAATCTTTACTTTATTGCCTGCGGGCTGAGCGTAAACTACCATACCCGAAGATACTACAATGATTACCGCTGTTAAGGCAGACAGCAATCTGATGCCTATCTTCGCTCTGACAAGGTCTCCCGATAATGTCTTTATCGGCATAAAATTCTCCTTTGATTATTCGTAAACGGGCAAAATCATTTGCGTCATTTACGGTTTTCTGTCAGGACGCAGGCATTATATTGAACAAAACCTCATTTGTCAATTTTTCTGAGTGAGTCAATTCTGTGAAAAATGCACAAATAACCCTGTTTTTATTTCCATAAAAGAAATAAATCGGGAGCAAATCAAAATTTACACCCGATTTTTTTGTGAAATGTCAATGAAAATGACAAGTATTTTTACCTTACACGAATAAAAAATCAAATATATTGTGTTAGATTATTATAATATACCATATATATTGATTGCATTATTCAGATTTTGCCGGTGAATGAATAATGCAAAAATATCAGTACAAAAACGCGAGCATATCGGAGTAGCCGTCGTATTCCGAAGCGTCTATCAGCGATTCGGGCGATATAACGGAGGTATCATAGGCGTCGGCAATCTGAATCTGATAGAGCGGATATTCAACGGCATTTTCCATAATGCATTTGAGCAGTTCGGAGGCGATTGTTTTTCTGTCGGTAAAGCCGGTTGCTCTCCTGAGGCGCTGCGTCAGCGTATCGAGATCGGGGTCGGAAATGCCGACATAATTATGTTTACCTTTAGTATTATAATATTCATATTTATCGCAGGTGTCCCCATCGGGCACGCTGTCAATCCAAATCTGCGCCTTGCCACTCTTAACGGCGGAATTGAATTCGGCGTCCTTACACGCTTTCACATTAAGTTTCACATTGAACTGTGAGAGGTTTTGTGAGAAAGCGGAGAGCAACCTGTAATCAAGGCTGTTTTCATCTCCCCTGCAATAGGCGTTAAGTTCGCTCACAAGTCCGCTTAAGAACGCGCCTCTGAGGGTTGACTGATAGTAGGGCTCCGCGCCCGCAGGGTATTCGCTGAACCTGACGCTCAGCGGCCTTACAAGTTTTGTATAGTAACCGCCAAACTCTTTATCAATAATATCATCGGATGAATAGAGGCCCAGGAGTATCTTTCGCGCTTCAAGCGGAACTGATGCCGAGATAAACAGCGAGGTGTATTCGGGGGCATTTGTAAAGCAGCATTTGACGCCGTTTCCGAGAGCGGAAACAAAACCGGGAGTAGCCGTGCCCGATATAATATTTACCTTACCATCTTTTATCACCTTTGCGGGATCATCGTAAGATGTAATGTCGGTGAACTCCGCTTTGGTGAAAACAGAGGGAGAACTGAGCGAATATTTATTGGCAAGTAAAACGGCTGTTTTGTCTTTTTCATTATAATCGGAAAGATAATACGGTCCGCAGCCCATGGCCAGTTTGGTCATCGCCTTTATTTTGCCGGCATCACCTTTCACATAGTCCGCAGAGCAGAAAGCCTTTGATACGATGGTTGCGTTAAGCTGAGATACGGCGTTTATGTTGCGGGAATTAAACAGCACGGTGCAGGTGTAATCGTCAACTCTTTTGATGCCGGAAATGGAAGTGACATCAACGCCGTCGGCATAGTTTCTTTTTATATATGATTTAATCTGCGATTCGTTGTTATTGAGGTTGCTTATAACGGAGGCGTAATTCACATCGTCATAGTAATATTCTTTAATACCTTCTATATCATTAAGGTAAAAATCTTTATAAACGCCGTCATAAGAGGCGTCGGCGAGGAAATAATACCAGAAGATAACATCATCAATGGTAACGGGGCTGCCGTTTGAGAAACTCAGGTCGTTTCTGACCGTGACGGTGTATTTTACCTTCTCATCGCTCTCGTATTCGTAAGCGATGCTTCCGAGATCATTTATCAGATTGTTGCCCGCGCCCTTACGCTGAATGGAGGAATAAACCTGGTCAAGCACGGCGCAGTCGCCCTCTTCCACAGCGTAGAAGGGGTTGAAGTTTCCGGTGATTGTGCCGGTGCCGACTTTTATAACGGAAACGGTGCTGCCTTTGTCTTTACCCGAGCAGGCGCAAAGCATAACAAGCGCCAACGCGAGCATAACGCAGAGCAGAGACCTGATAATATGATTCTTACGCAAATTAACACCTTCTTATTGAAAGAGGGAAGCCACCGTCCGGTGACTTCCCGATTAGAGTTATCAGTCTTTGAAGCCTTCAAATCCTCTGAATATCGACTCGTCGTAAACAAAGTGTTCGCTCTTGTCGTGAAGAGGATACCAGACCTGAGCAAAGAAGGGATTGATTTCTGCTTCGTGGTCGTAATCCCAGTAGAACTTCTTGCCTTCGCAATTGGTCGGGAATTCTTCGGGGCACCAGTGACCGCCTCTGAGAACGAGGTTGGGGCTCATCATAAACTCATTGCCGCGTGCGGATTTCCACTTGATGGGAGTATAGAAGTCTTTATACTCTTCTTCGGTGGCAAGGCATTCGCCGCCTCTGAACTGAGCCGCTTTCTTAAGATCGTCAAGAGTGAGTTCCTCAACGGGCTTGCTCTCGTCATAGCCGTGGTCAAGCAGGATTACATCGCTTGAAGTGGTCTTCTTTGAAGGAATAACGATTTTGTAATCGGACCATTTCTCGGGGATGGCTTTATAAGCATCCATAGTGCCGTAGTAAGCGGAAATTCTTTCGGGAACTTCGTTCTTAATCCACCACTGTGTGCCGTAAATCTCTTTGTTGGCAAGGGATTTCATAAGAGTATTCTTGATAATCGGAGCAAAGGGCTTTGCAAAGAAAGCGAGTTTATAGAAGGATTCAACCTGATCCATCATATTCTCGAAATACTTCTTGACGGGAATGTTTGCTCTGAAGTGGCAGTACTTCTCAAGCTCGTCGCCGTCATAGTACCACTGACCGTGGAAGTTGCGGGTAATGAACCAGTTGGGCTGGAAGAGTTTCTTTGCCGAGCCGATTTTGAGAGTGCCGAGAAGATACTCTTCAAACTCGAAGTTGGTAAGTCTGTATTCTTCGCCTGAGCCGATGTTGTAGAATCTTCTCCAGAATTCCTCGGGAATATCGTCGCCGCAGACATTGACCATAAGCCTTGCGGAATCCTCAACGGTTGCCCACTCAAGAACGCCGTTAATGGGAACATGGAACATAATGGGATCCATATTCTTGAGAATTTCGGGATAGAGAATACCCGACTGACGAAGCGATACCCAGTATTTGAGGCCGCTCTCTGCGAAATATGACTCAGCTATAACCTTGGAGCAGGCATAGTGGTCATAAATGCTGATTTTAATCGGGTCGCCGCAGCGTGCCCAGTGTATGGGTGCGTTTCTGTCGCCTGTTTCGGCAACGGTGCCGATGTAAACAACCTTTATGGCATCGGGGTTGGGCTGAGCCTTGACCGCCTCAACAATGTTTCTGGCGGCGGTTGTGTTGGTAACAATGGTCTTTGTGGGATAATAGTCTGCAGCGGGCGATACCATGCCGCCGATGTGAAGAACATAGTCGGAGCCGTCAACGCAGGCTTTGATTGAATCATAATCCGTGAGATCTCCCCAAACGATTCTGACGGATGCATCATCGAGATACTCTGCGAAGAGTTCTCTGTTTTTCTTACTGTCGCGAAGAAGGACAACGATGTTGAACTTATCCTTATGCTTTATGAACTCAAGGAAACTTTTGTGGCCCATGTTGCCGGACGCGCCTGTAAGAAATACTGTTTTTTTCTGTGCCATTTTTTACCCTCCGTTTTTTCGGAAACGCCTATAGGTTTCCATATTACTTGTATATATTATCATATAAAAACATACAAATCAAATATTTTTTTGGATATTTTTCAAAAAACCGGTAAAAAAAGAGCAGATTTCCGCTGAGGAAAAATGCTCCTTGTTTTTTATAATCCGAGAGTTGCCCTGATATGGTTTTCCGTTTCAATCATTGCCCTGATTTCCATCTTATTCGCTCCGGTGAATGCACCGCAGTCTCTTACTCTTGAAAACATATTCACATTGAGCCCGAGACACTGCATATGATACTTGGCATTTACCGGATACTGCTGAAGTTCAATCGTGGAGGCGAAAGAGAGAAATGATGCAAGCAGGCGGATACCTTCGCTGTCCGTCATATAGTTTCTGCACAGATGCACATATAAATCAGGGTGGAAGTTTGCCATAACTCCGCTGTAGCCTGCGCAACCCGCTCTGAGCGATTCAAACAGAGTTGCTCCGTTAGCGTTGAATATCTTAAGAGGCGTACCCTTTGCTGCTTCAAGTTTCTCTTTTATCATTTCGAGGCTGCAGCAGGTATCCTTGATAAATGAAATCGGACTTATCTGCATACATTCGCTGAGCAGAGAGGGTGTCATTATCTTCTTATAAGGATAAGGGCACTCGTAAATGCCAAAAGGAATGCCGTCAAGCGCACGGGTGGCTTTTTCATAATTTGAGAGGAAAACATCGTCGCTCTCCCCTTCTTCGGAAAAGCGGTTTGCGATAAACACATAGGCATCGATGCCTTCGTTTATAAATGCTTTAGCCTCTTCAATCTGCGTTTTCAGGTCATCGGCGGTGTGCCCGGAGGCAACCAGGGACATACCGCCAGGCAGATTTGCCTTTATGAAACGGAGAAGAGCAAGCCTCTCCTCAAAAGACAGATAAAAGATTTCGCTCGACTGGCAGATTGCGAATATACCGTCAACACCGCTTGCGGCATAGTAATTCAGTATATCGGTTACGCCGTCATAATCTATTTTGTTATCTGCCGTAAACGGCGTAAGCATAGTGGGATATACGCCGCTGTTTATTTCAGGGTTCATTTTTCTTCATCCCCCGTTAGCATTTTTCTGACATCGCCCGCAAGGTAAAACGAGCCGCAGATAAGCACAATATCATCTTCACCTGCAAGTGAGAGCGCTTTTTCTACCGCGTCCCGCGGCGATTCAAAGGAAAGGCAGTTTTCGGTGTACCTGCGGGCGCATTCAAGCAACTCCGCGCACGGGAGCGCTCTGGGATTGGAAGCAGTTGTTGTTATAAAGCAGTCTGTCAGCGGAGCAATACGCGAAACATAAGCCTCGTAATCTTTATCAGCCATAAGAGAAGAAACGGCGATAATCCGTTTGCCTGAAAGATAAGCCTTTATATACTTTTCAAGAGCGCGGGCGCAGTCGTCATTATGTCCGCCGTCGATTATGACACAGGGGTTTCCTTCTATGACCTCCGTCCTTGCGGGCATACGCGTAAGGGCAAACGAAGAAGAAATCATTTCATCAGTAATACCCGCGTCAAGCGCGCGAAGGGTCTCAACAGCCATAAGGGAATTGTAAACCATATGCTCCCCGGGAAGAGCGAGAGAGTAAATGAAGCTGTCATATTTAACTTTGCTTCCGGCAAAATCCGATGACAAAATCTCCGCTTTGCCCGCATCGGGAATAATCAGCGGAACATTTTTAAGGGCGCAGGTGTCTTTTATCACGCTGAGCGCGGCTTCATCCTGGAAGGGATAAGTAACAACTTTTGTGCCTTGCTTGATTATTCCGCACTTCTCACCGGCTATTGCTTCGATTGTGTTTCCGAGTATATCCATATGGTCAAAGGAAATACTCGTGATAACAGAAACCGCGGGCGCGGGAATAATGTTGGTAGCGTCAAACCTGCCGCCGAGCCCCGTTTCAAGCACGACAAAATCGCATTTCTTAGCCGAATAATAAACAAAGGCTGCCGCCGTGACCGCTTCAAACTCTGTTACGGTAATGCCGTTCTGCTCAGAAGCAAGTTTTACCTTTTCAACCGCTTTTGCAAGGTCTTGAGGCTCTATCATTTCGCCGTTAAGGCAGATTCTTTCGCGGAAATCGACAACATACGGGGAAGTATAAAGCCCGGTGACGAAGCCGCACCGGGTCAATACGCCGGCAATCAGGGCGGATGTTGACCCTTTGCCGTTAGTGCCCGCCACATGGATATACCTGCAGTCGTTCTGCGGATTGCCGAGCGCGGCGCACAGTTCACCTATTCTCCCGAGCCCGGGTTTTATGCCGA
Source organism: Clostridiaceae bacterium (assembly GCA_016280595.1). Taxonomy (GTDB): domain Bacteria; phylum Bacillota; class Clostridia; order Oscillospirales; family Acutalibacteraceae; genus CAG-177. Next base: position 9,073 of record JAEEHB010000028.1, on the reverse strand, counting down.
AGCGCTCGAGAGAATGGATGTATTCAATTGCCTGTGAACAGTTCATATAAATCAGCCCAGTTTCGCGATGCTGTCTTTGAGCAGGGCGATTTTTTCGGCGTATTTCGCCGCCGCTTCCCTCTGCGCGTTTACAACCGCTTCGGGAGCCTTGCTGACGAAGTTTTCGTTTGAAAGTTTATTGTTTACAAAATCAAGGTCTTTCTGAACCGCTTCAAGTTCTTTGTTGAGCCTTGCCTTTTCGGCTTCAAAGTCAACAAGGTCGCCCATCGGGATATAAATCTTGGCGTCGGAAGTAACTATGCTTACACTGCCTTCGATATCAAACGCCTCGCCCACTTCAAAGTCGGACGCGCTCGCGAGCCTCTGCATAAAGATACCCGCCTTGCCGAAAGTATCGGCATAAGAGGTGGCAATATATACTTTCGCCTTCTTTGAGGGAGCGACATTCATCTCGGCACGCCTGTTTCTGATGGCTCTGATGGCGGTCATAATTCTTTCCATCTCCGCTTCCTCTTCGGGGAATGAGAGCGCGGAATCATAAACCGGCCAGGCGGAAATCATAATCGATTCGCCTTCGTGAGGAAGAGTCTGCCAGATTTCTTCGGTGATGAAGGGCATAAAGGGGTGAAGAAGTTTGAGAGTGTTGCTCATAACATAAACGAGCACTCTCTTGGCATTCATCGCCTCTTCGCCGCCGTTTTGCAGACGGATTTTTGCAATCTCAATATACCAGTCGCAGAAGATATCCCAGATGAAATCATAGAGTTTCTGCACGGCAATACCGAGTTCAAATTTTTCAAGGTTTTCGGTAACCTCTTTTACGAGGTCGTTGTAGATGCTCAGCACCCATTTATCCTCAAGCGCGAGAGTTTCGGGCAGAGTGAGCGGAATATCATCGTCGCCGATATTCATAAGAATGAATCTCGAGGCATTCCAGAGTTTGTTTGCAAAGTTTCTGCTCGAGCCGACTTTTTCATCTGAGAATCTCATATCGTTGCCCGGGCTGTTGCCTGTGGCAAGGGTGAATCTCAGAGCGTCTGCGCCGTATTTATCAATAATCTCAAGCGGGTCGATACCGTTGCCGAGCGATTTTGACATCTTTCTGCCGAGCGCGTCTCTGACTATGCCGTGAATAAACACGGTGCTGAAAGGCTGACTTCCCATCTGCTCGCAGGATGAGAATATCATCCTTGCTACCCAGAAAAAGATGATGTCATAGCCGGTAACGAGAGTGTTTGTGGGGAAATAGTGCCTGAGTTCGGGAGTGTCATCCGGCCAGCCGAGAGTTGAAAACGGCCAGAGCGCGGATGAGAACCAGGTGTCAAGGGTGTCGGGATCCTGACGGACTTTGCCGCCGCACTTGGGACAGCAGTCGGGAGCCGACTTGGCAACGGTGATTTCGCCGCAGTCATCGCAGTAATAGGCGGGAATTCTGTGACCCCACCAAAGCTGACGGGAAATACACCAGTCCTTGATGTTTTCCATCCAGTGGAAATATGTCTTTTCAAATCTGTCGGGAACAAATCTTGTTTTGCCGCTCTTTACGCATTCGATTGCGGGCTTTGCAAGGGGCTCCATTTTAACGAACCACTGCTTTGAAACGCGGGGCTCAACTGTGGTGTGGCATCTGTAGCAGGTGCCTACATTGTGGCTGTAGTCTTCTATTCTGACAAGAGCGCCTTCAGCCTCAAGGTCGCGCACTATTGCCTTGCGGGCTTCGAATCTGTCCATACCTGCGTAGGCGGGATAATCTTCGGTAATCTTCGCGTCATCTGTCATCACGTTGATTACGGGCAGATTGTGGCGAATACCTACCTCGAAGTCGTTCGGGTCGTGAGCGGGTGTGATTTTAACAACACCGGTACCGAAGTCCATCTCAACATAGTCATCGGCTACAACGGGAATCTCTCTGTGAACTATGGGAAGAATCACGGTTTTGCCGATAACGTCTTTATATCTTTCGTCATTCGGGTTTACCGCAACGGCAGTATCGCCGAGGAGTGTTTCGGGACGGGTTGTCGCAAGTTCAAGATATCCGCTGCCGTCCTTGAAAGGATAGCGCAGATGCCAGAAATGACCCGCCTGGTCCTCGTATTCAACCTCTGCGTCGGATATGGATGTGAGGCAGTGGGGACACCAGTTTATAATTCTTTCACCGCGGTAGATGAGACCTTTTTCATACAGCCTGCAGAAGACCTCAAGCACGGCTTTGTTGCAGCCTTCGTCGAGGGTGAATCTTTCTCTGTCCCAGTCGCATGAGGAGCCCATCTTTTTGAGCTGCTGGATAATTCTGCCGCCGTACTGCTCCTTCCATTTCCACGCTCTTTCAAGGAAGGCTTCTCTGCCGATATCCTCCTTGGTGATGCCTTCGGCTTTCATAGCCTCAACTATTTTGGCCTCAGTCGCTATTGAAGCGTGGTCGGTGCCGGGAAGCCAAAGGGTATCATAACCCTGCATTCTTCTCCAGCGGATAAGAATGTCCTGCAGAGTATTGTCAAGGGCGTGACCCATATGAAGCTGACCGGTGATATTCGGAGGAGGAATAACTATCGTGTAGGTGGGTTTGCCCTCCTCTACTTTCGCATGAAAGTATTTACCTTTCAGCCAGAAATCATAGATGCAATCCTCAACGTTTTTGGGATCATACTGTTTGGCAAGTTCTTTCGCCATATAATCAATCCTTTCAGTAAGGTGTGTATAAACAATTTACTCAGCGGAAATCCAGACCGCTTTGTTTTTCCTTTCAAGCGCAATTCCGGCAAGCGAGGCAACTGCCGCCGCCGCGCATACGCATAGCATAATCACAAACACCATATTCCAGCCCTGTTTCTGGGCAACCGAGCCGAGAGTATAGGATGTTACCGTGCTGCCGACATAGCAGAATGAATTGACAAGCCCTGCAAGGAAGCCGCTGCCGAGCACCCTGCGCATATCGAGCGGGAATATGCTGGTGATAACATTGTTTATCATTGACATAAGACACGCCGTGAGCGTAAAGAGAATCATCAGGAAAGCAAGGCTCCTGATTTTAAGCGTAAAGAGAATTCCGGAGCATACAGCAACGCCGATGACATAGAAAATCATATTCATCACGGAGACGGATCTGATTTTTTTGTGCACAGCCGCAACCACCGTTGCCCCGCAGAGGGAAACTATCGGGAGAAGCAGGGTGAGAAGGATGGAGAAGGACTGCGATATGCCGAATGATTCGTAAAGCACGCTCGGCACCCAGGTATTTATGCCGTCTTTCACAAATCCATTTGCAATGCCCGCGAGACAGACGGATGCAAGGAAGAATATGAGCGGTACGGGCACTCTTGTCTTTTCGCTCTTTTCTTTCGCCTTGACTTCAAGCACTTTCGGCATTTCATTGCCGTAGGAGAAGAACCAGATAAACGCTGCCGAAACAAGCACTGCGGATGCCGCGAAGAAAGTGTATCTCCAGGTGAAAAACTTTACGAAGAAAGCGGAAAGCCCGTAAGCGCCTAAAGTACCGGCGGCAACGGGAGTGCTCATAACAACAATCGCTTTGGATATCTTGCCGTCCGAGACGTGCTCTGAAATTGTTTTGATGAGCGTGCTCCACAGTATGGACTGCACGGCGCCGTTTGCGAGCCAGATATATTTCATAAGCGATATACTGCCGCAAAGAGGCATCGCGAGGTTAAGCACGGATGAAGAAACGAGCGAGAAAAAGACCATAATCCTGCTGTTGTATTTCTTCGAAAGAATACCGTTGACAAGCTGCCCCGCTCCGTAAGCAAAGAAGAAGCAGGAGCTTACAAGCCCCGCCTGCGACTTGGCTACACCCATAGAAGCGACAATCGCGACTATTGAGGCGGAATAGTTAAGCCTGCCTACATAGGCGGCCGCGTAAGCGAGCCAGCAGATAAAGATTATCCTGTTTTCTTTTTTCGCTTCAGTCATTTTTGCCGAAAGCCTTTTCGAATCTGCGCATGGCTTCCTGAGTGTTTTCGTGAGTTGAGAAAGAAGTCAGGCGGAAAAAGCCTTTGCCGCATTCGCCGAAGCCTTCACCGGGAGTGCCTACGACATTTGCTCTTTCGAGCAGGGCGTCAAAGAATTCCCACGAGCCCATATTATCGGGGCATCTGAACCAGATATAAGGTGAATGCTTGCCGCCGCAGTACCATATACCGAGCCTGTCAAGGGTATCGGTTATGGTTTTGGCGTTCTGCTTATAGTAATCGATGTTTTCTTTTATCTGCTCAATGCCGTCGGGAGTGAATACAGCCGCGGCACCTTTCTGCACGATATAAGAAACACCGTTGAATTTGGTGGTCTGGCGTCTGAGCCAGAATTTATTGAGCGAGCAGCCGTCTCTTTCAAGAGCGAAAGGAACAACCGTGTAGCCGCATCTTGTGCCGGTGAAACCCGCTGTCTTTGAGAATGAGCAGAATTCTATAGCGCAGGTCTTTGCGCCCTCAATCTCATAGATACTTCTGGGCAGAGACGGGTCGGAAACGAAGCACTCGTATGCCGCGTCAAAAAGAATTACGGAGTTGTTTTTAAGCGCGTAATTCACCCACTGTGTGAGCTGCTCTTTGTTATAAACAGCGCCCGTGGGGTTGTTGGGAGAGCAGATATAGATAAGGTCGGCTTTGATTGAATCATCGGGAAGCGGAAGGAAGCCGTTTGCTTCGTTTGCTTCAAGATAGACAATCTCCCTGCCGTCCATTGTATTGGTATCAACATAAACGGGATAAACGGGGTCCGGCACGAGCACGACATTGTCCTTTGAGAAAATATCAAGGATGTTGCCGAGGTCGCTCTTTGCGCCGTCGGAAACGAAGATTTCGTCCTTATCAAGTTCAACGCCTTTGAGGGCATAGTAATCTTTAAGCGAATTCTTAAGGAAATCATAGCCCTGCTCGGGGCCGTAGCCTTTGAACGACTCCGCTTTGCCCATATCGTCAACTCCGCTGTGGAGCGCTTCAATGACTTTGGGGCAGAGAGGTCTTGTGACATCGCCTATACCGAGCCTGATTACATCGGCTTCGGGGTGAGCCGCTTTGAAAGCGGCGGCGCGCTTTGCCACCTCAGAGAAAAGATAACTCTCTTTGATATTGAGATAATTTGAATTGATGTGTGCCATATTATTCTACCTCTCCTTCAAATGAAAATGCCGCGGGGCCTTTCATAATTACGGTTGAATCCGATTTAAACATTACTTCGAGCGTGCCGCCGATAAGGTTGACTTTAACAAATTCATCAGCTCTGCATCTGCCGGTTTTGACCGCGGCGGAAACAAGGGCGCACGCTCCGGTGCCGCAGGCGAGAGTTTCGCCGCTTCCCCTCTCCCACACTCTCATATTGAGCGTATGCTCATCAACATACTCGGCAAACTCGGTGTTGATTCTTTCGGGAAACATCGGATGGTTTTCATAGGAAGGTCCGATTTTTTCAAGATCAAGGTCCTTTATGCCGGTGGTGAATATAACGCAGTGGGGGTTGCCCATTGAAACGCAGGTGATATTGTGAGTAACGCCGTTTACGGTGAGGGGCTCTTCAACCACTTCTTCTTTATCGGAAATAACGGGGATGTCGGCGGCTCTGAATACCGCCTTGCCCATATCAACGGTAACGCTATCAACTATGCCGTCTTTAACAGCGAGTTTAAGCACCTTCACTCCGCTGAGGGTTTCAAGGGTAAACTCGGTTTTATCGGTAAGCCCTTTTTCGTAGACATATTTGCCTATGCATCTTGTTGCGTTGCCGCACATTTTGCCTTCACTGCCGTCGGCGTTGAACATACGCATTCTGAAATCGCAGGTTTCGCTGGGCATAATAAGCACTATGCCGTCGCCGCCTATACCGAAGTGTCTGTCCGAAAGCCTGATGGAAAGATTTTCGGGGTCTTCAATCTTTTCTTCAAAGCAGTTGAAGTAAATATAATCGTTGCCGATTCCGTGCATTTTTGTGAATTTCACTTTCAGTCCCCCATATTAACTCGATTGAAATGGATTATACAATAATTAAACTAAAATTGTCAATATAATAATAAATAAAATGTGGGAGTGATTTCAAGATATGCCGACAGGTATTGCAAAAACGGAAAAATTGTAAAGATAAATTACTTGACAAGAGCGTTTTTTTGTTGTATATATTAAATGTCGGATGCAAGTTAGCATCTGCTAACCGTTTTACAGGGTGTTTATCACCCTCCCGGTTATCAAATAAGACAAGGAGGAAAAAGCAATGTTGGATATGCTCATCAGCATCTTCGGAATTATTTCCGGTCTCTTCGGAACAGCAGCCGATTTCGCAGGCGCATACGCTTCCGCAACTGACGTTATAGCAGCCATCACCGAGTTCCTCGGCGGATTCATCGCCGCGTAATTATTCAGCGGTACAAATCCCGATCGCAGCATTCTCACGGCTTAACCGCCGGTTATGAGATTTGCTGCGATTCTTTTTATTGACGCGAAGTATTAAATCCCGTATAATGAAAACGGTGATAAAAATGAAAAGTTTCGTGAGCCTTATTATGTCCGTGCTGTTGGTAGCCGGCACTTTTCTCGGCTGCCTGACATACGGATTTACCCCGACAATTGAATTTAACCTGAATGAAAGCGAAGGAGAGTTTAATTATGGTGCCTGCGGCTACCTTTACGGTATGGCGCAGGAGGAAGTGCCGAGCAAAGAAGTTGTGAAATCGCTCAGGATTTCATCCTCCTCGCAAAAGGTTATCGGCGGACTTCAGCACCCGATTGGCGATATTGACAACGTAAGCCCCAACCTTGAAAACTCCGCTTACAATGTGGTTTATCTGCAGGATGTTTACCCCACCTGGTATTACTGCCATGAAGAGATAAACCGTATGAGAGAGGCGGGAAACTATGACAGCGAGGCTTTTGTGCGCGAAAACTTTCTGCCGCAGGTAAGAGAAAAGGTTGAAATACTTTCCGGTAAAGATTACTCTGACTCGATTGTATACTGCCTCTATAACGAGTGTGACAACACGGTCTGGTTCGGCTCGGAGCACCCCGACGGCTGGCTGATGTTTGACGACGCGGCAAAGCAGAGATTTTACTCTGCATGGAAGGAAGCCTATGAGTTAGTAAGAAGCATCGACCCCGATGCTCTTATCGGAGGGCCCGGCTACTGCGACTACGAGAAATACAAAATAACGGATTTCCTCACTTACTGCAAAGAAAACAACTGTTTGCCCGATGTAATGATTTACCACGAACTCGGCCCGGCCTCATCAATGTGGTGGGAGGACCATGTGAAGGAATATCGCGAGGCGGAAAAAGAACTCGGCATTGCCCCGCTTGTAATCATTGTGACCGAATACGGCACGATGGAAGAATGCGGCGCGCCCGCGGCTATGCTCCATTATATGAGAGCGATTGAAAACTCCGATACCTATGGAAACGTCGCTTACTGGCGGCTTGCGGATAATCTCTGCGACACCTGCGCATATGCCAATATTCCCAATTCACAGTGGTGGCTTTATAAATGGTATTCGGATTTTTCGAGTGCAAGGCTTAAAGGAAAACTGCTCGATATTTTACACTCCGATGCGGCAAACGTAATCAAATACCGCAGAGACGCGTTTCACCTGTCAAAGCTCGATGCTCTGGGCGGCTATGATGCAGAAGAAAAAAGAGCGGATATTATATGCTGCGGAGCGGAATATGACTTTCAGATTGCACTTAAAAACGTGCGAAGAAACATAGGAAAGAAAGTGAAGGTAAGTGTTGAAGCCGTTACTTTTGAAGGCTTAAGCGGAGAAGTGCTCTCTCCCGCACTGATAAGCGAATATGAAACCGGTGTCACCGGCACTCTCAAAATCAGTTTGAACGAAACAGACAAAGACGCCGTCTATCATATCATTGTAAAAGAGGCGGACGGAGTGACACGCGAAACTGACGCTCTGCCCTTAAGGTTTGAATTTGAAAACGGGACTCTGCTCGGAAATGCATACACATACGACAGCGCTTACGCCACAACGGGAAACATGCAGGGTATGTGCGGCGGCTTTGAAAATGAAGGCGACGGAATCAGCCTTGATTTTGATGCGCCGGAAGACTGCGATTATGAAATCAGCCTTGTTTTCGGCAAGGCAAATGACGGCCCCTCCCCTTCCGGCAGGCACGACGGCAAAGCGTTTATGTCTTTTGACGGTGAGGAGAGTACAGTATCATTTCATAACACGATAAAGAGCGAATATACCGACAAATACACATTTACAAGGCATCTGAGCAAAGGAAAGCACACAATAAAACTTATGCACTGCGACGGCACCTTTGTGCTTGACAGTCTGCTTTTAAGAAAGAGCGAAGAGCGTGAAATCTACTGTGAATATGACAGGAAAAACGTCGAGCATCTTGTGATTGCCCCAGCCGACGGATATTACCGCTTTGACCTTGACGGCAGCATAAGATATCTTAAATACGGGCTTAATTACATTGACTTTTCATCGGATGCGAAAACCGGTGTGACCGCAGAACACAGCGAAGATTTAATCACCGTGACGCCCGAAGAGATGGCTCTCACCGGAAGCGCGGAAAAAGCGGAAGGAATACGCGGAAGTTATATCACGGGCATAAGCAGTGACTCGGGCGAAGCGTCTTTCACCGTGACTGCTCCCGAAAGCGGCAGATACGCAGTTACTCTTACCTACGCCAACAACGAGGAGGGCGGCGCTCACGCCTACAATGTTGATATAATTGAAGAATATGTCACGGTAAGTGTAAATGGCGAAGTTAGCGAAATCTGGTGCACAAGCACTTACAGCAGCGATACTTACAGGACAGCCGTCGGCTATATCGACCTAAGTGAAGGCGAAAATACGGTTGTGCTTTCAAATGACGGGCACAACAGGTTTAACGGACTTACTTCACACTCCCCCGATATTGCGAAAGTGTGCATCAATAAAGCCGTAAAATAGCAATATAACAGAAAGCGGGACTGCCAAAGGGCGGAGGGTCATAAAACAGTAATGCCTCAAAGAGCGACCTTTGCACATCTTATGCAGGGTTTCCTCCTCGGAATACAGCCAAGTATTCCTCGTCGTCAAAACCTGCAAATATGCACAAATTTCATCTCT
>JAEEHB010000027.1 GCA_016280595.1 Clostridiaceae bacterium | reverse complement strand
TGTTGCCTCTTCTTGGCACGTCGCTTCCCTCCTTCATAGTAATGATATCATAGGTACTCGAGTGACAAACTCTCGTGGCGCCAACGCAGAGGCATACATAAAGTAATATATATACACTGCATTGGTTGAATTGAATTCAGCCTGCAAGAAGAATGTCTGGTTTGGATTTGCGGCTTATTTCTTGACTTTGGGACGCTTTGCGCCGTACTTGGAGCGGGCCTGCATTCTGCCGGTAACGCCCTGAGTATCAAGTGTGCCGCGGATGATGTGGTAACGCACACCGGGAAGGTCTCTTACACGGCCGCCGCGGATAAGAACCACGGAGTGCTCCTGAAGATTATGGCCTACGCCGGGGATGTAAGTTGTTACCTCGATGCCGTTGGTAAGACGCACTCTGGCGATTTTACGAAGAGCGGAATTCGGCTTTTTGGGGGTAGCGGTTTTAACTGCCGTGCAAACGCCGCGCTTCTGGGGAGAATTCTGCAAGGTCTGCACATTCTTTTTGGAGTTGAGTCCTTTAAGAAGGGCGGGAGCCTTGGGCTTCTTTTCCAGAGTCTGTCTGCCGCTGCGGACAAGCTGATTAAAGGTAGGCAATACGTTCTCTCCTTTCTTTGAATATTTTTATTAGTGAAAAGGGGCTCTTGCGCTCGCAATTGCCCCTTAGACACTGCGTGACAAATATTTTATCATAAAAAATCTTGACTTGTCAACACTTTCAACAAAAATCAGTCAAGATTTTCGCTGATTTTCACAGAAGGATCTGCCTGATAAATCTGAACGTCACTGTAGCACTTCATACCTGTACCTGAGGGAAGAAGTTTGCCGATGATAACGTTTTCTTTCAGACCGATGAGGTAGTCCGTCTTGCCCTTGATTGCCGCTTCGGTGAGCACCTTGGTGGTCTCCTGGAAAGATGCGGCGGAGAGGAAGGACTCCGTAGCGAGAGATGCCTTTGTGATACCCATAAGGGTGGGCACTGCCTGAGCGAGCACGGGCTCTTTGCCGTTTGCTTCCGCCTCGGCGGCAACTCTTTCGTTTTCCCTGATGAATTCCTGCTTCTCAACGATTGAGTCGGGAAGGAATCTGCTCTCACCGGGATCGGTAATCTTAACTTCTCTCATCATCTGGCGGATGATAACTTCGATATGCTTATCGTTGATATCAACGCCCTGCTGACGGTAAGTGCTCTGAACTTCGCGGATGAGGTAATCGTGAACTGCCTCAACGCCGAGAATCGCGAGAATATCGTGGGGGTTCTGCGCACCTTCGGTGAGTCTTTCGCCGCGGGTGACTTTGTCGCCCTCCATAACTCTCTTCTTGAAGCCGTAAGGAATAAGATACTGCTTCTCGGTGCCGTCATCGCCTGTAACGACGATGTGGTCGGAGTTCTTTATCTTGCGGATGCTCGCAACACCGTCAATCTCACTCATGATGGCGAGCACTTTGGGCTTGCGCGCTTCAAACAGTTCTTCAACTCTGGGAAGACCTTCGGTAATATCCGACTGGTCGGCGGCGCCGCCCGTGTGGAAAGTTCTCATCGTAAGCTGTGTACCGGGCTCACCGATTGACTGAGCGGCTATGATACCGACCGCTTCGCCTACGGTAACGGGGTTGCCGGTTGCAAGGTTTTTGCCGTAGCACTTGATGCATACGCCGTGCTGTGACTGGCAGGAAAGAAGGGATCTGATTTTGATCTTCGCCTTCTCGTCTTCGGTAATCTCACCGCTCGCAACTTTGTTGTCGTGATCGCGGCGCACCATAAAGGCAACCTTTGCCGCGGTGTCGTCGTCCATCATGACATCCTTGCTTGCAACAAGTTTGCCGGTTTCACTGTCATAGAAATCTTCAAGCAGATATCTGCCGGAGAGTCTTTCTTCGAGAGAAACGATTCTTCTTGAATCCTTCTTCTTCTCATCGTCGAAGATGTCGTAAACGTAAGTGCCGTCGGTGCAGTGGCAGTCTTCCTCGCGGATGATAACATCCTGGGAAACGTCAACAAGACGGCGGGTGAGGTAACCCGAGTCCGCTGTACGCAGAGCGGTATCGGCAAGACCTTTACGCGCGCCGCGGGCGGAGATGTAATACTCAAGTATGTTAAGACCTTCACGGTAGTTGGCTCTGATGGGAACTTCGATAACCTTACCGGAAGTGTTGGCAATAAGTCCGCGCATACCGGCGAGCTGACGCAGCTGTGAATCGTTACCGCGGGCGCCGGAATCAAGCATGATGTTGATGGGGTTGAACTTATTGAAGCCTGCCTTGAGTTCGTCGAAAACGCAGGAGGCGGTGTCATCCCAGACTTTGATAACCGCTTTTGAACGGCCTTCATCTGTGGTGAAGCCTCTGGCGTATCTTCTGTTGATCTGCTCAACTCTTTCGTCGGCCTCTCTGATGATATCCCACTTGGATTCGGGGATGGTGGCGTCGCACACGGCAACGGTCAGGCCGCTGAAGGTTGAATATTTGTAACCCTGAGCCTTGATTTCGTCAAGCACTTTCGCGGAAACGGATGTGCCGTGAACTTTGATGCAGCGGTCAATGAGTTTGCCGAGCACCTTTTTGTTGACGAGTTCGTCGATTTCGGGTGTGAAGATATTTTCGGGCTTGCTTCTGTCAATGAATCCGAGATCCTGGGGAATGGGCTCATTGAAGATGAGTTTGCCCAGGGTGGTGACGACAAGGGAACTTACGGTCTTGCCGTTGAACTCCTTGCTCATGCGGATTTTGATATGAACGTGAAGGCCGATGTCGCCTTCTTCGTAAGCCATAATTGCTTCGTTTTTGGAGCCGAAGCACTTGTATGAAAGCACGGTCTCTCCGCTCTCGGTTTTGACCTCAAGGGGTGCGCCGGGCTCGCAGGGGTTCTCGGGATTGTAGTCGGAGTTTGCGGGGTTGTTGTCATTTACCATAGTAAGGTAATATGAGCCGAGAATCATATCCTGCGTGGGAACGGTAACGGGTTTACCGTCCGAGGGCTTGAGCAGGTTGTTGGCGGCAAGCATAAGGAATCTCGCCTCAGCCTGAGCCTCTGCCGAAAGAGGAACGTGAACAGCCATCTGGTCGCCGTCGAAGTCGGCGTTGAACGCTGTACATACAAGGGGATGAAGTTTTATTGCTCTGCCTTCAACAAGCACGGGCTCGAAGGCCTGGATACCGAGTCTGTGAAGGGTGGGAGCACGGTTGAGCATTACGGGGTGATCCTTGATAACCACTTCGAGAGCGTCCCATACTTCGGGATTGGCGCGCTCAACCATCTTTCTGGCGGACTTGACGTTGCCGGCTTTTTCGGTTTCAACAAGGCGCTTCATGATAAAGGGCTTGAAGAGTTCGAGAGCCATTTCTTTGGGAAGACCGCACTGATAGAGTTTGAGTTCGGGACCTACGACGATAACCGAACGGCCGGAGTAGTCAACACGCTTGCCGAGAAGGTTCTGCCTGAATCTGCCCTGCTTACCTTTAAGCATATCGGACAGGGATTTGAGGCTCCTGTTGCTCGGGCCGGTGACCGGTCTGCCTCTTCTGCCGTTGTCGATAAGAGCGTCGACGGCTTCCTGAAGCATTCTCTTTTCGTTTCTGATAATGATGTCGGGCGAACCCATCTCAATGAGTTTGGCAAGACGGTTGTTTCTGTTGATAACGCGTCTGTAAAGGTCATTGAGGTCGCTGGTGGCAAATCTGCCGCCTTCGAGCTGGACCATAGGTCTGAGATCGGGCGGGATTACCGGGATTACATCGAGAATCATCCACTCGGGTCTGTTGCCCGAAAGTCTGAATGACTCAACAACTTCAAGTCTCTTGAGAATCTTGACCTTCTTCTGTGAAGAAGCGGTCTCGAGTTCTTCCTTGAGCTGTGCGGAGAGTTCGTCAAGGTCGATGCCCGCGAGCAGTTCCTTGATGGCTTCGGCGCCCATGCCCGCCTTGAAGTCGTCTTCATATCTCAGGCGGTACTCGTCGTAATCTTTCTCGTCAAGGGTCTGGCCCTTTTCAAGCGGAGTGTCGCCGGGATCGATAACGATATGTTTAATGTAATAAAGAACTTTTTCAAGATCCTTATTATTCATATCGAGGATGATGGACATTCTTGAGGGGATGCCCTTGAAATACCAGATGTGTGAAACAGGGCAGGCAAGTTCGATATGGCCCATTCTTTCACGGCGGACCTTCGCCTTGGTAATCAGAACGCCGCAGCGCTCGCACACCTTATCTTTATATTTAACCTTTTTATATTTGCCGCAGTGGCATTCCCAGTCCTTCTGGGGCCCGAAAATCTTTTCGCAGAAAAGACCGTCTTTCTCGGGTTTGAGGGTTCTGTAATTTATGGTTTCGGGTTTCTTTACCTCACCGTAGGACCACGCTCTGATGGTTTCGGGTGAAGCAAGCCCGATTTTTATGGATTCAAATGCGAGGTTGGATTTTTTTTCAACGTTTTCCATTAAACGATGCCCCTTCCGTTAAATTTTGTCGTGCCGTACTTCGGTTGAATTGAATCAATAATCGTCCTCTGAATCTTCACCGAAGTCGAGGCCGAAGTCTCCGCTGCCGTCATCGTCGTCTTCATACATTTCGCCGACTGCGCTGTACAATGCGGAATCTTCGTCTTCTTCCGGCTCTTCAGTCTCCCATATATCGTGTTCTCTGCTTTCGGCGTCGATTTCAAAACCTTCGCTGCCTTCGGCATCGTTAACGGTCTTCATCGCGTCTTTGGTATCTTCGGATACGGAGGTGTATTCACCGTCGAAAGATGTCCTCAGATCGATTTCATCGCCGTTTTCATCAAGCACCTTGATGTCCAGAGCGAGTGACTGAAGTTCTTTAACGAGAACCTTGAATGCTTCGGGAGTGCCGGGGGTGGGAATGTTGTTGCCCTTGACGATGGCTTCGTAGGTGTCTACTCTGCCGACCGTGTCATCGGACTTGACTGTAAGGATTTCCTGAAGGGTGTATGCCGCGCCGTACGCTTCGAGAGCCCAGACTTCCATTTCACCGAAACGCTGGCCGCCGAACTGGGCTTTACCGCCGAGGGGCTGCTGCGTAACGAGGGAGTAGGGACCTGTGGAACGGGCGTGAATCTTATCGTCAACAAGGTGATGGAGTTTGAGGTAGTACATAACGCCTACGGTTACGGGGTTGTCGAACTTTCTGCCGGTTCTGCCGTCATAAAGCACGGATTTGCCGGAGGGATCGATCTTGTAGACCTTGCTCTCGTCAAACTCTTCGCCCTTTGCCTCTGCTTTGGCTTTCGCCTCTTCAACGAGTCTTCTGTTCGCTTCTTCAAAAGCGTCCTGAATATCGCTTTCGTGCGCGCCGTCGAAAACGGGAGTCATCATCTTCATGTTGAGCTGTCTCGCGGCGAGGCCGAGGTGAACTTCAAGCACCTGACCGATATTCATTCGGGAGGGAACGCCCAGGGGGTTAAGGACTATATCAAGCGGTGTGCCGTCGGGAAGGAAGGGCATATCCTCCTGAGGAAGGATTCTGGAAACAACGCCCTTGTTACCGTGGCGGCCCGCCATCTTGTCACCGACGGAGAGTTTACGCTTCTGAGCGATGTAGCAGCGTACTCTCTTGTTAACGCCGGGTGAAAGTTCGTCGGAGTTTTCTTTAGTGAATACTTCAACATTGACCACAACGCCGTATTCGCCGTGAGGCACTCTGAGGGAGGTATCTCTTACTTCCTTCGCCTTCTCGCCGAATATCGCGTGAAGAAGTCTCTCTTCGGGAGTCATTTCGGTTTCGCCCTTGGGTGTAACTTTACCTACAAGGATGTCACCGGAACGCACCTCTGCGCCGATGCGGATAATACCGTTTTCGTCGAGGTTTGCAAGAGCGTCTTCACCGGTGTTGGGAATGTCTCTTGTGATATCTTCGGGGCCGAGTTTGGTGTCTCTTGCCTCGGTGTCATACTTCTCAATGTGAATTGAGGTGTATACGTCGTCGCGGACTATCTTTTCGTTGATAAGAACCGCGTCTTCGTAGTTGTAGCCTTCCCAGGTCATGAAGCCTATGAGAGCGTTTTTGCCCAGCGCGACTTCGCCGTTGTCGGTAGCGGGACCGTCGGCTATAACCTGACCTTTTTCGATTCTCTCACCCACGCCCACGATAGGTCTCTGGTTGTTACAGGTATCCTGGTTGGAGCGCATGAACTTGATTACTTCGTAGGTCTTGGTTTCGCCGCCGTCTTCGAGCACTTCGATTGAATCGGCGCTCACTTTCGTAACAACGCCGCCCTTGGTGGCAACAACGCACACGCCTGAGTCAACAGCGGCTTTGTATTCCATACCGGTGCCGACAAGGGGTGCCTGAGTCTTGATAAGGGGAACGGCCTGCTTCTGCATGTTTGAACCCATGAGTGCGCGGTTTGCGTCGTCGTTTTCAAGGAAGGGAATCATTGCCGTGGCAACGGAAACCACCATCTTGGGCGAAATATCCATATAGTCCGCAACGGAGGGCTCGGTTTCAAGGAAGCCTTCTCTGTATCTGGCGGCTATACGGGAGTTGACAAATCTGTTGTTTTCATCGAGAGGCTCGTTAGCCTGGGCTACAACAAAATCGTCCTCGGTGTCGGCGGTCATATACTCAACTTCGTCAAGCACAACGCCGGTCTCTTTGTCTATCTTTCTGTAGGGGGCTTCGATGAAGCCGTATTCGTTAATTCTCGCGAAAGATGCGAGGTAGGAGATAAGGCCGATGTTGGGACCTTCGGGGGTCTCAATGGGGCACATTCTGCCGTAATGAGTGTAGTGAACGTCACGCACTTCGAATCCGGCTCTGTCTCTTGAAAGACCGCCGGGGCCCAGAGCGGAGATACGGCGCTTGTGAGTAAGTTCGGCAAGGGGGTTCGCCTGGTCCATGAACTGTGACAGCGGCGAGGAGCCGAAGAACTCTCTGATGGCGGTGGTGATGGGACGGATGTTGATGAGGGTCTGCGGAGTGACTTTTTCGTCTTCCTCCTGAGCCTGGATGTTCATCCTCTCCTTAACCACTCTCTCCATTCTGGAAAGACCGATCTTGAACTGGTTCTGAAGAAGTTCGCCCACTGAGCGGATACGTCTGTTGCCCAGATGGTCGATATCATCGGTGTTGCCGATGTGCTTTGTGAGGCAGTTTACGTAGTTGACGCTCGCGTAGATATCGTCCCTGATGATGTGCTTGGGAATGAGATCGTCCGCGTGCTCTTTGAGAGCGTCAAGGATTGCCTGTTTATCGTCACCCGCGTTTTCAAGTATTTCGTTGAGAACGCTGAATCTGACTTTTTCGTTGATAGCGATGGCGTCAAGGTCTTCCTTGGTGATGCCTGCGCTTTCGGGGATAAGGGCAAGGGGGTAAACCATACGGTTTGAAATGACGTTGATGACGGCACCGTCTTCGCACTGTACTCTTACCTTCCACACGCCGTGATTTTCAAGTTCGTCGGCAAGGGCTCTGTCAGCCACTTCGCCGGCTTCGGCGAGAAGTTCGCCTGTAAGTTCGCTGGATACCGCTTCTGCTATTGTGCAGCCGGGAAGACGGTTTCTGAGAGCGAGCTTCTTGTTGTATTTATAGCGGCCGACTCTGGAAATGTCGTACCTGTGTTCATCAAAGAAGAGGTTATCAATGTTCTGCTTTGCCACATCGAGGGTAACGGGCTCACCGGGGCGCATCTTTCTGAATACTTCCATGAGCGCTTCTTCGGTGTTTTTGGTTTCGTCCTTCTCGAGAGTCGCTTCGATTTTTTCATCGTCGCCGAAGAACTCTCTGATATCGGCGTTGGAACTCAGACCCAGTGCGCGAACGAAAGTGGTAACGAGGATTTTCTTGTTCTTGTCAATCTTGACATAGAAAATATCGTTTACGTCGGTTTCGTATTCGAGCCAGGCGCCCCTGTTGGGGTTGATGGTGCTGGTGTAGAGTTCTTTACCGGTCTTGTCGTGAGTCATATCGTAGTAGACACCGGGTGAACGGACAAGCTGGGAGACTATAACTCTCTCTGCGCCGTTGATAACGAAAGTGCCGCTTTCGGTCATAATCGGGAAGTCGCCCATATAGATTTCGGACTCCTTCACGGTGCCGGTGTTTTTGTTTTCAAGACGCGCGGTTACACGCAAAGGCGCTGCATAGGTAACTTCCCTCTCCTTGCATTCCTTTACGTTGTACTTGGGTTTTTCGTCGAGATGGTAATCGACAAAGGTAAGCACAAGATTCTCGGAAAAGTCCTTGATAGCCGTCATATCGCGGAACGCTTCCCTGAGGCCTGTTTCGATAAACCACTGATAGGATGATTTCTGAATCTCTATCAGGTTAGGCATATCCATAACCTCATTGATCTTGCCGAAGCTCATACGAGTGCAACTTCCTCTGGTGATTGGCTTCACTTTGAGCATCTGATAATCCTCCGTTCTGTAATTTCCGTGGGGAAAATCGCCGTTTGTTATCTTATAAAAAGAGAGTAAAATAACAGGGCGGCCTATTCCACAGTAAGCAAGGAAGAATTATAGCCGCCCTTATAATAAAAGTCAAGAAAAAGTTTATTTAATTGTCATATTTTGATTTTTTTGTAATAAGTCACAACTAATCGTGCCTGATTTGGCAAAAGTTTGTGAAAAATCACGCCGCTTTTTTACGCTTTTTTTATCACCGTAAACCTTTTTTCCTCTCCGCCGGGCAGAGGATTTTCGAGCAGGAGCGAGTAAACATCGCCCGCGCGGCACTGGATATCAAACACCCTTTTTGCCGCGTCATCGGCGTCTTTTATATCCGCCGTTTTTGAGATAACCGGCAGTTTTGCGCACTCCTTCATAAGCCTCACGATTTCCGCCCCGCGCGAATTGAAGCCGAGCAGACGGATATAGGGCGCGGGCAGGGAAACATCCTGCTTCGTGATGCCGAGCAGGGCGTAAAGCACAATGCGTCTTATCCGCGCGTGGGTGTATCTCTTGGTCTTGGCGAGGGAATATAATTCGTCAAGCGAAGAGGCGTTTTGCGCGGCGGAAATCAGACGGTTTTCAATGCCCTCCGAAACATCCGGGCACTCTGCGAGCGCCTGAGCCGTAACCGTTCTCATCGTATGCAGGGCAAGGGTTTCAAACTTTTTCATATCAACGGGATTGTCCGTCAGCTGTGAGGGAGATGCGGGCACAAAGGCGCCTATGTCCTCCCCCGCCCCGATGCGCCTGCGGATTTCGGATGACGAAGCAATATTGCCCCTGGTTTCGCTTCCGCCGTGAATACTGCCCTCGCGCTTTACGGCTTCGGGAGTAAGGGTGCTTCCGGTGCTCAGAAGGGCGCTTATGTATTCAACAGCAAGTATATCATTCGGGTTTGCGAGCACATCTGCACAGTGCGGATTTACTTCACGCACGGCGCTTTCACGCGCGGCGGCGTAGGTTACACCGACCGAAAGGAGTTCCACGATTCTTTCGTCTGTTTCCTTGTTTTTCAGTATCTTCGCGGTCTCGGTGAGCAGAGAAACATTGCCGCATTCGCTGCCGAATACAAGCGAATCGGCGCACCCGAGAGCGTCTGCAATACGTACCCCCGCCCCCGCGAAAACAGCGGCGCCGGACACCGAATAAACGGCAGGCAGTTCAACTATGAGGTCATAGCCGTTTTCAAGCGCGGCGGCGGCTCTGAGCGCCGCAGGGCAGATTGCGGGCTCGCCTCTCTGCACAAAGTTTCCGCTCATAATTCCGACCACGTGAGTTGCCCCGTTTTCACGCGCTTTTGACGCAAGAAGGGCGTGCCCGTTATGAAACGGATTGAATTCGCATATAACAGCCGATGTTTTCATCAGGCGCCCTCCTTTCCGTCTTACGATTTACACTTGAAAAATTGATTTCATAGGTATATAATAATTCAGTCAGTGACTTACTGCAAGTAAAATTTAAAATCGGAGTGTAAATTTATGAAAATTCTCGTTATCAACTGCGGCTCCTCATCCCTCAAATATCAGTTAATCGATATGAACGGCGAGGTGCTTCTTGCCAAAGGTATCTGCGAGCAGATAGGCGACTCCAACGCGGCATTCACCCACAAGGTGCCCGCCGACGAAAGTAAAAACATAAAAGACAGACCTCACGAGATGGCTGACCACGGCGCGGCAATCCAGCTTGTGCTTGACACCCTCGTAAGCGCAGAAAACGGCGTTATCGCCTCCATGGACGAAATCGGCGCGGTAGGCCACAGAGTGCTCCACGGCGCAGAGGAATTTTCCGATTCCGTGCTCGTTACTCCCGAAGTGAAGGCCGCCATCAGAAAGTGCTTCAAATTCGGCCCTCTTCACAACCCCGCCAACCTCAAGGGTATAGAGGCCTGCGAAAGGATTATGAGTGTGCCCCAGGTAGCCGTTTTCGATACCGGCTTCCATCAGTCAATGCCCGACTACGCATATATGTACGCCCTGCCCTATGAGTTTTATGAGAAAGACGGCGTGCGCAGATACGGCTTCCACGGCACGAGCCACAGATTTGTTGCGGGCAGATGCATCGAGCTGCTCGGCGGCAAAGCGGAAGGCACAAAGATTGTTACCTGCCACCTCGGCAACGGCTCCTCCATTTCCGCAGTAAAAGACGGCAAGTGCCTTGACACTTCAATGGGCCTCACCCCGCTTGAGGGCATAATCATGGGCACAAGATGCGGCACAGTTGACCCCGCTATCGTTACAACCATTATGAAAGACCGCGGTCTCTCCCCCGAAGAGATGGATTCGCTTATGAATAAGAAGAGCGGTATGCTCGGCCTTGCCGGCACATCCGACAACAGAACTATCGAAAACAGAGCCAAGCAGGGCGACGAGAGAGCGATGCTCGTTGAAAGCATTCTCTGCCATCAGCTTGTGAAATACATCGGCGGTTACGCCGCGGCTATGGGCGGCATCGACGCAGTGGTATTCACCGGCGGTATCGGCGAAAACAACCCGCAGTACAGAACAAGAGTTGCCGAAAAACTCGGCTTCCTGGGTACAGCGATTGACGAAGAAAAGAACCACGTAAGAGGCGAAGAAATCGAGATTTCCGTGCCCGGCTCAAAACTGAGAATGTTCGTAATCCCGACCAATGAAGAACTCGTTATCGCAAGGGATACACTCAAGATAGTTGAAGGCTGAAATACAGAATTAATAAAATAATATAACTGAAGCCCGTGCTCAAAGCACGGGCTTCTTTTTTGTTGCAAATCAAGACTCCGGGCACCGTTTTACCGGTGTCCGGAGCCTCGCGGTTAATTGAATATCAGAACCTGACCGTTACTTCCTTCCACTTGAACATATTGAACAGGAAGTTCTTGAAGAAGGAACTCAGCCTGTTGATGAAGGAAGAGCCGACTTTCACGGAAAGCGTTGATTCGGAAAGGATTGTGTTGCCGTATCTTACTTCGACTTTCACATCCCTTGACGATGAAAGCTGTCCGATTTTTGCCGAATAGGTATTGCCGTTTACATCGGCAGGCTTGCCGTCGATATATACCACCGCGTCGGCGGGCACGTTATAGAGAGTTACGCTCACGGTAACTATGGTCTTGTAATCTGCCGTCTGATCGTTGAATCTTTCGGGAAGACTGTATTCCGGAGTGAGCTTCGTGCCGGGCTTCGGTCTTGTGTCGGTTGCGGTACAACGGTCGCATTTCGCGGTTTCGGTGCCGTCTCTGTCGGCCGTTGCGTCGTTATTGTAAACATAGTTTGTGAAGCTGTGACCGAGTTTCGGAGTTTCGTCACCTCTGTAACTGTCTCCGCAGGAGCAGGTGTAGGTGGTGTAGCCGCCTTCGGTGCAGGTGGCAGGAGTTACAACGGGAGTATAACTGTGGCCGAGAGGATCGGTGGTTATTGTTTCTCTGCTGAGCACATCGCCGCAAACGCCGCAGTATACAACGCTCTCGTAACTGCCGCCCTGAGTATGGGTTGCCGCCACTTCGTTTTCTTTCACCGCTGCAAGAGGAGCGTGCTCTCCGAGTTCTTTGATTTTATGCTCGCTGCTGATTAACACGCCGCAGACGGAGCATCTTATCACGCTGTCATATTCGCCCGCGACTTCGCAGGTGGAGGTGGTGGAATTCTCCACTGCAGGATCGCCGGGTGTATGGTCGCCGAGAGGCAGGTCAACTTTTTCTCTGCTTATCTCATCGCCGCAGACGGAGCACTTGACTACGCTGTCATAACTGCCGGCTTCCTTACAGGTGGAGGCAACTTCGTTTTCTCTCACCGCGTCGGCGGGTGTATGCTCAGCAAGAGGCAGGTCAACCTTTTCTCTGCTTATTTCAGCACCGCAAACGGAGCACTTGACTACGCTGTCATAGCTGCCGGCTACCTTACAGGTGGAGGCTACTTCGTTTTCTCTCACCGCATCGGCGGGTGTATGCTCCGCAAGTTCAAGATCAATCTTTTCTCTGCTTAACTCTTCGCCGCAGACGGAGCACTTGACTACGCTGTCATAGCTGCCGGCTGCCTTACAGGTAGAGGCAACTTCGTTTTCTCTTATCTCATCGCCGGGTGTGTGGTCTGCAAGAGGCAGGTCATTCTTCTCTCTGCTGATTTCCGCGCCGCAGACGGAGCACTTGACTACGCTGTCGAAACTGCCGGCTACCTTACAGGTGGATTCAACTACGTTTTCTATTGTTATCTCGTCGGCGGGAGTATGGTCCGCAAGAGGCAGGTCAATCTTTTCTCTGCTGATTTCCGCACCGCAGACGGAGCACTTGACTACACTGTCGTAACTGCCGGCAACCGTACAGGTGGATTCAACTCTGTTTTCTGTCACCGCATCGCCGGGTGTATGCTCAGCAAGGTCGAGGTCAATCTTATCTCTGCTTATCTCCGCGCCGCAGACAGTACATTTAACTACGCTGTCATAGCTGCCGGCGAGTTCGCAGGTGGAAGCAACTTCGTTTTCTTTCACCGCTTCGCCGGGAGTATGATCGGCAAGCGGAAGTTCCTCATATGTGGTGTAATCGCATCTGGTGCAGGTCTCGTAGGGTTTATATCCCTGCTCTTCGCAGGTAGATGCCTTGCCTTCGTGAGGAACGGGATCGTGGCCGAGAGCGGGAACGGGCTGATCGTAAGTATCTCCGCACTCGCAGGTGAAGGTCTTGAGGCCTTTCTTGGTGCAGGTCGGCTCTTTAACAAGAGATTCGGTGTAACTGTGCTCGTGCTCCTGCCATACGGCGTAGAGGGTGATGTTTCTGTCGAGCGTGAGTTCGTCGCCCGCCGTATACTGAGCCTCGGTGGCTGTTGAAGATTCGGACCAGCCGATGCACAGGTAGCCTTCTCTTTCGGGCTTTGTTGCCGAAACGGTTGCCGTGCCGTTTCCGGTGTGTGAAGCGGGGGCTCCGGTGCCGCCGTTTGCGTCATAGGTGAGCACAAAGAGGTCAGCCGGTGTTTCGCCGCTGTAGGTCCAGGTAGCATTTTCAAGCTGTTCATTGCCCTTATCCACCGTCACGTTCGCCCAATCCTGCTCACTGCCGCCGTAAATTACATTTTTAAGCGGCGGGGTATCGGCAGTTGACAGAGCCTGATATGTGGCAGGCAGATTTCTGTAGTAGGCAATTTCAAGTCCGATATACATCTGCTGCATATCCATAGACGCCTTATACTGATCGATTTGTTTAATCAGCTGTTCTCTTGTCTCAACATGGAAGATTTCGGCAATTTCATCTTCGTCGGCATTTTCGGCGTAATCATACAAATCATCCCAGTCGGTGATTTCGGTATTTGTCATAGCCGAAAGATCTGCGAATACTCCGTTTAAGTCCTCTTCCATATTTTCGAGCGCCTGCTCAATCATCTCTTCGAATTCTTCTTCACTCGGCAAGTCGTCCGCAGAAATTTCCGCTCTTTCTTCCGCGCTCAGAACAAGTTCGAAGGCGTTTTCACCGATATATTTCACGCCCGTGCCCATGGTGACTGTTTCAAGACCGGTACAGCCGTAAAACGCCATTTCGCCTATTACGGTCACGCTGTCGGGTATGATTATTTCGGTAAGACCTGTTGCGCCCATAAAAGCACCGGGACCGATTGTGCGCACGGTATCAGGAATGGCAACTGAGGTTATCGAAGGATTCAGAAGCAGGAATCCGGGACCTTCTTCGGACATGATTGAGGTTACCGGTACACCTTCAATACTTGACGGAATCACAACATCGGTGTCATCGCCCAAATAATACATTACGGCTGCTTCTTTATTCCCTTCATCATCCTCGAGCACAACATAATAGAAGCCGTTGCTCTCTTTGATTGTTGTGAATTCTCCGGTGTAAGAAGTTGTGGCATAAACGGTTTTTCCGCAGTATGTGCAGGTGAGGCCTTTTACGCCCGCTGAAGCGGCTGTAGGCTCCACAATAGTGGTTTCTTCTCCGGTATGAACATGGGTGATTGTAACCGTGCCGTTTTTATCGCTTGATGAATTGTTTCTTATGGAAATCTTGTAGCGCACTCCTTCGCTCAGGGAATACTTGCTGTTGCCGCTGAAGCTGTCGTAGGTATTGCCGACAAAGCCGTTGGTCTGGTTGTAAACATCACTGATATAACAGCCCGAAGTCTTTATGAAGAAATCGGCATCCCTGTCGGGTGTGAAGTAAACGGTGACATAGTCACTGCCCGGAAGATTAACTGTCAGAGGCACATCTTCCTGTGCGTCATATGCTATTACTCTCTCGCAGATATCGCACTTGTAATCGTCGTCGGTATCTTTGTGCGCGTGCTTGAGTTTAACGGTTACACTCGCAAAGCCTTCATGACTGTCATCGTACTCCGCTCTCAGGGAATAAACCTGACCTGCACTCATATAGATACTGCTGTTTGATGAGCCAATATAACTGCCGTATGAGTTATAAACACCTGTGCTGACAGAGTGATCAGAAGAGACATTGAATATGTAATAACCTTCTCTCTGGCAGGTGAAGAAGGCTTCTTTGAAATCTCCCGCAGGCACGGAAAACTGAACCGTTCCGTCTTCTGTAATCGGAACGCGGTATCTCAGGCCGCAGGCACTGCAAACGAGGCTGTCGGGTAAGCTCTCGTGAATATGTTTAACCGTAACTTTAACATCCGACGGAGCATATGCGGAGCAGATCAGACGCAGATAATATGTCTGACCTTCCGTCAGGGTTACTTCGTTGCCTCCATAGCCGACGTACCCTCCGTTTGAATCATATATTTCATAACTGAGTCCGTTAGTATAATTCACTCTGAATCTATACTTGGCAGTATTCCTGCAGGCAAAGACAACGTCTCTCTGCTCGCCCGCGGGAACCGTGAATGTAAGGGTTTGGCCTTCGGTAATCGTATAGCGGAAAGCAACGCCGCAGACATCGCAGTTATTGTCGCCGTCGGCATCCTTATGAATGTGCTTTACCGTTACGGTGACATCGGTCGATTCGTTACTGCTGTTGCTGTAGAGCAGATTCATGGAGTAAGTTTCGCCGGCGGTTAAAGTGTAAGTACCGCTGCTCCAGCCGACGTTAGTGCCGTCGGACTTATAAATGCCGCCTCCGTTGTAGCCGTTGGTGGAACTTGTCGAATAAGTGTATTCGCCGTTCTGAGCCGGAACAAATACTACTTCTCTGTTTTCACCCTGAGGAATGTTTACGGTAACAGATTCGCCGTCTGTTATCGCATAGCGGTAAAGCGTGTCACAGATATCACACTTGTAATTGCCGTCCGAGTCAACGTGTGTATGATTCACGGTGACGGTCAGCGCAGTTGAATCATGATAGGTTTCATAGAATGCCGGTCTGAAGTAATAGGTCTGACCTGCTGTCAGCAATATGGACTCGTCCGCATAGCCCACAACGCCTCCGCTTGAATTGAAGATGGGTGAGCCGGAGTAACTGTGAGTATACCATACAAAGAATGTGTATTTGCCGGTTTCGGTGCAGGTAAAGATTATTTCTCTCTGCTCGCCGAGCGGGATTGTGATGGAAAGAGGATTGCCCTCGGTGATGTCATAGCGGTATGTCGCGTCGCAGATATCACAGGCATAATCGCCGTCGGTATCTTCGTGAGTATGTCTGACACTGAGAGTCACGCTTGTTGAGGTGTAATAATCATAGCAACCCGGTCTGAAGCAGTATGTCTGCCCGGCGGTAAGTGTATGGGCGCCGTTGATACTGCCTACCATAGCGCCGTTTGAATTATACAGATAAGCGTTTGAGTATCCGTTATAACTTGAAACCGAAAATCTGTACTCGCCTGTTCTTGTGCAGGCAAAGACAAATTCTCTCTGCTCACCGGAAGGTATGTTTACGGTAACGCTGCCGCCGTCTTCTATATTGTAGCGGTAGGTGACGCCGCAGATATCGCAGTCATAATCGCCGTCTTTATCTTCGTGGCTGTGTTTCAGAGCGACAGTCACTTCTGTGGAATCATTATAAGAACTGTAATAATCCACTATAAGGGTGTAGGTTCCTCCCTCGGTGAGATTGATTTCGTCGCCCGGGGAACCCAAATCATTTCCTTCAACATCATAGATATATGCATTGTTGTATCCGTTTGTACTTGAAATGCTGAACCTGTATTTGCCGGTTCTTGCACAGCTGAAAACGAACTCTCTGAACTCGCCTGTGGGAACAACGGCAGTTACGCTTGAATCTGCGGCGATTGCATAGCGGTAAACGGTGTCGCAGATATCGCAGGCGTAATCATTGTCATCGTCTTTATGAATGTGGGTAAGTTTTACGGTAACATCGGTTGCAACATAACTTGAGCCGAGCAGGCTGAATCTTATTACATAAGTATTGCCCGCAGTGAGAGAGTAGCCGCGGCTGCCGTAGGATGGGGAAGTGCCGTCCTGATTATAAATACTTCCTTCATTGTAACCGTATGTTCCCGATGCCGAAAATTTGTATTCACCCGTTTCGGTGCAGACAAACACCGCTTCTCTGGAATCTCCCGACGGCACGTTGATTACGGTGCTCACGCCGTCTGTAATCGCATAGCGGTAAAGGGTGTCGCAGATATCACAGATATAGTCGCCGTCGTTATCGGTATGCGCGTGCTTTAGCGTCACGGTAACATCGGTTGACTCATTGTATGTATAAGTATAAGCGGGCCTGAAATAATAGGTATTGCCTGCTGTGAGGCTGACATTCTGGTTTGTATAGCCGACGTTGTTTCCGCTTGCGTTATAAATATTGCTGTCAGAGTATCCGTTGTTGGATTCGGTAACGAATCTGTAGTCGCCGGTTCTTTCGCAGGCAAAGAATATTTCTCTGCTTTCACCTTGAGGTATGTTTACGCTAACGGTATTGCCCTCGGTTATTGCAAAGCGGTATGCAAGAGAGCAGATATCGCACAAGAGATTATCATCCGAATCCTGATGAAGATGATTAAGTGTAATCTTTACGGTAGAGTATTCATACCGGTCACTGCAGGTCAGCGTCACGATATAGGTCTTACCCTGCGTGAGACTTAGCGTGTTGCCTATATATCCCACGTAGAGCCCGTCGGCAGTAGTGATGTTGTTGCTTACATATCCGTTGGTGTATGAACTTGAAAATCTGTATTGACCGGTTACTCCGCATTCAAAAATAACCTGTCTCTGATCGCCATTGGGAACCTGAAGAGTGAGAGTATGACCGTCTGCTATGGCATAGCGGTAAACCGTGTCGCAGATATCACAGGCATAATCATTATCCACATCCACATGAGTGTGCATCAGGGTAACGGTTGCCGTTGAGGAATCATAATCATCGTCAGTGAACGAAAGTCTGAGTGTATAGGTTTTGCCCGCGGTGAGATGATTGCTGTTTGTAGCATGTCCAATAGACGTTCCGTCCGCGTCGTAAATATGGCCGTCACTTAAACCGTTGGTACTTGTCCATGAAAATCTGTACTCGCCCGTTCTTGTGCAGGCAAAAAGGATTTCTCTGTGCTCGTTGCACGGGATATTTACGGTAACAGTGCTGCCCTCAGTAATATCACAGCGGTAAGCAACGCCGCAGATATCACAGACATAGTCGTTATTATCATCCGTATGTATATGTTTGACTTTGACGGTAGCCTCGGCTGAAGCGTAAACACTGCTGCTGAAGGTCATCCTGAGTAAATAGGTGCTGCCCTGACTCATCTGATAGCCGTTTTTGCCCCAGGAGGGGTAGGTGCCGTCGGATTTTAAAAGATTATAAACGACATTTTTATCCGAATAGCCGCCAAACGTGTATTCGCCGGTTTTACTGCACTCGAAAACAACTTCTCTCATCTCGCCGCTGGGAATTGTGACTTTGATGACTTCGCCGTCTTCAATTGAGCAGCGGTAGGGTTCTTCACAGGTATCGCAGATGAAATCGCCGTCTGAATCCTTATGAACGTGGGTTATGGTTGCGCTGACATCGGTTGAGGGATAATAATTGCTGCTGAAAGATGTTTTGAGCACATAAGTCTTGCCGCCGATAAGGCTGAGGGCGGAATTCGGATATCCTACTTCGTTGCCGTCCGAATCATAAACATAGCCTTCATCCAGATAATTGGTATATGTGATACTGAATCTGTATTCACCCGAAGCCGTGCAGGCAAAAACCAGTTCTGTGTTTTCTCCGTTCGGTATCGTGAAATTGAGAGGTGTATCTTCTTCAATTACATAGCGGTAAACGGCGTCGCAGATATCGCAGGCGTAATTGTTGTCATCGTCTTTATGGACATGTTTGAGCGTTACAGCCATACTCGTGGATTCGTATGATCCGGCATAACTGTATTTGATTAAATATGTTTTGCCCGCTGTCAGACGGTAAGCACCGTTACTCCAGGAAACACTTGAGCCGCTTTCATCGTAAATGCTTCCGCCGTTGAATCCGTGTCCGTCAGTGGATGTTGCGTAAATGTTGTATCCTCCCGTTGCAGTGCAGTCAAACACAACTTCCGCGCTGTCCTTTTTCGGAATTAAAAAGGTTAAAGTGTCTCCGTCCGTAATGGCGTAGCGGTAAAGAGTATCGCAGGTATCACAGTAATAATCGCCGTCGGTATCAGTGTGGGAGTGTATTACTGTCAAGGTTACATCGGTTGATGCAGCATATGAACCGACAAAAACAAACCTCACATAATAATTCTTGCCGGCTGTGAAATAATAGCCGTCTGAGTCGGCATTGACATATGAGCCGTTTTCATCAAGAACATTATAGGTGTAATATCCGCTCGTATATGTGATATCCAGCCTGTATTTTGCGGTCCTTGGTGAGGTAAACACAAATTCTTTGAAATCACGGTTGGTAATGTTGACTGTTGCGGGTGTGTCTTCCGCAGCCGCCACACGGTAAGCGGTGTTGCAGGTATCGCAGATGAAATCGCCGTCGGAATCGGTATGAGCATGACTGAAACCGACTTCAATAACATTCACGTCATAGGCACTTAAAGTGCGGACTTTCAGCGTATAGGTCTGCCCGGCTGACAAATAAGTTTCGGTATTTGAATATCCGACAAACCCTCCGCTTGAATTATAGACATAAGCGGAATAGTAGTAGCCTTCCAGAGTTGTTACCCAGAATATGTATTTACCGGCACTTGTGCAGGTGAAGTTTACCAGCCCGGTCTCATCCGGACCGAGCGTCAGGGTAACTGTACCGCCGTCGGTAATCACGTTTTCGTCATCCGGGCCCTGGGCAAGGTTGTAGAGTTTTTTGGCCGCGCGGGAAATGCTCTGAATGAGCGAAGGCTCTCCGCCGTCGGCTTTTGCCTCTTCATTTGTCTGAGCCTTTGCTTCGGGTGCGGCGACACTTTCTGCAAACGCACCGGTCCCCGAAGACAAAGCGCCTGCTATGAGCATAATGCTCAGAAGCAGACATATTGCCTTTTTGAATTTTTCTTTCATTTTTTATTCCTCCTAATCAGCTGTTAACTAATCGGTAATAGTTTCTTAATAAAATTTTATAATATTTATCAATATTATACAATTAACAAAATGCACAACTATTCAAGCCGTTTTTTTACACATATTTCATAAAATTTTCCAACATCGTCGCAATAAACTGTTAAAAGTAAACAAAAAGCGGAAAGTGTGAGAAAAAGTGTCAGAGGGCAAAAAATGCAGAATTCAGAATGCAGAACGCAGGATTGAGGGGCGATTATTCAATTCGCAATTCGAAGTGCACAATGCGAAATGAAGGGGCGCAAGCGCCGGTTGTAATGCTCACGCATATCCTTGAAAGCGGGCGGATGGTATCCGGTCTCACCTGTCGGTTCGGTCGGTGCTTCTGCCTGCGGCAGAGGTGTCCACCGGACACCCGCACCCCCTACGGGTTTCCCCGTTGTCATTCCGGACCTGTCGAGGAATCTGCACATAGATCCTTCGACTCACTCCGCAACCCCTCAGAAACATAGTCGCCCTGCTCGCTGGTTCGCTTCGCAGTTCTCCTTGTTTCTTCATCTCA
>JAEEHB010000026.1 GCA_016280595.1 Clostridiaceae bacterium | reverse complement strand
CTCGGTGTAGATTTCGGAAAGAAGTCTTTTGAGTTCATCGTAAGTGTTTATGCGCTTGTCGGTAACGGGGGCGTAGGTCTTGCCGTCTTTTTTCACGCTCTTGTTCTCGTCAACTTTGAGATGCCCGAGCACAAACACTTCATTGTAAAAATACTGGTTGTTGTCAACCTCTATGCCGAAGAGAGTGAGCAGGCCTTCGCCCACATACTCGTCGGGGTCAAATTCATCCATGCCGCACGCAGAAAGAACAAGCGCGAGGCAGAGGAGAAGCGGAATTATCAGTCTTTTTTTCAAGGTAACACCTCCGGGTAATCAGAGAAGGTCTCCGGTTCTGAGTTTTCTTATCCAGTCCAGAATAGTAGTCTTTATCGCGGTGAGTTTCTGGCTGAACATATCCATCCTCTGCGGCAGGCTTCCGGCTGTGTCCACCGTGCCGAAAGTGTAAACAGAGGGAGAGTCGGAATAGCCGCCCGTGAAATTCGCCACATAATCGGCAAAGGCGTTGCGCGAAAACTTTTCGCCGTCCGTGCGAAGGCATTCGCCGAATTTTTCGGTGAGCGTTTCGTAACTGTCGTTTCCAAAATCTATCTTTTCAACAGTTGACGAGCCGTAGAGGAACCAGGGGGATTTGTCTGCATCGGGGCCCGCGCCCTTGTAGGTCCAGGTGGTCCAGCTCAGGTTTCTGTGATTGAACATTGAGAGCATATAGCCGAAAGTGGTGAGCCCTCTCGGATAAAACTCGCCGATATAAAACGGAGCGTTGTAGCCCGCGTCTCTTATTTCATTGAGTTTTCTTAAAATCGTGAAATTGGTGATATCGTAAAGGTGCTCCTGATAAACTATGTTTTCCCAGCCGTAAACATCTGGTGAAGCGATTGCGGAGGGATCCCAGATTGCCTCCATGCAGATTATATGGTCGGGGTCAACCTCGCGCACGGCCTTATAAATATCGTTGCTCAGGTCCCAGAAAGTCTGCTGGAAACTGCCGTCCCTCGTGATGTTGGTGCCGAGAGGCTCGTTCATAAGGTCATACATAGCAACGGTGCTCTCGCCCTTGTAATGCTTTGCCATCTGCACCCAGAAGTCTATTACAACCTCTCTGTAGTGCGCGCCCTTTTCCGTGTCGTCAAACAGCGACATTGATTTTGACTGGCCGCAGTGGTCGTAGTCATTCTGGAAACCGGGCAGACCGTGAAGGTCGATTATGAGGTAAAGCCCGTACTTTTTGCAAAGGGAGACAACCTCGTCAAGTTCGCTGAAGTCGATTGAGCCGTCGGCTTTTCTGTACCAGGTGCCGTTGTCATCCTTCTGGAAATTGCGGTACCATATCGGCAGGCGCACAACGTTCATGCCGAGATCGGCAACGTTTTTATAATCAACCTCGGTAATCCAGTTGCTCCTGTAGGTTTTGAAAAGGCTGTGCACTCTGTCCGCGCCGAACCTTGAAACAAGAGTCTGATAAACGGGCTCCTCCCCCGCGGGATTGGTGTAGGGGCAGAACCAGTCTTCCATTATGCCCCAGCCGCCGAAGTTGGTGCCGCGCAGGACTACTTCCTTGCCTGAGGCGTCAACGATTTTTTCGCCTTCGGTGTGAAGCATAGGCAGGGCCGTGTCCGCCGCAAAAGCGGGCAGGCAGAGCGTAAACGCCATTATGAGCGCAATGAGAAAAGCGAGTGTTTTTTTCATAGCCGTTTCTCCCCTTTCAGGATTTCAGGGTACTATTATTTATATTATATAATCATAAAGGGAAATTGTCCATATTTTTTTGAAGGCGGGTTTTCGGATAATTAAAAGCCGTGCGGCAGTTTCCGCACGGCTCATAAAGCGCTTTTCTTATTCTTTTGCGAGTTTTTCCGCGTTTGCAAGCACCGTTTCCTGAGTGCCGTTAAGCATTGCTCTTACCTGACGCACAACCTCCGAGAGGTCGTAGCCCATATCGCTGTCAAGCCAGTCGATAACAAAACCGACAAAAATGTAACTGTAAAGTGAGCAGATGATGTCACCCTGCTCGCGTGTGATTTTATATTTATTGAGCATATGCTCCATGCTGGATTTAATCATAGACAGCATTGACTGGCGGATATAGCCTTTGATTTTTTCACAGCTTGCCGAATTGTAGGCGTGATAGACAACCGCCTTGTACTCGTTGAGCAGATTAAGAAAATCGGATATCGATTCCTCAACGCTTTTTTCGGGCGGAATGGATTCGATGTACGCCGTAATCTCCCAGTCAAATGCCTTCTGGAGCAGGTCGTCCATATCGGAAAAATAGTAGTAAAATGTTTTCCTGTTTATGCCGCATTTTTCGGCGATGTCCTTGACCGTTATTCTTTCAAACGGTTTCTTCATCAGCAGCTGCTCAAAGTATCTGATGATGGTGATGTTTGTGTTTTTTGCCATTTTTATTTTCTCCCCCTTTTTTATTTTTCTTGAAAAATTATCTTAAATGTGGTATCCTTTATTCCACATTGATTAACATTACGGAGGTTTCTGAAATGCTTTGCGCTCTGATACCGAAAAATATCTGCTTAATAATTGCCGTCATATTCACGCCTTTTTTCTGCGCCGCGCTGCTTAAACTATTTTCGGGCAAACTGCCGAAAGACCACGGCAGGGAATTTGCCGTTGACGGTGAAAAATCAGCGGGTAAAATAAGGGGCGCAGGCGTTGTTTTCATCCCTTCGTTTATTGTATGCGCACTTCTGTTTGTGCCCGTGAGCATAGAATACGCAATCTACTACGTTTTGCTCATGCTCGGTATGCTCTCCGGCTATCTTGACGACCGCTCCGAAAAGCCCTGGGGCGAATACAAGAAAGGCATAATCGACTTCGTTATTTCGGCGGGAGTGTCCGGCTGCTTTGTTTATTTCAACAAGGCTCTTCTCAAAATCAGTTTCTTCGGAATGGGTGTCAATATCCACCCGGTGGTATATTTCATACTCGGTATAATCCTTGTGTGGATGCTCATAAACGCCGTAAACTGCTGCGACGGTATTGACGGCTACTGCGCCACCATTTCCGGCATTTCATTTATTTCACTTGCCGGCGTCTGCCTTATGAGGCTCACCGATATAAAAGCGGTTTCGCTCACGGCAGTGCTGCTGCTTACGCTTCTCCCCTATCTCTGGAAAAACTCACAGCCCAGCACAATGATGATGGGCGACGCGGGCTCAAGAGCACTCGGTCTGTTTGCCGCAATCCTCGCAATGAAAAGCGGCAACGCCCTGCTTGTGATTCCCCTGTGCTTCGTAATCTGCCTTGACGGCCTGCTCGGAATCGCGAAGGTGTCAATGATAAGATTCCTTCACCTCAATGTAATGAAGAAAATCCGCACTCCGCTTCACGACCATTCAAGAAAGAATATGGGCTGGAGCAATACCCAGGTAATATACAGATATTCGATTATTCAGATTATTATTTCCGCAGTTACGCTCGCGGCTCTCAAGTAAGTTTCATACTTCTTTTCATATTAAGCCTTGCGGAGTTTATAACACAGATGAGCATAGTGCCAACATCCGCCACAACCGCAAGCCACAGAGGCGCAATGCCGATAAGCCCGAGAATAATTACAGCCAGTTTAACAGCCAATGAGAACACGATGTTTTCCTTAAGGATATTCATCGTGTTTTTGCTTTGTCTGACGGTCTGCGGCAGTTTGATAATCTGCGAGTCGGCAAGTATCACATCCGCCGCTTCGCACGCCGCCTCTGTGCCGAGGCCCATAGCCACGCCTACCGTTGAGCGAGCGAGCACGGGAGCGTCGTTGATGCCGTCACCCACATAGATTACACCGCTTTCGGTCCTTCTCATTATATCCTCTACCGCTTCAAGTTTGCCGGCAGGGGTAAGCCTGCATTTATATGAATCAAGCCCTGTCTTGCCGCTTACATCTGCGGCATTCTTTTCGGCGTCGCCCGTGAGCATCACGATTTCTTTAACGCCGAGTTTCCTGAGGGAAGAAACAGTCTTCGCGGCGTCGCTTCTGATTTCGTTGACTGCCTCAATGCATCCGATTGCTTTGCCTCCGAGTGAAACATAAATGCTCGCCTCTGGCAGAGCGGAAACATCAATATTTTCCCTCTCCATAAGCATCGCTCCGCCGGCGCATACTCTGCCGAGCGGGGTGTTGACGGCAGTGCCGCCTCCAGGCAGTTCTTCATAGCCCTGAGTTTCCGTTTCGGGAATATCGGGGCATGCGTTAATCACAGCCTGCGCAAGCGGATGAGACGAATACTGCTCGCAGAGGGCCGCGTAGCGCAGCACCTCTTCTTTTTCAATGCCGGGCGCGGGGTAAATCTCGCCTATAACGGGCACGGATGTGGTGAGAGTGCCTGTTTTGTCAAGAGCCGCCGCTTTTGCCGATGAGAGCGCCTCGATGAAGTCGCTGCCCTTTACTATCACGCCGTTTTTAGCGCACGCGCCGAGTGAGGAAATAAAGGCAAGAGGCACGCTGAGTATAACCGCGCAGGGGCAGGATGCTACCACAAGCACAAGGGCTCTGTGAAGGCTTTCGGAAATGTTTTTTGTTATTATAGCATAAATAATGAAAAATACAAATGATATTCCGACAACCGCGGGTGTATATATTTTCGCAAATCTGTCGGTAAGGCGCTGACTGTTGCCTTTTTTATCCGCGGCGGCTTTTACCATAGACACTATCCTTGCCGCGCCGCTCTCATTTTTTCCCGCCGTCGCCTCATAAAACAGAGTCGTGTTTCCGTTTATACTGCCGCTTATGATTTTTGAGCCTTCCGCAACCTCAACGGGGATGCCCTCGCCCGTGAGAGCGGAAGTATCCATTGTGCCCGAGCCGTGAATAATCACGCCGTCTACGGGCACTTTTTCGTGCGGAAGCACGGCAAGTTTCATACCGGCTTTTATATCGTCGCCGTCAATCTCATTGAAGCCGCCGTCTTCAAGTATGATGTGTCCCTTATCGGGCACAATTGAAAAAATCGCTTCAAGCGAGCGCTCGCTCCTGCCGCGCGCGTAATCCTCAAGCGCCTCGCCCACCCTGAAGAGGAAGGCAACCGCCGCCGCCTCAAAGTATTCGCCGATTATAATCGCGGCGATTACGGCAAGCGTCATAAGAAACGCCTCGTTTATGCGAAATTTTTTTATTCCCTTAAACGCGCCGACTGCCGTGGGGTATCCGCAGACAACGGCGCAGGCAATGCGCAGGCCGTCTCTTACAAAATCGCCGAGAAACGGCAGAAACGATGCGGCAAGAAGAACAAGGCCTACGATGAGAAGTATCTTTTCTTTCTTTTCATCGCTTTCTTCGTGGCAATGCTCTTCACAGCAGTCTTCACATGTGTGAAGATGATGCTCATCATGCTCGTGACTCATTACTGCACCCCTCTCTTTTTGTGAATAACATGCTCAAGGCCCGCTTCGAGTATTTCGCTCACGTGCTCGTCGTCAAGTGCATAATAAACCGTTCTGCCCTCGCGGCGCGGACGCACGAGCCCCGCGTTTCTGAGCACACGAAGCTGATGCGAAACGGCGCTCTGCCCCATTTCAAGATGCTCGGCAAGGTGATAAACGCACCTCTCGCCGCCCGTGAGCGCAACGAGAATGCGCACCCTGCTCATATCGCCGAAAACTTTGTATAATTCGGCAAGGTCGTAAAGATCGCTCAGATCCGGCTTCACCGAATTGTTGATTGATTCACAGATGTGACCCTTTTCGGGATTTGCGTTTTTGTCCATAACCATTTTCCTTTCGGGAGTAATATATATGATTCAGATTATATAAAACATAATTTTATATACAGCATAATTGTTTGCAGTAAAACCGGGAAAACTCCACTCTTTATGGATAGGATTGCCACCCTCACTACACAGGATATATGAATATATGAACACTTATTCATACTAAGGTTGGGAAAACGTTCCGTCTGCTGTAATGGTGAATACTCCGCCCCGCCATCAAGGAAAGCGTCCCTCCTGCAGTCAGGAATATATGAATAAATGAGTAGGTATTCATACTTAGGTTATATTATAACCCCCATCGTATATACAGGGATTCTCCGCTGCCGCGACGGATGTATGAATATATGAACAGTTGTTCATATATTGATTTGATTATATCACCCTTGATGGTGGTTGTCAAGGGCGGAGCGGAGAGAATTCAGAATTGAGAATGCAGAATTGTGTATGTTGTTGCAATTGATTATTTAATCAACACTACACCTCATCCACCGCAAGCGGTCCCCCTTTTTCTCGCCGAAGACGGCTAACCCCTGTCATCGCAAGCGATGACACCCCCTTGACAAGGGGATCACCTCAAGGGGAAGGCATTTTTATGCTCCGCATACCCTGAAGGCGGCGGGATGCGGTTATCCTGCTCTATGGAGTGCGTGATATGCCCCTGCGGGGCATTCGGAACGCCGGAACGACGTTCCCTACGGTTTATGCTCACGCATATCCTGTGTCGCGAGCGGTGTTTCATTTCCCGAAAAGTCCGTGCTTTTTATACGGTGCGGATTCGTATGAAACAAATGTGTAGCCGGTTTCTTCTATAGCGGTTTTAAGCGTGTCCGCGTTTATTTCGCTTTCGGTCAGGAATACGGCCTCGCCGTTTTTCCTTGACGCGGAGACTTTTTTCGCGTCCGGGAAGGCTTTGCGGATTGTGTCGTTTATATGCGCTTCACACATACCGCACATCATTCCGTCGATTTTTACCGTGTGTTTAATCATAATTAACCTCGCTTTGTCTGTTAACCGAGCGCGACATCGAGTGCCATCATAAGCGTAAAGCCGAGAGCAAACATCAGCACACCGATGTTTGAGTGCTCGCCTGCCGACATTTCGGGTATGAGTTCCTCCACCACAACATATATCATCGCGCCTGCGGCGAAAGAGAGAAGGTAAGGCATCGCGGGGACTATCAGCCCCGCGGCGAGCACGGTGATAAGAACCGCGACAGGCTCGACCGCTCCCGAAAGAGCGCCGCCGAGAAAAGATTTTGCTTTCGATTTTCCTTCCGCGTGGAGGGGCATTGAGATAATCGCACCCTCGGGGAAATTCTGTATCGCTATGCCGAGTGAGAGCGCAAGCGCTCCCCCGACGGTGATTTTCTCTGCACCGGAGACAAGGCCCGCGTATATTACGCCGACAGCCATTCCTTCGGGGATGTTATGGAGTGTTACGGCAAGCACCATCATTGTTGTTTTTGCCGCTTTGCTTTTCATGCCCTCCGCTTTGTCTGCATACAGATGCAGGTGGGGAATGACGCTGTCGAGCAGAAGCAGAAACAGTATTCCGAGCCAGAATCCGATAACACAGGGCAGAAATGAGAGTTTTCCTTTATCCGCCGATTGCTCCATTGCCGGAATAATCAGGCTCCAGATAGATGCCGCGACCATAACGCCGGAGGCGAAGCCCGTGAGGGCCCTCTGCATATTTCTGCCGAGTTCTTTCTTCATAAAGAACACGCAGGCAGAGCCGAGCGCCGTGCCGGCGAAAGGAATCAGCAGCCCTTCAAGTACATTCAGCCACATTTCTCTCTACGTTTCAGAAAGCAAACAGCGCTTTGATTGCGGCGAGAATGAATTTCATAAAGTAGCTGAAGTGCTCGGAGTCATCAACTGTGCTCGAATCAGACATAAAGAGGTTGTATGCTACTTCGTCGTCCCTGTCAAACAGTTCAAAATATGTCACTGTTTCGGTTTCATAGGTGCCGGGCGCGTTTTCGTCAAGCGTTATAAGGCGTACGCCCTCTTCTTCGCTGTTGTATGAGCGGAAGCCTATGCCGGGAGTGTTGCAGAGATCAACACCCTTGTAACTGATTTCATAGGAGTTCACGTGGTCGTGACCGAAGAACATAGCCATAACGTCGCCGCGCTCAACCACGGCGTCAAACTGGCCATTTGTGTAGTTGGGCGGGCAGGGAGTTTCGCCGAGAACGCCTTTCGCGCCTTCGGGGAGTGTATAATATTTGCCGGCGTGGCCTACACTGCCCTCAACCTGCTCATCGTGTTCATCGAGAGCGTCCCAGATTTCGGGAACGACTATATGCTGAAACATGAGTGAGGGAATCTTGCCGCCGTTTTCTCTTTCGAGTTTTTCGGAGGTTGATTTATACCACTCAATCTGCTTTTTGGTCACACAGCCGTATCCGCCGAGATCATTTTCGTTATTGTAGTTGCCCGAGTCAATCATCCAGATATTGTTGACCATTTTGTTTTTGTCGACCGATGAATAAATGGGGACATAGTATGTGCCGAGGTTATCCTCGCCGAAATCTTCACCCGCGCAGCCGATGAAGCATTTATATCTTTCGTAAACAGACATTTGATACGCTTTGTCGGCGGTTGTGCTCTCGTCATCGTGGTTGCCGTAAACCATCACAACGGGAGTTCCGAGCGACTCGAAGATTGACATGAATTCGTTGATCGCGAGAGCGGCGTAGGGCTTAACGCGTGTGGAACTTGCGATATTGTCGCCCGTGAGAACGATTAAATCAACGGGATATTCCGCGAGCACCTTTTTAAGCACTTTTTTCGTTATCCCTTTCATCGGGAAATAATCCTGTATGTCGGAAATCTGCATAATGCGGAACTTGCCGTCCTTGCCGAACTGCAGGTGCGTGTCAACTTCCTCGCTCGTCTTTGCGAAAGCAAAAACGGCGCATCCCGTGCACACAAGAACAACGCTCATAATGACCGATAAAATCTTTTTAAGCATAAAAGCATCTCCTTTGGCAATTATTAGATATATTGTATCACTGCTTTAAATGCAAATCAACGGCGAATAATTACAAAGCTATCCTGCATTTCATATTCACTTTCAAATTCACAGGTGAAAAGATTGCCTGTTTTCAGCCCCGCAAGAGTAGGGGCGCAGTGGCGGACAAATAAATCTTCCGACATACAAACTCCTTTTATCAGCAGTTAGTTAGCGTAGGCTAACTACATTGGTATTAAAAAACGGCTGTCACTTTGACAAGTGAAACACCCGAATAGTTAGCCGCCGCTAACCTTAATAAAGTATATCACCCGGTTCAGGAAAAATCAAGAGGTTTTTGGCTGTTATTGCATAAAAAAAAAGACCGCGAGTCTTCACTCGCGGTCTTTATACTATCAACTTCGCTTAAATGATAACACCCCTTGCGTGATCACGCGTAAGGCGTAATAACTTTAAATTATTCGGCCTTTTTCTTAGTGCAGACAAACGCTGCCGCAGCCGCAACGGAGATGGCTGCGAAAACAGCCAGACCCATGTTTGCGGAACCGGTTTCTGCAGGAGCTTCTGCTTCGGTTTCTTCGACTATTGTTGTTTCGATATTACCTGCATAGAGGTCCTTGATCTTCTGCTTGATGGCGTTTACTATGTCGGTAACACCCTTAAACTCAGGTAAGGAGAGATCTATGCCTGCAAGTGCGCCGTCAAGCTCGGCAACTGCGCCGTTAACACCTTCCTGTTCTGCTACAGTTGAACCGCCGCCGAGATAAGCATCGATAAATGCCGATACACGGTCGAGGAGTTTGTAGAGAATGTCAAAGATGAGAGCCTGAGTCTGGCTGCCTACGAAATAGTTTCTGAGTGTGTCTACAAGCTGCGGGATTGTCTGACCGATGTAGGTCCAATAGTGTGAATCGACGCCGTAGTTATGGCTTGCGAGGCACGCATTGTAATCGGCGAGATTGGTATATCTCTTGCCGCAGCCGGGGCACTCGAAATAAGAAGCGGTGCCCGAACCCGATGAGGTTGTAGTCTCAGATTTGTGATACTGCAAAACATGAGCTGTGTATTTATCGAGTGAATCGAAATAAACAGTCGCGTTATGCTGTCCGTCTGATGTGTTGTTGCAATAATAAATTACATTGCCTTTTTCATCAATTATAGTCGGAAGAGTATCCGCAAAAGCTATTGCAGTGCAGGAAAAGGCTAAAACAAGTGCTAAAACTACTGCAATTAGTTTTTTCATGATAATCAGTCCCTTCGAATATCCGTGGTATGCGAATATTTTTTCAGATATCGATATCGGAAAAAATGTCTCGGGCAGCTTTCCACGACCGCCCGAATTTTGTGAGCAAAATGAATGCAGTGTATTTCAACTGCTTAATATGGTAAACTTTGAAGAAGTGTTATCATTTAAGCGAAACCGATAGTATATTCCGATATTTACGGGACTTTGGATATTAAATTGTAGAGCCGCGATTTGTTTTTGAGTATCAACCTTCCTTCCACAAGTTGTTGTGATATTTGAAGACAAACATACACGATATATTGTTTATCCATTGTATTCTAATACCAAAGTTTAAAAAAATCAAGTCTTTTTTCAATTTTTTACAAAAAAATCCACAAAATATTGTGTTTTTTTCCGATTTTCCGGGTTTTGCGGTGTATATCTTGGTGATTTTATGATTATTTTTACAAAAATTTCATATGTCTGCTTTTATTTCGCATTTATTTATGGTAAAATATTTTTCAGAGTTAATTCAGCCTTCGGGAGGCGATTTTATGAGAGAGTTTACAATTCAGGCAAATGACGGTCTTGTGCTCAGCGCCGCCGCTTTTGAAGCGGACGGAGCGTCTGCCGTTGTTCAGATTATTCACGGCCTCAGGGAGCACAAAGAGAGATACTATCCCCTCGCCGAGTTTCTGCTTTCAAAAGGCTACAGCGTGGTTATCACCGACCTGAGAGGTCACGGCCTGAGCGTGAACGCGAAATACTTTCTCGGTCACTTTGAAAGCATAGACGAACTGCTTGACGACCAGCTTCTGATTACGGATTATATTGAGAAGACCTACCCCGACAAAGATATCTTTATGATTGCCCACTCCCAGGGGGCGGCTCTCGCGCGCCTTTATCTCAAAGACAATGACACACATATTAAAAAACTGATTATGACCGGAGCCTACGCTCCCTCCCCCGCCTCTTACCTTGCGAGAGGTATATGCAAGTTTTCGAGAGACAGAAATCACTCAAACACGGTGACCGGGCTTGTTGCCTCGATGGTAAACTCCCCGGACGAGAAAAAGATTTTCGGCAACTACACCGCGGCGCTTGATTATATGAACGACCCGCTCATTCACGGGTGCAGGCTCACAAACGGCGTAATATACTCTATGGCTGAGGCGACCTGCCTTATGCAGAAAGTGCCTGTACACAAGTGCCTGAACGAGAATCTGCGCATTTTGCTCGCCTACGGCTCCGACGACCCGACAGGCAGGCTCGGCAAGATGAAGCGCACGGTATTAAATCTCAACAGAGACGGGTACAGGCATATATTCACGGCGTATTATCCGCAGGCGAAGCATGCGGTGCTGCATGAGATGTATGCGGAAGAGATTTACAAAGACATCTCGATGTTCCTCTCCGATTGATGTACGGTCATAGAATAAACGTCGAAAAACGAACAAAAAAGAAGAAGAGGACTGCAAGTTTTTTGATTTGCGGTCCTCGTTTTTATTCAATCTGATTTTCATAAGGAATAGTTTATATTTTTTGTTCTCGTTGTTTTTAACCGTCAGAAACATAGTCGCCCTGCTCGCTGGCTCGCTTCGCAGTTCTCCTTGTTTCTTCCTCTCACCGCCTCGCTTCATCTGCCACAGGCAGCGCTTCGACGGTTCGACACCGTATCTCGATACTGTCTTCAGTCGAAAAAACGCCGTTTTTGCTCGCCTATTCTCCTCCCTAAGTGCCACTGAGAAAGCGACATCTGAAATAAATGGGGAATTAAAAATTGATTGTCATCCTGAGCGAGCGGAGCGAGTCGAAGGATCTGTGTTGAGATTCCTCGACAGGCTCGGAATGACAGAGTGTTGCTTTTTCGCACTGGATATCATCCGCCCGCCACACAGGATATGCGTGAGCATAATAATATCGGAGCAACGCTCCCCCTCAATTGTCAATTATCAATTATCCATTAAATATCTTCGGCGCCCTTCAATTCTGCATTCTGCATTCTATCTGCTCCCCTTAATTGCGCATTGCGCATTTTGAATTGCGAATTGAATAAAAAAACCGGCAGAGCCTTTGGGGCTCCGCCGGATTTTATTGCGGGTGTTAATTATTCGTCGATCTCGATAACAACGCCTGAACCAACGGTTCTGCCGCCTTCACGGATAGCGAAGCGGAGACCCTTTTCAATAGCGATGGGGGTGATGAGTTCAACTTTCATATCAACGTTGTCGCCGGGCATGCACATCTCGGTGCCTTCGGGAAGGGTGATAACGCCGGTAACGTCAGTGGTTCTGAAATAGAACTGGGGACGATAGTTGTTGAAGAACGGAGTATGACGGCCGCCTTCTTCCTTGGTCAGAACGTAAACCTGGCCAACGAACTTGGT
>JAEEHB010000003.1 GCA_016280595.1 Clostridiaceae bacterium | reverse complement strand
TATCTTTCAATAGTGTAAAATATTGTTCAATATATACTAATCGTGGCAACACAATATACAATTTATTTATTGATATTGAACAAAAAATCACGCAAAATCGTCCCTCATAACCCGGAGGTCGGAGGTTCAAATCCTCCCTCCGCAACCAAAGAAAACCCTCGAGTCATAAGGCTTGAGGGTTTTCTTCTTTTTTTACTTGATTCTAAAGAAATGCATTTGGTCAAACTTTTGTCATACTGAATAAAAATTAGTCCTTTGTCCAAAAACCTTTAAGGCGGTTTTTTTGCCGAATCCTTCTTTGCTATTTTATCCCCTTGTCAACAAATCCGTAAAATGATATTATAACAGTAAGGGAGGTGTGCGGATGATTAACTGTCCCAACTGCGGGGCGGGGATGTATTTTGATATCAAAACGCAGATGCTTCACTGCGCTTCTTGCGATTCTTCAGTCCCCGTATCCGAATACAACAGAGATATTAACGCCGAGGAGCACACGTATGAAACGACCTTTTATCTGTGCAAATCCTGCGGCGCTCAGCTTGCCGTGCCCGACGAGCAGGCAACCGCTTTCTGCCCCTACTGCGGCAATCAGTCAATGATTCCGTCAAAAATCAGAGTTTTTGAAACGAACAAGATTATTCCTTTCAAATATACGCGTGAAGATATTCTCGGAATTTTCGGAAAATATATTTCGCATAAACTTTTCATACCTAAAGACTACAAGTCGCCCGACGGCGAAAACAGTTTCAGAGGCGTTTATGTGCCCCACTACAACTACAGGGTAAATTACAGGCAGGGAACGTTTTACACCGCCGCCCATCACGATTTCAACAAAGGCAACGAGCATCATCACGTGACCTACGCCAACGAAGTTTCAACGGGCGGAGGATATTCGGAAAATATCGTCAGAGACGCGTCTGCCGCGTTTGACGACAGCCTTGCCGCCGCGATCGCCCCCTATGTTCACTCCGAGGCGGTCACTTTTAAAGAGGCTTATCTCGGCGATTTTTACGCGGACATTCCCTCCGTTAACAGCGAAGTCTATTCGGAAGATGTTACGGAAGAAGCGGTGGACGAACTCAAGGAGTCCATTGAGAAATCGACTGCCAAAAAGGAAATGGAGCACGATTTCGATGACGAAAGCCTCGCGGAAAACATTGAAAACGCGGGCGTGAGAGCGGATCTGTACCCCGTATGGTTTATGACGCGCAGAATGAAGCGCGGCAGAATCGCTTACGCCGTTGCAAACGGTCAGACCGGAAAGATGGCGATGGACCTGCCCGTGTCAAAAGGCAGATTCTTCCTGGGCGTTTCGATACTTACTCTCGCGCTGTTTGCTCTCGCTTCGCAGATTTTCGGCTATGTTTCGGCAAGCACGCTATCGGGCATCTGCTGTGTGATACTAGCCCTTTCGCTTATAATACTGTGCTTTGCCGCAAACAGAGTCTACAAACGTGAAAGCGGCACAATATCGGCTTCTTCTAAGAAAACGCAAAGCCCGATAATCACTAAAGCAAAGAAGAGGCTCAAAAACATTTCGTCCGTTTCAACTCTCGTGGTTGCCGCGTTCATTGCCGTTCACGCGTTTTCGTTTATCAGGGCAGTCAACATTCTGCCCGCAGTTCCCGTAATCATCTGCCTTGCCGCTCTGCTGATATGCGCCGCGGCTATGGCGGGCATAATTATACTCATTAACTCGGACGGCACATTTATGAAGTTTACGGCAAACGCCGTTCTTTCGGTGGCCGTAATCGCGGCATGCCTTGTGCTC
This sequence comes from Clostridiaceae bacterium, assembly GCA_016280595.1. Lineage (GTDB taxonomy): Bacteria > Bacillota > Clostridia > Oscillospirales > Acutalibacteraceae > CAG-177. The sequence continues at coordinate 17,250 of JAEEHB010000003.1, read as the reverse complement.
AATACCGAAAAACCTTTTCAGGATTATTACTACATAGCGGCGGCAATCATTTCGCAGGCGGCTGTGATTATCAACTGCCTGAGCGTAATAGGCCTGTTTGACCGCCTTTGCACGCATCCCGTGCCCGATCTTTTCACAAGAAAGGGGGCGGCGCAGGATGATTAAAAGAATAACGGCGGCGGTTTTCGCCCTTTTGCTGGTTTTCGCTTTTCTCTGCACTGCGGCATACGCGGCGGACGTTGAGGATGATACCTACACTTACTCTCAGGGCGGCTACCGCGCGGTGGTTGAAGACGGCGCTGACCTTTTCTCACCCGAGCAGGAAGAGGCGCTCGCAAAGCAGCTTGAGGCTGTGCTGCCTTACGGCAACGCCGCAGTTGTTACGGCAAACTATCACCCCTACAGCACCACGGATCTGCTTGCCTATGATAAGTATTATTCGTTATTCGGCTACGAGTCGGGCGTGCTGTTTCTTATTGATATGTCGCTGAGAAACATCTACATTTACTCCGACGGCGAGATATATGAAACAATCAGCACCCGAAGGGCAAACGAGATAACGGACAACACCTACAGGCTCGCCTCAAAGGGTGATTATTACGCCTGTGCGAGCGAGAGTTTCGCTCAGATTACCGCTCTGCTTGAGGGCCGCAGAATCTTCACGCCTATGAAATACGCGGCGTCGCTTTTCATTTCTTTCGGGGTTGCGATGATTATATGCATTATTATCGTGATAGCGCAGAGACGCCTGCCGAAACTCACAAAAGACATAAACGGCTATGATATCGACGGCGTCAAAACAGATCTGCCGCTCACCGTGAGAACTCATATGGTTGAGGATAAAGTAACCGTCAGTTCCTCCGGAGGCGGAGGAGGAGGCCACGGCGGCGGTGGCGGCGGTGGCGGAGGAGGCCACGGTGGCGGAGGCGGTCACGGCTTCTGATACGCGGACATCCGGCTTGATCAGTTAAAGATTAATGATAAAACAGGGGCGTTTTTATGAATAAGATTACCGCGTTTTTCCTTGCCGTAATCGCCTTTTTCACGGGCATTTTCGGCTCGGCGGGAAACAGGATAAACGATATTTTCAACAACTACACTTTTGAAATCGACGCTTCACAGACAGGCGATACTCTCAGCAACGTTTCGTCAAATCTTACGGTGTGGAGCATCGAGGGCAATCCCTTTGTTAACCCGGCGGTATCGGACGAATACAACATTTTTGATTTTGTGGAATATGTTGAACTGATGCAGTGCACCGGAGGAAGTCCGCAAAGAGATTTGTTTGTAAATCCGCTTGACAGGTCGGTGACCGACGATTACGATTTTTCAAAACTGATAAACAACTGCAGAGGCATTATCGCTCTCGGGGCGATGCCCTACCTTAAACTCGGCAGTGTGCCGGTAAAGTATTCACGCGCAGCAAGCACGGATACGACCTTCGGCACAAACGTTTATCCGCCCGACGACTGGGATGTATATTACGATTATATTGCCGCCTGCGCCCGCGCGCTGGTTGAAGAATTCGGAAAAGAAGAACTGCTCACCTGGCGGTTTGCGGTGATGACGGAATTTGAAAACGAAGACTGGTTCAAAGCTGAAAGCGGCGACCCCCGGGAATCTCTTGAAGCCTACTGCAAACTCTATGATTACACGGTGCAGGCGCTTATTGATGAAATAGGCGAAGACGTATTTACGGGCGCTCACGCGATGGCGGTGACCGAAGGGCTGTGGGATGAAAGAGATTTTATAAAGCACTGCGCCGAAGGAACAAATTACAAGACGGGCGAGAAAGGCTCTCACATTGATATGCTCACCGCCTCGTTTTATGACTCGAAGCCCGGCAAATACACCTCGGGATTTACTCCCTCCGAAACAATCGCTCACCTGAGAAAAGCGGCGGAAGAATACGGACTTAAAGACCTGGTTTACGGCTTTGACGAGGGCAGAATTCTCAGCGGTACTCCCGGCAAAGATTCCGACGCCCTGCTTTCGAGAATCACGGGCTACACCTACCAGGCGGCTTATGACGCGAGACTTGTGAAAACCATGCTTGACAACGGTATATCCTATTTCTCCGCCTGGTCATATATGACGGACGGAATGTCAAGCGGAATACCGACTGTGAGTTATCACACGGCAAAGCTTGCCGCACTTTTCAAGAATGCGAAAGCAGTCGCAACAAAAAGAGTGAAAAAAGGGCTGCAGCCCGGCACGGAGATTGAGGCATTTTCGGCGTTTGACAGCGAAAACAACACCCTGCGGATTATGGCATACAATTTCAAAAACAGCATTGATTACAATAAAACCGCAGACCTCTCAATCAAAGTCGGCGCTCCGCAGTTTGACGGCAAAAAGGTAAAGGTTACCGCCTATGTGATTGACGACAGCTGCAACTTCTTTGACGAGTGGGTTAAGGACAGGGAAGAATACGGCATTGACAGCAGCTGCTTCTCCTGGTCACCCGACGACCCCACGCTCGGCAGCACCGGCACGCTTTCGGACGAGCGTGCGAGAGAGATATACTTTAACGAACTGCACGCGAAATATGAGGAATGCGCAAGGCTCAAGCCGGTCGAAACAACGGCGGCGGTCGAAAACGGAGCGTTTAACCTTGAGATTACGCTGAATCCGAACGCAGTTGTCTTTTATGAAATCACACCTGCATAAAATTAAAAAACGGCAAAAGAGCCGAAGCGAAATGCTTCGGCTCTTCTTTATTGAATATGCTTTTACCTTGTGAACTTCACGGTCTTGATTTCGAACGGTCTGAAGTTAAGTGTGATTTCGCCGCCTGCCGACGGGATTGTTTCTATTGTATCCTCAAGGATGTTTGTGAGCGCCGCGCCGCTGAAGGGAACATTGACTTTAACGGTGGCTTCGGTCTTCGCGCCCTCGCATTCATACAGACGCATCACAAAGGAATCGCTGCCGTCTTCGGCGGGCTTCACGCTCTCGGCGATTATATTCGGCGCGCCGATTGAGGCGAAGGGCTCCGACTGCGCTCTGCCTTTGAAGCAGAATGCCGGGATATTGAGTTCATAGGCGGGCCTTACGGTATTCTCTGCGGAGAATGCTCCGCTGTGCGGCAGAAGCGAATAGGTCATCTCGTGCTTTCCGCTGTCGCCCGTATAATCGGGATGCGTGCCGCCGCGATGAAGCGAAAGACGCAGGTTGCAGTCCGTGACGGTGATGCCGTATTTGCAGTCATTGAGGATTGCCGCGCCGAATCTCGTTTCGCTGATGTCGGTATAGTTTCTGTTGCAGACCTCAAACTTGGCAAGTTCGAGTGAATTGTTGACGGTGGTCGGGCGCTCGATACAGCCGAACTGAATCTCGCTCCTCGCTCTCGAGGCGGATATATCGAGGTCAAAGCCCGCTTTGAGCAGTCTGTGGGGGCTGTTCCAGTCAATCAGTGTATGGAAATCGATTCTGGGGCTGTCCGCATAGCAGACCATATCCTGCACGAGTGAGGTCTTTTCGTCTATCCAGAATTTACTGCGAAGGCGGATTTCAACTGCGCCGTTGGTGACGAGTTCCCTGCCTTCGAAGCCGTAAACGGGAGCGAGGTTTTTGACCACATCGCGGTCAATATCCCAGTTGTCATAATAGAGAGGAATATCCTCGCCGAAGAGGAAGACATTAAGTGGCGCGCCGCCCTTCTTGCGCAGTTCTCTGCCGGAGGCGGTATCGACAAGCGATGAAATATATCCGTTTTCGTCGAAGGTGATTTTAGCGTACGGAGTGACGAGCACCTTGCCGTCATAAGTGAAAGGCGACTGCGCGCTCACGGGCTCGGGCACAAGTTCAACGGTAACGCCGGAAAACGCGGGTATTTTCACGTCGCCTACGGCGAGTTTCTCTCTGCCGCACACATCTGTAAAGCGCTGTGAGGGGTAATCCTTCGCGTAGCCGGGCGCCTCGATTTCGGCAGCGTCGCCGCGCTCAAACGAGAGCGTGTTGAACAGTGTCACAGTGTTATCTGCGGGTTCTGCAAGTGACGAAGCGTATTCGCCTGCCGTTTCTTTATAAGCCGAGATGATTTCGTCCATTTCTTTGTTATAGACATCATAAACGGGCTTTATGCAGGTGCCCGGCAGAATGTCGTGGAACTGATTCTTGAGAAGAATCTTAAGCCACCTGTCGCTGTTTTCGTTTCGCTCTCTGCCCGATATAACATTGAAAAACTCCATATCGCGCAGGGCGTATTCCGCTTTTCTGTTTTTGCGCTTCACATCGTGCATCTGGGTGAGAGTGCCTCTGTGAAGTTCAAGATAAAGCTCATCGTGATATACGGGAAGTTCGTCTTTTCTCTCCTCGAGTTCTTTGCCGAATTCGCTTATGGTCATCGGCTCGATTACGGGCATACCCTCCATATTCGACGAGCGCAGGGAGGATTCAATCTGACCGGGGGTAGGTCCTCCGCCGCCGTCACCGTAGCCGTAGGCAAGCAGGCGCATATCAACAGAATCTTTCTGCGGGATATCGCGCACGCAGGCGGCGCAGTCGTTCACATCGGGCCAGCAGTGAGTGCGGTTGAAATGTGTGATGACCTCGCTGCCGTCAATACCTTTCCACACAAAACTCATAAACGGGAATGTGTTGAGTTCGTTCCAGGAAATCTTGGTGGTGTAGAAATATTTTATATTGCTCAGGCGCATAATCTGGGGGATGTTCGCGTTATATCCGAAGGTGTCGGGCAGCCAGAATGAGTCGGCGGTGTAATCGAAATTTTCTCTTGTAAACTGCTGACCTTTGAGGAACTGCCTCGCCATAAGTTCGCCGGAAGTTATGTTGCAGTCGCATTCAACATAGACGCCGCCGTTTGGCTCATATCTGCCCTGGGCAACGCGTTTTTTCATCTCGGCAAAGATATCGGGATAATAATCCTTCATCCACTCCGAGTGAAGGGCGGATGACTGGATGAAATTATATGAGGGATACTGATCCATAAGATCGAGAGCGTTTGAGTAGGTCCTCGCGCACTTGCGTATTGTTTCGGAAACGGGCCAGAGCCAGGCGGTATCCATATGCGAATGGCCGATGATGCCGACCTTGCCGAACACTCTCGAATTGCCGCCGCTGAAGAATTCACGCGAAATCTCAAGGCACTCGCGCACCGATTTCATAACTTCTTCACGGGATGCGTCCTTCGGGAAAAGAATCAGTTTGTCGTTTATGCGAAGCAGAGTATTCTGAGCGCGGGCGGAGGCGAAATTGCTCTCGGGCAGCCTTCTCGCGGCGTTGAGAAGTTCGCGGATATCGAAAATCAAGGTGAATACATCGTCGTTTCGTGTGCAGATTTCAACTCCGCCGAAGGTGTGGCAAAATCCCTGTGTCGGGTCCGGCCGGAAATAATCGTCATAGGGGTCGGTGTTGGGGTCATAGTGCCCGGCATAGCACTCAAAAGCAAGGTGAATCTTCTCCCCCGCCTTCGCTTTGCCGAGATATCTGCTCGTGTGATTGCCGCCGACGAAATCACGGTTTTTACTGTTGATAAGGCCCTTCGGAATGCCGTTTAAGAAGAAAAGTTCTTCCTTGCCGCCGCAGTCCGATACCGCGTAAAGAGCCTTGCCGTCAAGCTCTGCGGGCACGGTGAAATCGCCGCGAAGCCACATATTGTCCCACTCTTCGCCCCACTGCGTGCCGGGGGCAATCGGCTCAAAGCCCGCGTCGGGCTCGGCTCTCAGATGCTCTTTGGTAAAATACGCTTCGGTATCGGAGAGCATGCCGACCTTTTCAAAAATCATTTTTTCATAGATTTTGAGAGCGGCGTCGAGTTTGTTGAAAATGCGGTTTTTGATATTTTCGTTATACATAGGCACCTCACAACGGCGGCTTTGCAAAATCGCTCCGGGCGCTTCCGCAAGCCGGTATTTCACAATGATTATATATCAGATAATGACGGCGCGTCAACAATTATATGCTTTTATCGTGCGCTCAATTCTTTGATTGAAATGTGCTCCCGCTTATACTATAATGACTATACAGCATAAAAGTTTCGGAGGGAAGAATATGGACTTTATCAGAAAGCCGAATTACGATTATTCTCAGACGTTGTGGATGAAGATGTTTCTGGCTAGGCCGGATTTTGAAAACGGGACTTCGCAGGTGCTCATCACCTTCAAGCAGGCGCTTGAAATAATCAGGGTGATTGACAATCTGACGCAGGGCATACGCAAAATAGTTTACCTCGTCGGCTGGCAGGGGCTCGGCCACGATGACTGCTACCCCGAAATGGAGCAGGTAAACGAATACCTCAAGGAGCCCGGCGAATCGTCCGCCCGCGAAGCGCTTTGGAATCTTTTTGAAGAGGCGAAGAAATACAACACCGTTGTAAGTTTTCACGGCAACCTTGCCGACGCCTACTCAGCCACGCCCTGCAGCGCCGAACTTATTGAAACAAACTCCGTGCTCAAAAACAAAGACGGCAGCCCCGCTGTGATTGAAATATTCAACGGCAGGGACGCCTACAAAGTATCGTATAAAGGCTATTACGAAAGCGGACTTTTCAAAAGGAACTGGGACAGATTCTGTGAGGCTGTTCCCGTGAGAGAAGCGGGCACGGTGCACCTTGATAATTTCTGCATAGCGCAGAACATACACCCTTACACCTCCGTTGAGGAAGAAAACGAAGCGCGCAACAAAATGCTCGATTACATCATTTCGCTCGGCATAGATGTCACCACGGAATACACCTACCGCGAACTTGAACTGCGCTCCGATTCGCCGGAGCATCCGATTAAGAAGTATTACACCGCGCAGGGTATGAAAATACCGGAGGGCGACTGGCGTAACGCTCCGCTGCATACGCTCGGCAGAATACCGGCCTCGTGGTGGACAAGCAACATAACCGCCCGGGAGTGTATGGAAATCCCGCCTCAGCTTTACAGCGGACACCTTACGGACAAAAAACTGCTCGCGGTGTTTTACGGTGAAATGCACGGCGAGGATATCTGGATGGACAAAAGCATCGACCCTAAGGACTGGGCAGATGAATTCCTTTATCAGTTCTGCACGCTTCAGCTGCCGTATTTTTACCTCAACAGGCACAAACGCCTTGAACTGATTGAGCAGGCCGAAGGCTATACCGTTAAGTTTTCAGACGGCATAGTGAGCAACGGCGTTAAATCGGAAATATCAAAAGACGGCATCATCCTCAAATCCGGCGCGGATGTGCTGCTGCCGCTCGATAAGGAAAACACAGTTTTCATCGCCTACTCGAAAGACGGAAAGAGCGGAGCGTGGAATATCCCCGATGCCTCATTCAAAGAAGCGGAGGTTGCCGAAATCACGGCAGACGGAAACATTAACCCGTGCTTCGCAGCAATCGAAAACGGCAGGATTAATCTTACCGTTAAACCCGGCGGCGCGCTGGTAATAAAAGAGCACAAATAAGAATAAAAAAGATAACCGGGCTGACCCGAAAGGGCCGGCCCGGTGTATTTTATATTGAATTACGCGGCGGCGGTTTTCTTCTTTTTGCCGACCGTTGTTACCGCGAGAGCGGATACAACAGCGCCTACTGCGAGGCCCGCAACTCCAGCGAGAGCGAGGTTGCCTGCGGTGAAGTTTGAGCCGGCTGTGGCTGCGGTTTTTTCGGTCGAGGCGGTCTTGTAATAAACCCTCACGCCCGGCGCGTCTTTATTCCGGTCATAAAGTTCGCTGTTGAGATTAAACGCCGAAGCGTTACCGAACATGTGAATACCCGTTGTGTAGCCTGCGGGCAGATTAGCATCCTACCTTTTTGATTGAATTATATCTTTACGCATCGTGACACCTCATCCACCGCAAGCGGTCCCCCTTTTTCTCGCCGAAGACGGCTAACCCCTGTCATCGCAAGCGATGACACCCCCTTGACAAGGGGATCACCTCAAGGGGAAGCCATTTCCTGACACCTTACACCTAAGCCCTAACTCCTCTTGATTGAGAAATACACATCCAGCCCTATGAATCTGAACGCGGTCCAGATGAGGTTGTGGAAGAAGGTTATCACTTTGCCGAGGAAAGTGTCGCCGTGATACTCGCCGTCGAGTTTGCAGATGTTTTCGGGTGTATAAACGGGTTTCACGGTGAAGCCGCCGGGCGCGAGTTCATACTCCGACCACGCGCCTGAGTAGCCGCCCTTTTCGGGCACGGCGGGCGCTTCGATGCTCTGAGTATCCGCATCGTAGGTGATTTCCTCAATCACATTGCCGTCCTCATCAACGAAAGCCGCAATGTATTCAATCTTAGTCGCGGTGTAGTTCGCCGTGTAGGTCGCGTCGCCCGTCACCGCTGTTATTTCGGGAGTCCATTTGTCAAAATCATATTTATACCAGCCGTTGTTATCTTTTACCGGGTTACCGCCTTCAAGAGCAGGCGTTTCGCCGTAGGCAACGGGACCGCTCTGAAGGACCGTGCCGTCTTCATCGGCGAACGTGACGGTAAAGGTCTCTTTTTCAAAATTCGCCACAAGGTCACGGCCTGCTTCAATAGTGAAAGTATATTCGGCGTCTGTGCTGACCTCTTCACCGTTTTCGGTCCAGTTTACAAAGTTCCAGTGATCTTCGGGTGTCGCGTTAAGGGTAATACTCTCTCCCGCAAAGAAGGTGCCGCCGCCTTCGGCAGTGCCGCCGTCTGTCGGATTGGCAGAAGCCGTTACCTTGAAGGCGGGTGCAACCGTCACGCTGTAATTCGCGATATTGTTATCATGGTCCGTATCATCCTCAGCCGGGAAGGAATTGGCAAACAGCATTATTTCTTCATCTTCGTCAACAGTCGTTGAAGTGATAAGCAGGGTTGCGGTTTCATTTACTTCAAGGCCGCCTATATTCCAGATATATTGACTGCCGATATTTTGTTGGCATACGCCCTTGTCGGCTTCGCATGAATCTATTGTAAGACAACTGCTCGGTAAATCGATAACGGAATTAACTTCCGATGCGTCATACGGGCCGAGGTTAGTCACCGTAACAGTCCAGGTAACGGTATCGCCTATTGCGACTTTATCGGGTGAGGCGGCTATTGCCACTTCGATATCCACAGCCAACCGCTCTGCCTTCGGCGGCCAGTCTTCTGCACTGATGCTTTCCGATGAAATCTGCACGCCGCTGCTATCAAAGTTGAAGCCCGTGAGATGAGGATAGAACATGGTATCAGCCGCATCTTCCTTCACAAGCCAGGGGTTCGTTTTGCCGTCTTCATAGGAAAAGACCATATTTTCAAGCGCAGTTTCACCTGTCATATCGGCTGTTTTGAGGCCTTTGACCGAATCGGAATCGGAGCCGTTGACCGCGCCATCAAAATCACATTTCTTATTGTCGTAATAGCAGTTTTGCACCTCGCCGTGCCTGATGCTTCCCGTGACGCCTCCCTTATAGGATGTGATTTTACTGTAATTGTCGGATTCTGCCACCGCGGAGTATTCTGTTTCGCCGCAGCTGTAACAGTTTTTGACAAGGCCCTGGTTGGTGCAGCCCGTAACGCCGCCGTTGTAGCCTTCAATCAGGGCTTGATTGGGGCCGACCGCTTTTGAATCATAAATAACTTTGCCGGTGTTGTAAGAGTTTATCACGAAACCGTCGTTCAGAAATCCGACCACACCGCCCGCGTAATTCTTGATGCTGGCGATTTTGTCATCTTCAAGATATCTCCGGGCTTTCACACTGCCTGTGTTGAAGCAGTTTTCAACTTTTCCCGAGTTGAAACCGACCACGCCGCCCGCGGCGATTATGCCCGTAATATTGCCCGAGCCCGAGCAGCAGCTGACCGTACCCGCGCTGTAGCCCGCTATATTGCCCGAGTAATCGGCGGTAAAAGTGCCTTCAACGCTGACATTGCTGACAGTGCCGTTTTCACCTATCTGGCCGAAAAGGCCTGCATAAAACCCGTTATAGTATTCGGGCGTTGCGAGGCCGGTTATCTTGTGGCCTTTACCGTCAAATGTGCCGTTATAGATTTGGTTGTCTTCAACGCCGATGGGAGTCCAGTCATTTGCGGTTGCTTCAATATCATTCATAAGCCGGGCGCAGGCGCCGGTATTCTTTGCTATGGCAACATTTGTGCCGTTGACTATCGAAGCGAATTCCTTAAGGCCCGCGTAGCTTGAAATATTATAGCGTTGCTGAGTTTCGTTCCACACAATGCCGTCGTCATCCGCCGACACGGTCATTGAGCCGACAGATACAGCGCCCGGCACGAGCATCAGCGAAAGAACCAAGGATAAAATCTTTCTGATTTTAATCATAATACTTCCTCCCTGAAATCAATTATTTCTGCGGGGACGGGGTTACGCGTAAACGATAAGTGCGATTATATCAACCGTTTCGCCGGTGTGATTTGCTATTGAGTGAGAGGTTTCGGCGGGGCAAACGAGCACATCGCCCGGCTTTGCCTCCACAAGAGTGCCGCCGTCGTCATAAGTAGGGCAGCCGCGCTCTACTATGAAAATCTCGCTGTCGCCCTCGTGAACATGCTCGCCGATTGAACAGCCGGGCTCAAGGGTGATTCTCGCGAAGAACCTGCCCTTGCCGAGCAGTTCCTCTTTGCCTGTGAAATGCGTGATTTTTACAATTCCGTCGCCGCCGCGCATATTCTCTCTGTTTTCTGTTTTGCAGTTTTCCGCTCTGATTACCATAACATTATCTCCTTAAAGATTTTTTTCCATTCTCACACAGTCAAAAGTGTCGCCGTGAATTATTGCTTCTCCGGTTTTTATGTAGCCCGCTTTTTCGTAAAAGCCCACGGCAACATCGCGGCTCTCAACAGCCGCCTTAGTAAAGCCGAGCTCGCGCAGGCGCTTTTCCGCCTCGCTCACGACCAGAGTGCCGAGCCCTTTGCCGCGGTATTCCGGCAGCACCACTACCCTGCCTATCATTGCCGTTTCGCCGTCAATGGCGTAAAAGCGGCAGGTAGCCACCGGAAAGCCGTCATCCGTGAGCAGAATATACTCGGTATCCGGCGTGTCGTGCTCATCAAACTCACGCTCAAGGGTGATATGATGCTGCTTTGCCATAGCCTGAATGCGCACATAGTAAGCCCCGGCGCGGTATTTTGTTTCATTTGCTCTGATTACTTCTATGCTCATATCAGTATTTCTTTTCGCCCGAGAGGAAAAACATGGAATCTTCCTTCTGTTTTATTTCGCCCTCAAACACGGTTTTCTGCCATTCTTCGGGCGGATATTCCTCAAAAGAAATTGAAATCGCCTGCTGAGGGCAGCCCCATTTTTCGAGGAAAATGCGGTTAATAGCCTCTGCCACTTCCCTCTTGGTTTCTTCGTCTTTGGGATATGCTTTGATTGCAATGTAAGGCATATTTATTCTCCTTTTTTCATTTTCTCCGTTATCTGCCGAAGACCGCTCCGGTCAGGAATATTTCGAGCCCGATAAATATCAGGATAAGCCCGCCGAGTATCGAAGCTCTGTCTGCGAGTTTAACGCCGATTTTGCGCCCGAGTTCAACGCCTGCAAAGCACACGGCAAAGGTGACCGCGCCTATAAGGACCGATTCGATAAGCGCTTCGGGCAGAGTGCAGTCCGCAATAGTGAAGCCCACCGACAGCGCATCAATCGAAGTGGCGATGCCCATCACTATAAGCGTGCGCAGATTCATGGGCGGCTGCTCTTCTTCGCTCTTTTTGGTAATGCCTTCATAGAGCATTTTGCCGCCTATGTAAAGCAGTAAAATGAGAGCAATCCACGGAATGAATTTATGAAACGAAGTGAAGACGGATGCTATGGTGTGCACGCACACCCAGCCGATAAGCGGCATCGCCGTCTGAAACAGGGCAAACGTGCCCGGAATTGCCGCCTTTCTGCCGCGGCTGAGGTGAGGCTCGTTCATACCCGACGCAAGCGACACCGAAAAGGCATCCATCGCAAGCCCGAAGCCGAAAAGTATGCTGTTTAAGAAAAATGAAAAACTCAGATTCATATTACATATCTCGCAATTTACCGGTATTGGCACCGAAGCCGGTGCATTATTATAGATATTTTATCACAGTAAATAATAACGTTCAAGTAAAACAATGAAAATCGGGAGAAATTTTCACAGGAAACCCTGCTGTCATTCCGAGCCTGTCGAGGAATCTCAACAGAGATCCTTCGACTCGCTCTGCTCGCTCAGGATGACAGTTGTTTTTCACCTTAAGAGTTTTTGATGTCACTACCTCAGTGACACTTAGCGAGGAAACAGAAAAGGTTGAACCGACGAAGCGCCGCCTGTGGCGGATAAAGCGAGGCGGTGAAAGGAAGAAACAAGGAGAACTGCGAAGCGAGCCAGCGAGCAGGGCGACTATGTTTCTGACGGGCTTTAATATCTCTTCCTTATAATCAATTACCGCAAAACAACAAAAAGAACTGCGAGTTCAAAACCCGCAGTTCATCAAAACTTTTTTCTTTTCGATTTTCGCCTTTTATGTCCCGAGCGACTTTCCCATTATTGTTGCGCCGAAGAGGGAGATTATTTTTTTAAACCCGTGCCTGCGGTAAAACCGCAGCGCGCCCGTATTCCCCGAGCCCGCTATCAGCATCACTCCGCGCACGCCCTCTTCTTTAAGACGGGCAAGCAGAGTTTCGATAAGTTCGCTTCCCATCCCCTGCCCTGTGTAATCATCGGAAATATCAATATGCAGGTGGGCGGGATACTTTTGCGAAAACAGGCGCAGGGCAAACTGCTCCGCGACAGTTTCTATATAGGCTTTACCCGCGTTTTTCTTTATAATCTGAGCATAGGGCGCAAAGCGCTCGCGGTAGGCTTTGTTATCCGCGGCGCAGATGATATATCCCCTCGCCTTGCCGTCATCGTCTTCGAGCACAAAGCAGTGCTCCGGCTCGCAGTCAAGGTAATAATTGCAGTAATCGGCGAGTATATAAGCCGCCGTGCGCTCATCCGTGAGAGCGGCGGCAGGGCCCGTTTCAAGGCATATCTGCCTCACGGCATCCCTGTGTGATTCATTGTAAGGCGCGATTTTCACAATATCACCGTCCTTCTGAAGATATTATATACATCCGCGCCGCCTGTGTAAACAGGGAATATGTAATTTTTCCGCTCTGTTGCCGTTGAAATCATTTCACGCGTGTGATAGTATAAAGACAATAAGGAGCATTTTGCTCCGGCTCATATGCAGGGAGGTAAATCAATGAAGGATTTTGTTTTAAGCAGATTTGATTATGAGATTGAGTGCGAGGGCGGCGTAAAAGACGCTCTGGCGGAATTTGACACAAAAAACGACACACTCACCGTGAGGCTGACGGCGGAGAATGACCGCCCGCGCTTTGTAACTCTGCGCTGGAATTTCGAAACGAAGGGCGACTGGTTTGTGCTCGGCGACGCGTGGGAGCGCAGTTATGCCGACCTCGCCTTCCGCAGACTTTCGGAAAACGGCCGCGCGATGCCCTGGTATTTTGCGGCAACAGATAAAGAAATCACCTGCTGCCTCGGAGTTAAAACTCAGCCGAACGCCTTCGTTTCTTTCAGGTATGACGGTAAAGGAGTCACGGCGCTCATAGACTGCCGTAACGGCGGCTCGGGCGTAAAACTCGCAGGCAGAAAGATTGACCTTTGCACCTTCGTTTACTCGCGTTTTTCTCTTGCGCCGTTTGAGGCTCTGCAGGAGTTTTGCCGCTCGCTCTGCTCCCGCCCCCTTCTGCCGCGCGAAGTGATTTACGGCGGCAACAACTGGTATTACGCCTACGGCGAAAGCAGTTATGAAGAGATTTTAAGCAACGCACGTTTGCAGGCACGCCTTGCCGAAGGCATAGAAAACAGACCGTTTATGGTGATTGACGATGGCTGGCAGGTAAACTCCTGCACCGGTCCGTATCTGCCAAACGGAAAATTCCGCGATATGAAGGCGCTTGCCGATGAAATAAAAGCGCTGGATGTAAGGCCCGGTATATGGGTGCGCCTGCTCGAAAACTACTCGCCGGATATCACGGACGATATGAAAATAGAGCGCGGCGGCGAGAAGAAATATCTTGACCCGACAAACGAAAAAGTGAAAGATTTAATCCGCAGTGATATCCGCAGGATGAAAGAGTGGGGTTACGAACTGCTCAAACACGATTTTTCGACCGTCGACCTTTTCGGAGATTACGGCGGAAATCTGACCGACACAATCACGAATTACGACGGCTGGCATTTTGAAGATGAAACGAAAACGGGCGCCGAAATTGTGCTCGACTTTTACAGGCTCATCAAAGAGGAGTGCGGCGATATGCTCGTGCTCGGGTGTAACACCGTTTCTCACCTGAGCGCGGGGCTTGTGCACCTGAACCGCACGGGCGATGACACCAGCGGCAGAGAGTGGAGGCGCACGCGCGATTACGGTGTGAATACGCTCGCCTTCCGCCTGCCGCAGAATAAAGCTTTTTATCTTGGCGACGCGGACTGCGTGGGCATACTTAACGATAACATCCCGTGGAGCAAAAACAAACAGTGGCTGGATGTGCTCGCAAAGAGCGACACCGCCCTGTTTACCTCCTGCGCAAGTCTCACCGCCGAGCAGGAGCGCGACATAAGCGAGGCTTACAGAGAAATCCAGAAGCCGCACAGCATAAAGCCCGTTGATATTTATGAAAACCTGACCCCGCGTGTGTGGGAAATTGACGGAAAAGAAGTTACATATAACTGGGACTGAGTGACACAATATGAAAACAGTAAAAACAATCACGGCAGTGCTTATCTGCCTCACACTTACGGCGTGCCTTTGCCTGCCTGCGCTCGCGCTTGACGAAGCGGACAAAACCCCTGTGTTTGACAATGTGCGCACCGACCTCGAAATTGCCTATGCCGGCAGGGAGAGCGTAAGCGACAAATATGTGCTCGCCTTTGCCTCAACCCCCTGCGGCGACCCCGTGGGCTACACGCTTTATTACAACGGAGAGCCTGTCGGAAACTTCACAAACGAAGAGCCCTATGTCACTCTTGAATCCCCCTCCGGCACATATAAGGTAATCGCCTATAACCTTACCGACAAAAGCCTGACGGCGGAGAGCGTTGATATCACCGTAAAGACAGAGAAGGTGACCTTTCTCGTGAAACTGCGTTACTTTTTCCGAACGCTTTACCTCGATACGGTTATTCCGGGCGCGGTTATCATAAGTGCCCTTCACAATCTTTTCAATTTCGAATAATTAACTCACGGAGGTAACGATATGAAAAAGGAATACAGCGGAATGCCCATGAGATTTGCCCACACGGGAGTCACACAGTTCGCCCCCGAAAACACGCTCGAGGCTTTCAAGAAAGCCGCCGGACTCGGCTGTGAAGGAATTGAACTCGATATACAGATAAGCGGCGACGGCGAGATAATAATAACTCACAACGGCAATATGGGTTATATGACCTTTGAGAAACACAGAGACGTGCTCAAGGATATGACAGCCGCGAAGATTAAGCAGTTTGACATTCCTTACCGCAACGCGCTGAAACTTAAATATCCTCCCTATCCGTGGACGGAACACGACGGCGGCAGGCGTATGATAACGCCGCCCGATTACCGTGAGGACAGGGTTACTCACCTTATCACCTTCCCCGAGTTTGACGCGTGGCTTGCAACGGTTGACTATGACCTGACGGTAGAGGTTGAATTCAAATGCAAGGGTATGTGCCCGCGTATGGATGAGATACTCGCTTCTTCGCCCAATGTTTCAAGGTATATCCTCTTCTCGGGAGATTGGGAAGTGCTTGAAGAAATGCAGGAGCATTACCGCATAAACGGAAAACCCGAAGGCCTGCGTCTCGGCGCAAACATCCGCTTCATAAACGAAAAGACAATGGACTTTGTAAAGCGCTCCGACCTGTGGGAGGTGGGGCTCAACAACGAAGCCTTCACCAAAGAAGATGTGGAAATGTTTGAGTCAATGGGCATAAAGGTCTTTTCAAATCTCGGCGATTACCCCGAATGGTGGCGCCGGATCTGCGATATGGGCGTAACCGGATTCAAAACCAATTACCCCGACGCCTACACCGAGTGGTGGCAGGCGGAATATGAGGGATAAATAAAGGGAAAGAAAAATAAAAGAGAGGAAAGAGAAGATGAAAAAAGCTGTAAGTCTGCTTATGGCGGCGGTTATGGTTATGGGCCTGTGCATTACGGGCTTTGCCGCGAATCCGGATGAAATACCCGCTCTCAAAGAGAAATTCGCAGACGGTGAAGGTCCGGAAATAAACGGGCTGTCGGTGGACTATGTTTACTATGAGCCCGAAAACGCTACGGGAGCAAAACTGCCGCTTGTGGTGTATTTTCACGGTGCGGGTCAGGGTGCACAGCCCCGGGCTCAGATAGAGGAAAACAACTTCCCGCTCTGGGCGAGCGATGAAATTCAGAGCCGTTTCACGGGCGGCGGCGCCTACCTGCTGGTGCCGAGAAGCCGCGAGGAAAACGACGAATACTGGAGCGACAGTTATGTTGTCAGCGTCAAGGCGGCGATTGACGATTTCATCGAAAAGCACGCGGAATCGATAGATATTACGAGAATCTATGTTGGCGGCTTTTCAATGGGCGGCAAAATGACCCTCAAGATGGCGTCAAGTTACCCGGATTTCTTTGCCGCCGCGTTTCCCCTTTGCCCCGCTTATCTGCCAAGCGAAGAGCAGATTGAGGCGCTCGCGGATATGCCTGTATGGCTGATAGTCAGCCGCTTTGACATAATAGCCGGCTACCACACATTTTCGGAAGATATATGGAATATGATCTGCGAAAAGACTGCCGTACCGCAGGACTGCCGCCTGACTCTTTTCGGGCGCGTAAAATACCCAGACGGCAAAAACACTTCGAGCAATCACTTTGTTTGGTTTGCGCTTGCAAACGATTTGTTCACCTATGACGAAGGACCTTACCCGAAGGCTGTGACAACCGACGCCGCGGGTAATGAAATCACACTCACGAGCCCCGACGGAGTTGTGTCCTGGCTGTGCTCCTACACCTCGGATTACGCGGGTGAGCCCCTTGAGCCAAACGGCACGCTCGACAGCAACCCCGATGAGGGCTACAGCAGGGCTAAAAACATTCTGAAAACTCTTTTCCCGCTCATTGCCGACGCGATAGGCTCATTCTTCGGAAATATATTCGATGCCGTAAAATCGGCATTCAGATTCGGTTAAAGATATTAAAGCACCCCGATTGGGCGGAGAGTCGTAATCCAGTATTGGTTTTCACGGAAAACTAAAACCGCAGCACATCGTCAGATTTGCTTACCATACATACTCAGTATGCTTTCGCAAATCTTCCTTGTTCTGCGGCTTATTTTTCTCGGGAAAACT
>JAEEHB010000025.1 GCA_016280595.1 Clostridiaceae bacterium | reverse complement strand
GTAGGTGTCCCAGAATCCGTTGCCGGTAAACCTTGCGCCCTCACGGATTTCGCCGCTGTGCGGGCAGTAGTGCACTTCGGTGCCCTCGGCGTTTATCTCGGAGCATCTGTGCGGGTAAAGAAAAGCGCGGTACATGCAGGAGCAGAATGTGCGGAACATTTCTTCGTCATCCGTTTCTATCCGCACCCTCGAAAGATACTCTTCCCAGATTTCTTCGCCTTCGGCTTTTATATCATCAAAGGTTTTGCCCGATGTTTCGCTCTCAAGGTTGAGAATCGCCTGCTCATATGAAATGTAGGATATACCGACGGATACTTCCGCCGAAAGGACTTTGAGCCCTATATGAAAAGCGATGTCTTTTCCGCTGACTTCACCGCCGGAGTATTTTTCGTCTTCGCCTTCCTCACGGGTTATTATAATGCTGTCACAGTCGGCTGTGCCGGCGGGAAAAGAAACTGCAATATATTCGCGGAAGTTTTTATGCTCGCCGCCCGCGCACTGGTCGGTGGAGCAAAGAAGCAGATTTCTTTCGCTGTCAAAACGGAATGTACAGTTTCCGTCAACACTGTGGACGCTGAAAAAGTTTTTGCCTTCCTCACGGAAAGAAAACCTCATTTTGGCGCTCCTGACGCCGGGAGCAACTTCGAAAACACTGCGCGAGCGCAGAAGATTATATCTGAGATAATACGGCTTCATCACGGCGTCCTCCGGCCTGAATCCCGACCATCTGGACTCGCCGTCTGCAGCGGGTTTCCCGCTCTGGAGCATAAAGCACATCGCGCCGTAATCGGCAATCCAGGGCGAGGGCTGATGGGTAAGGCGTATGCCCTCAAGCGAGCGGTCCTCCGGGTGATAATACCACCTCAGGTTGCCATCGGAAGTCTGGGGACAGAATGCCGCCATGCCGAAAGGCCTCTGCACAAGCGGAAGGGTGTTGCCGTTTGAAAACCTGTGACGCGAAGCCGAGCCCTGTTTTATATTCACAAAATCGCAGTATTTCATAATCTGATTCTCCCCGCTGTTTTTGTTATTAAATGGTATAATACACCTGTATTAAAGTCAAGAAAAAATATCTTGATTTTTACTTTAAATACATATACAATATAATCGGAATAATTTATGCGGAGATAAAGACCGAAAACATCCCCGCAACCGGAGGTAAAATCACCATGTATGATTTCAATCAGATAGTCCGTGACGCTCTTAATGCGCGCTCATCGGATATTCACATTTCGGCGGGTTACCCCGTTTCCGTAAGAGTTGACGGCAACTGCACACAGCTTTACACCGGCACTCCCGACCTCACCCCCGAAGAATGCGAAGCAATCGCGCATTCAATCATGAACGAGAGGCAGACGGAAACTCTCAATAAAAACGGTGAAGTCGACTTTGCTTTCGCGGTGCCCGGAGTTGCGAGACTGCGTATGAATATCTACTCGCAGACAGGCTCAACCGCAGTCTGCGGACGTATTCTCAACAACAAGATTCCCGAACTCAACGATCTCGGCCTGCCCCCCGCTCTCGCCGATATGTGTGATAAAAAGCGCGGTCTCGTGCTTGTTACGGGCATCACCGGCTCGGGCAAATCAACCACCCTTGCCGCCCTCGTTCAGGAAATCAACAGAAGGCACGACCACCACATTCTTACAATCGAAGAGCCTATCGAATATATTTACTCAAAAGGCAGAAGCATTATAAACCAGCGCGAAATCGGCTCAGACTCAATGTCCTTCGCCGCCGCCCTTCGCGCCGCCCTTCGTGAAGACCCCGATGTTATTCTGCTGGGCGAAATGAGAGATATGGAAACCATGCAGACAGCCATTTCCGCTGCAGAAACGGGCCACCTTGTTCTCTCCACTCTTCACACCACCAACGCCGCCGCTTCCGTTGACCGTATCCTTGACTCCTTCCCGCCCGTGCAGCAGGATCAGATACGCACACAGCTTGCGGATGTTCTTCAGTGCGTTGTTTCACAGCAGCTCATTCCCAAGATGGAAGGCAAGGGCAGAGTTGTCGCCACCGAGATTCTTCTCGGCACCCCCGCCGTAAAGGCAAACATCCGCGACGGCAAAACCTTCCAGATTCCCCAGACGATAGCCCTCAATAAAAAACTCGGCATGGGTCTTATGGATGACTCCATTTACGACCTGTATATCCGCGGTAAGATTTCCGGCGAAAACGCCCTGTATTTTGCTCAGGACAGAGTAACCATGGAGAAAAAGATTATCTGATATTTTCCCTGTTAAAGACGCATTCCCTATTTTTAAGGAGTTGATTATATGGCAACCTACACATATACCGCAGTTGATGCTTCCGGTAAGCAGGTAAAAGGCACTGTTGCCGCCGACACTCAGGACGGCGCTGTATCTCAGGTTAAGGCACTGGGCGTTACGCCCATAAACGTGGAAAAAGGTTCCGTGATGAACGCGGATATCAACCTCAGTTTCCTTGATAAAAAGCCCGAGCCGCGTGACCTTTCGGTTTTCTGCCGCCAGATGGTTTCTATCCTCAACGCGGGCGTCGGTATGAAAGACGCTCTTGAAATGCTTTCAAAGCAAACGGAAAACAAAATGCTCCGCACTGCGATTATCGGCTGTAAGGAGGGCGTTGAAGGCGGCGCGACTCTCGCGGAAAGTATGGAAAAATACCCGAAAGTGTTTAACCATACCTTCGCCATGATGATTGCCGCGGGCGAGGCCTCCGGCTCGCTGGATGTTTCGTTCACCCGAGTTGCGGAGGCAAACGAAAAGAGCGCCAAACTCAAAGGTCTTATCAAAAAATCAACATCTTACCCCAAGATGCTTGTTCTTATAGTTGTAGGCGTTATCGGCTTCATGGTCGGTTACCTTATCCCGAAGTTTGAGGACTTCCTCGGCTCGCTCGATACGGAACTTCCTCTGCTTACGAGGATAATTTCAAACGGCGCAAAATACATAAAATCACATTTCTATGTAATCGCGGGCGTTGCGATAGTGCTGTTTGCAGGCTATAAAGCGTTTGCAAAAACCGACTTCGGAAAGCACTTTATCGGCAAGATTATGATGAAGGCGCCGAAAATCGGCGACCTCACGGTCAAGACCGCATCCGCAAACACGCTGAGAACTCTCGGCACCCTTCTCGCAACCGGTATCAACATGGTTGACGCCCTCGATATAGTAAAAGAAACGATGACAAACATTTACTTTGAAGAGGCGGTTGAAAAAATCAAAGAAGACGTTTCCGTCGGTGTTCCGCTGAGTGAAGCGATGGAATCTACCGGCGTATTCCCCGACATGGTCTGCCATATGACGCAGATAGGCGAGGAAACCGGTAACCTCGTTGAAATGTTTGACACTTCCGCCGAATACTATGAGCAGGAAGTTCAGGACGCCACCGAGGCTCTCACCTCCGCGCTCACGCCTATGATAACGGTTGTAATGGCCGGCATAGTCGGCGTGGTTGTTATAGCGCTGCTCATGCCCATGATGTCCATGTACTCCGCTCTTGACAATGCTTAATACGGGCTGTCTCAGAGAGCGAAAAACAAACAGACAATATAGTTTAAACAATCGACCGGTAAACCTGTATTCATTAAATAGATTGGTTTCATTACCGTATAAGGTTTTTTGATTATGTCTGTTTTCAACGCCTTTATTCGCTCGCCGTATCTCGATACTGTCTTCGCTCATAAATGCGTTGTTTTCATCTCCCTGCGACAAGCCCTCGCCAACTTCCAACTGTCTCAGAGAGCGAAAAGCAAACAGACAATATAGTTTGAAACAATCGGCAAGTAAACTTGTATTCATTAAGTTAGTTGGTTGCGTTTCAATATAAGGTTTTTTGATTATGTCTGTTTTCAACGCCTTTATTCGCTCGCCGTATCTGTAAAATAATTTCCGGTTAAAACGAAAATAAAACCCGCAGGGATTCAACACATTGTCTTGTCCTTGCGGGTTTGGTTTTAATAAGTTATTTCAGCAGGTTTCCGGTTATGAGTTCAACGCCGGCTTTTTCGGCGTATTCAATGCACTTTCTGTGCATGGCGGTGTCGCTCAGCGGGCCGGGAGTGTGGGCGTCGATGCCTATGATTGCCCTGTTGCCCGTTTCGGCGGCGCACTGCCAGAAGAGGTCATTCGGATACTGCCTGCCCTCCTCGAGCCCGAGCCTGTTTATTTCTAGCGGCATGGCGTATTCCTTTGCGACCTCGAGAAATCTGAGGGCGTGGCGCCTGTATATTTCCGCGTCGCCCGTGTAGTTTATGAGGTCCGGGTGGGCAATATAAAGAAATCTCTCGCTCTTTACCGCCTCAATCAGATTGTCAAAATATGACGCGAGTATCTCCTCGCTCTGAGTGGGCCTGAATGAGGAATTGCCCTTTTCTTCATCCCATATGAAGTGCTGGCCGCATATGAAATATTCGCAGGGGAAACGGCCAATGAAAGCAAGATAATCGTCAAATGAAGCGGGGAAGTATTCCACTTCCACCCCTATGTGTATCTCGATTTCGTCCCTGTATTCCTCTTTGAGCGCGGTGAGGCTTTCAAAGTAATCGGCGGCTTTGCTCACGGGCACTCTGAAGCCCGATTCATAACCCGACGGGAAAACCATCGGGCTGTGGTCGGAAAAGCCGAGCACTTTAATTCCGCCCGCTATGGCACTCTCGATAAATTCCCTGTCTTCGCCCGTGGCGTGGCCGCACCTGTGGGTGTGCGTATGATAGTTTACAAGAAGTCTGTCCATATTATTCACCGCCGATATTATAAAACCGATATTCAAAAAGGTCAAGGAGCATCTTATGAATAAGTTTACAAAAACCGCAAACAAATACATCGGAAAGGCAATCAACAGATTCACTTCCGTCACCGCGCAGAAAACGGGCGAAAAAGGTGAAAACTTTACAGTGAGTGAAGAAATCAAAGCCCTGTGCCGTGCGGCGGGTGCGGAAGGCGCAGTCCTGCTCAAAAACGAAAACGGCGCCCTGCCCGTAAAAAGCGGTGAAACACTCTCCCTTTTCGGAAGGGTGCAGAGCGACTTTTTCTTTGTGGGCTACGGCTCGGGAGGCGACGTGAACGCGCCTTACAGAGTCGGTCCAGTTGCCGCTCTTAAAAACGCGGGCGTAAAACTCAATGAAACCCTGCTCGCGATATATGATGAAAAGCGCGCGAAGGACCCGGTAAACGACGGCTACTGGGGGCACTGGCCGATGTCTTACGACGAGATTGCGCTCAGTGAAAAAGTCATAACCGATGCCGCCGCCGTTTCGGACAAAGCCGTTGTTTTCATCGGGCGCTCATCCGGTGAGGACCGTGAACTGAAACTTGAAAAGGGCAGTTATTACCTTGCCGACGAAGAAAAGAGACTTATCGGAAACGTTTCCCGCGCTTTCGGCAGTGTCATTCTTGTGCTCAACTGCGGCAGTATTATGGATATGGAGGAAATCTGCGCTTACGGCGATAAGATTTCCGCGATCCTTTATATATGGCAGAGCGGCATGGAGAGCGGAAACGCCCTCGCTGATGTGCTCACAGGCAAAGTTTCACCCGCCGGGAAACTCGCCGACACCATAGCCGCCTCCTATGCCGATTATCCGGGCTCCTCCCACTTCGGCGACAAAAAGGAAAATCTCTATGTTGAGGATATTTTTGTCGGCTACCGCTACTTTGAAACTTTTGCGAAGGACAAAGTGCTTTACCCCTTCGGCTTCGGTCTTTCATATACCGCCTTTGAGGTTGCGGACATTGCCTGCTCCGTTACGGATATGATAGAGGTGACCGCCGAAATCAGAAACACGGGGGATTATACGGGCAAAGAGGTGCTGCAGGTTTACTTTGAGGCTCCCGGTGAAGCAGGCGCTCCCGCGAGAGTGCTTGCGGGATTTGCGAAAACCGGCGATATCGCGCCCGGCTCAGGCGAAAAAATCTGTGTGCGCTTTGCTCCCTCTTCAATGGCATATTATGACGAAAACGAAAGCGCTTATGTACTCGCCGCCGGGAAATACAATATCCGGGCCGGCACGGATGTGAGAAGTGCCGTAAAAATCGGTGAATATGAAGTAAGCGAAAAAACCGTTACCGGAAAACTTTCACAGTGCGGCGCGCCCGTAAAATCATTTGAAATAATGAAAAACAGGGGCGGGAGACCCGTCTTTGAAAAAGTGAATACTTCACGCAAAAATCTCAGAGAGCATATACTGAATAATCTCCCCTGTGATTCGGAATATACCGGAGATAAGGGATATAAACTTATCGACGTGAAAGAGGGAAAAGTTACCCTTGACGATTTTGCCGCGCAGCTTGACAATGATGAACTCGAAGCGCTTTCAAGGGGCGACTTCAAGATGAATTCCCCTCTCGGCGCATCGGGCAACGCAGGCGCATTCGCGGGCGTTTCGAAATCGCTCAGGGATAAGGGCGTGCCGCCTGTGATTACAACCGACGGGCCTTCCGGCATAAGGCTTCACGCGACCTCCTCCCTGCTCCCGATAGGCGTGTGTCTTGCCTGCTCGTTCAATGACAAACTGATTGAGCAGATTTATACCGAAATCGGAAAAGAGATGGCAGAAAGAGGCTCGGATGTACTGCTCGCTCCGGGTATGAATATTCACCGCAATCCCCTCTGCGGCAGAAACTTCGAGTATTTTTCGGAAGACCCGCTGCTCACGGGCAGATGCGGGGCGGCGGTTGTGAGAGGCGTGCAGAAGCACGGGCTCTCCGCCTGCCCGAAACACTTCGCCTGCAACAGTCAGGAGACGGCAAGGACTCACGAGGATTCCGTGCTCTCGGAAAGAGCCCTTCGCGAGATATACCTCAAAGGCTTTGAAATCTGCGTGAAGGAAGCAAAACCGAATACGCTTATGACCTCCTACAATAAGATAAACGGCGTGTGGGGGCATTACAACTACGAACTCGTCACGGATATCCTGCGCGGCGAATGGGGCTTTGAGGGGACGGTTATCACCGACTGGTGGATGAGGTCATCTTCTTCGCCCGAATTTTCTTCACTCAGGGATCAGGCATACAGAGTAAGGGCGGGAGTCAATGTGCTTATGCCCGGCGGCGCGAGAGCGGGCAAATACAGCAAAAAGCCCGACGGCACCCTGCTTGAAACTCTCGGCAGAAAAGACGGCATCACGCGCGGCGAACTTATCGGAAACGCAAAAGCCGTGCTCTCACTCGCGATGAAAAAACTCTGATTCTTTTTATAATCGCTTTATGCGGACCTGCGCTTCGGCGCGGGTCCGTTTTTTTTGCCCGCCCTTGTTTATTTTCTACAAATTAAGGGTGCTAAAATTTACTCTTACAAAGGACGAAAAATCTTGAAATATATTTTCACAGTTATATAATTATAATGGTGTGTTATTGCACCCGAATTATAAAATAATCGGGAAAGAGTTACCCGAAATAATCGCCTCAGGGCAAAAAGGAGATATATGCATGAGTGAAAAAATCAAAGTCGGCATTATAGGATGCGGCGGCATCGCAAACGGAAAACATCTCCCCGCGCTTTCAAGAAACAAATATGTTGAGGTTGTCGCTTTCTGCGATATTATCGAAGAACGCGCAGTTGAGGCGGCAAAGAAATTCGGCACCGAAGACGCAAGGGTGTATGTTGACTACAAAGAACTTCTCGAAAAAGAGAAGGATATCACGGCGGTTCACGTATGCACACCCAACCGTTCGCATTCGTTCATCACAATAGATTCCCTTGAAGCGGGCAAGCACGTTATGTGCGAAAAGCCCATGGCAAAGACCTACGCCGAAGCAAAGGCGATGTATGAGGCATCCGTCAGGACAGGCAAGAAACTTACCATCGGCTATCAGAGCAGATGGAGAGGCGACTCAATGTATCTCAAAAAGTGCTGTGAAAACGGTGAACTCGGCGACATTTACTACGCAAGAGCCATCGCTCTCAGAAGAAGAGCCGTGCCCACCTGGGGCGTTTTCCTCAATGAATACGAGCAGGGCGGCGGTCCGCTTATCGATATAGGCACTCACGCTCTCGACCTGACCCTCTGGATGATGGATAACTACAAGCCCAAAATGTGCATGGGCGTAAAATACAAGAAACTCGGCGAAGCAAACGGCACTGCAAACGCCTGGGGCGACTGGGATCCCGAGAAGTATACGGTTGAAGATTCCGCTTTCGGCTTTGTGGTAATGGAAAACGGCGCGACAGTCAGCGTTGAATCGAGCTGGGCGCTCAACATAGCAAATCCCGAAGAAGCAAGCACCCTTCTCTGCGGCGACAAGGGCGGCGCTGATATGCACGACGGCCTTCGCCTCAACTATGTAAAGAACAACAGGCAGGTAATCGAAAAGCCCTCCTTCGACTGCGGCGGCGTTGCTTTCTATGACGGCGCGAGCGACAGAGCTGAGGACCTTGAAAACCTCGCTTTCTATGACTGCATTATGAATGACAAGCCCGTTTACACCAAACCCGAGCAGGCAATGGTTGTAACCCAGATTCTCGAGGGCATCTATAAGTCCGCAGCTTCCGGCAAGCCCTACTATTTTAATGAAGAGGAGTAAGCAAAATGAAAATTGCCGTTCAGGTTTATTCCGTAAGGGATGCAATCAAAAACAAAAAAACTCTTTTTGCCGCGCTTGAAAAAATCAAGGAAATCGGCTATGACGGAGTTGAATTTGCCGGCTACTACGGCGCATCGGCAGAAGAACTCAAAGCGAAACTTGACGAAGTGGGCCTCGTGTGCGTAGGCGGCCACATCGGGCTTGACGATTTCAAGGATAAAAAACTTGAAGAAACCATGGCGTTTCAGAATACTCTCGGCGTTAAGGCAATCGGCGTGGGCGGCGCTCCCCACAGCACTATGGAGCAGTGCGTAAAGACCGGCAAGGTGCTCGGCAGGGCAAAAGAATACGGCCTTGAAAAATACGGCATAACCACCTACTACCACAATCACTCCGAGGAGTTCAAGCCCCTTCGCAACAAGCGCCTGCCCATAGAGGTTATCGGCAGTTACACCAATCTCGAAATAGACACATACTGGTCGCATCACGCGGGAGTTGACAATTACAAATTCCTGCTCGACCATATGAACAATATCGTTCACCTGCACGTAAAAGACGGTATCGGCGGCAAGCCCATGGCGCTCGGCGAGGGCGACTGCGATATAAAGGCGGTTGTCAAGGCGGCAAAGGCCATGGAACTCGAATGGCTGATAGTCGAAAACGACGACCCCGTGCCCAACGGTTTTGAAGACATAGCGAGAAGCCTTAAATATCTCAAATCCATCATCTGAGGAGGAATAATATGAAACTCGGCGTATTTACTACTTTACTTTCAAATTTACCGCTTGAAGACGCGCTCAAATATTTCAGATCACTCGGCATAGAGATGGTGGAAATCGGCTGCGGCGGCTTCCCCGGCAACGCTCACGCAAACCCGGAGATTCTGCTTAATGACGCGGGCAAACTTGACGAATTCAAGGCCCTTATCGAAAAATACGGCCTTCAGATAAGCGCGCTCTCCTGCCACGGCAACCCGCTTCATCCCAATAAGGAAATCGCGGCATCCTTCGATAAGGATATGAGAAACGCGGTGCTCCTTGCCGAAAAACTCGGCATTCACCAGATAAACACCTTCTCCGGCTGCCCCGGCGACTGCGAGGAGTCAAAGCACCCCAACTGGGTTGTCTGCCCCTGGCCCGATGATTTCACCGAGATTCTCGAGTGGCAGTGGAATGAAAAACTCATCCCCTACTGGAAAGATTTTGTCGCCTTCGCGAAGGCGCACGGCGTTAACAAAATCGCGCTCGAACTTCACCCC
The DNA here is from genome assembly GCA_016280595.1 of Clostridiaceae bacterium. Lineage (GTDB taxonomy): Bacteria > Bacillota > Clostridia > Oscillospirales > Acutalibacteraceae > CAG-177. The sequence continues at coordinate 1,446 of JAEEHB010000025.1, read as the reverse complement.
GGTTTCTGCGTTTACAACACCGAGAGCCTTATGAAACTGCGCAAGGCGGTAGGCCCCGAAATCGGCGCGAACTTCGACCCGAGCCACCTTATCTGGCAGGGCATGGACCCCGTTGCCTGCATAAGAGAAATGGGCGACGCCATCTTCCACTTCCACGCGAAGGATACCAAGATTGACAAACTCAACACCATGGTTAACGGCGTGCTTGACACGAAGTCCTACGGCGATGAGATTCACCGCTCCTGGATATTCCGCTCGGTCGGCTACGGCAATGATTATTCATACTGGAAAGATATGATTTCCGCCCTGCGTATGGTCGGCTACGATTACGCAATCAGCATTGAGCACGAGGATTCGCTTATGAGCCAGAACGAAGGCCTTTCAAAAGCGGTAAGTTTCCTCAAAGACGTGCTTATCACCGAAGACACTTCCGCCGCCTGGTGGTTCTGATACAGAGGATTTTATATGAGAAACAACGATGACGATATAAAAATCTTCCGGCCGAAAAAAAGCGACTGGTCCGGCACGGACCCCGACCTTACAAGCATAGCCGGCATAATGGATAAGCACCGGGCAAATGGCAACAGCGCGAAGGCCTGCATCCTGGGCGAGAGGCTTGCCGATATCACGCCCGAAGATCTGTTTGACGGCGGAGTTTCCTCTCTGCCCAACAACGTGCTTATGCAGCTGCGCTCGCTCATGGTTTTTGCCGCGCAGATTTCGCTGACAAAATATCTGCCGTTCACGATTCTTTCCACTCAGGCGGTAAACGCGATGTATGCCCGCATTGAGGCAACGGCGCCGGGCTTCTTCGCCAACATCGCCGACGGCTCCTCGTTTTCATTCTATTACCTTGCGGTGAGAAAGAACGAGCCCGTGAGTGAAATCGGCAACGATTTCGCGATGCTCTGCGACGACGATGACAATGAGGAACTGAAAGCGCTCGGCATGCGCGCCTTTGAAGAAACGGAAACAAAGGTGATTTCGCTGATAGAAGAATTTGAGTTTGAAGGATAAAGAAAAACGCTCATCAGAACGATGAGCGTTTTTTATTTGAAAAATATTTATCCGGGAATTGAGTTTATGTCAATCGTGGAACCGTCCCCTGATTGGACATAGTATTACCTCATCTGCTCGTTTTATCGGCAATCACATTTCATCGGTAAAATCAATCTGGTAAGGTGTTATATGAATAAAGCCATCAACCATCTGTCCCGGCTCATAACAGATACTCAAAAGTGAGCCTGCGCGGAAATTCTTTTCTGCGGCACTTTCCAGGTCTCCGTAATCGCAGGAATACAGTTTGCTTTCATCACCGCTCCTGTCGGTGAGGATAAGAACGGTACCGTTGACTGCTGTTACTCTGAACACTCCCCATTTTGCCGTTTCGGGCGGATTGAACAGTGTGGTTTGCGGCACATCGGGCAGCACTCCTGCAAGAACGCC